>JBPCOQ010000201.1:0-53964 GCA_051000095.1 Bryobacteraceae bacterium | reverse complement strand
CCGAAGAGACGCGCAAGGATGCAAAAACGAAGCAGTTTCTACCCGCTAACACCAAATCAGAAAGGAGTCCCAGCGCCGGACCGCTCCGCCTCTTATCCAGGCTCATTCTTCGATGAGAAAATGCTCGTTTCGTGGGCTTCGTTTACAAGGAGGTGGGCCTGCATTGCTCCCTGGGCCAACCGGAGCGGATCGAGATCACCGTGCGGCCGCATGGCAAGAAACGCGGACGCTGTTCGCGCTGTCGGCGGCCGACGCCGGGCTATGACCGCTTACCGGAACGGCGCTGGCTGTTTGTGCCGCTGTGGGGGATCCCAACGTATTTTTGCTACGCGCCCCGGCGGGTGGAGTGTGCCGAGCACGGGGTAGTAGTCGAGCACATTCCGTGGAGCGACGGCAAGCGTCCGGTGACCTGCGCCATGATGGGGTTCCTGGCCCGTTGGGCGCGACGGCTGAGCTGGCGGGAAACGGCGCGCGCGTTCCAGACCAGCTGAGAAGCCGTCTATCGGTCGGTGGAATGGTTCGTGGAGTTCGGCCTGGCGCACCGGCAGCTGCGCGGGGTCGAATCCATTGGCGTGGACGAGATCCATTGGGGACACGGCCTGCGGGCAGACAACTTCCTGACCGTCATCTACCAGATTGACAAGCAGTGCCGGCGATTGCTCTGGGTGGGACGCCGCCGCACGCAGGCCACGTTGCGGCGAGGCCTGAAGGCACTGGGACCGGAGGTAGTAAGAGGTCTGCGTTTTGTGTGCAGCGATATGTGGAAGCCTTACCTGCAGGTCATCGCGGCCCAGATCGGTCAGGCCTTGCACGTGCTGGATCGCTTTCATATTACCAGCCATCTGAATCAGGCGGTGGATCAGGTACGGCGGGCCGAAAGCACACGCTTGCGGGCCAAAAGCAAGCAAGCGGCCCAGCAACTCAAGCATATGCGCTGGCCGTTACTGCGCCGCGGCAGCCGGGTCCGCGGTCGCGCCAGGCAAAAGCTCAACGCCCTGCTCGCCGGCAAACTGGCCACCGCAAGGGCCTGGGATCTGAAGGAGACCTTTTTCCATTTCTGGCACTACAAAGACGTGACCTGGGCCGGAGCCTTTCTCGACTACTGGTGCTACCGCGCCCTGCGCAGCCATCTCGAACCAATGAAACAAGTCGCCCGGATGCTGCGGGCCCATGAACCACTCATCCTGAACTGGTTTCGGGCCAAAGGGGAAATTTCCAGCGGTGCCGTCGAAGGACTCAACAACAAAATCCGAGTGGTTACCAGACGATCCTACGGCTTTCGCACTTACAAAGCCATGGAAATCGCCCTGTATCACAACCTGGGACGACTCCAGGAACCGGAATCAACCCACAGATTCTGCTGAGAAGGCGATTTTTCACCGATGAGAGAGCAAGCATTGCTGTTGTTGCGCCGAGCCGTTGGGTCAGCGCACGCAGAATTCCATCCTGGCCAATGGCAGGCTATCGAAGCGCTAGCGGGGCGACGGGAACGGTTGCTCGTAGTTCAGAGGACCGGATGGGGTAAGAGCATCGTGTATTTTCTGGCAACGAAGCTCCTCAGGGATCGCGGCGCGGGCTGTGCGCTCCTGATCTCTCCTCTGCTATCATTAATGCGCAATCAGATCGAAGCCGCTCGACGAATCGGGCTGCGCGCCGAGACAATTAATTCCACGAATCCCCAGGATTGGGCTCAGGTGAAGACCGATCTGCTGGCCAATCGAGTAGACGTGCTGTTGATCTCACCCGAGCGGCTGGAGAACGAGCGGTTCATGGCTGAATTCCTGCTGCCAGTGGCCGGGCGCATCGGATTGTTCGTGGTGGACGAGGCGCACTGTATCTCCGACTGGGGCCATGACTTCCGTCCGAGCTACCGGCGGATTGTCCGCACCTTGCGCGCTCTGCCGCCAAACCTTCCCGTGCTTGCAACCACCGCCACCGCCAACATTCGGGTCCTGAGCGATATTGTGCAGCAACTGGGAACTCATCTGAAAACGATCCGCGGGGCGCTGGCGCGGGATAGCCTGGGTCTGGAGAACATTCGAATACCTTCCCAGGCAGGCCGACTGGCATGGTTGGCGGAGCGGGTACCGGGGCTGGCAGGCAGCGGTATCATCTACACCCTGACCGTCCATGACGCGGAGCACGTGGCGGACTGGCTACAACAGCGAGGCATTAGCGCGCGTGCCTATCACGCCGGCCGCAGTAACGAAGAGCGCCAACAACTCGAAGACATGCTATTGCGCAATGAAGTCAAAGCGCTGGTGGCTACTGTTGCGCTTGGCATGGGGTTCGATAAACCGGATCTGGGCTTCGTGATTCACTTCCAGCACCCGGCCTCGGTGGTTCACTATTACCAGCAAGTGGGCCGCGCGGGACGCGCCATTGAGTGCGCGCATGGCATCCTTTTGAGCGGTTCGGAAGATGACGAGATCGCCGATTATTTCATCCGCACCGCTTTTCCGGCGGCGGAAGATGTCGCGGCGATACTATCGGCGGTCGAACACTCCCGAACCCCGTTAGACCGGGCTGGCCTCCAACGCTGCCTGAACTTGCGGTCTTCAACTATTCGCAAGATCCTCGAATTCCTTTTGTTGGAATCACCAGCGCCGCTGCAACGCGATGCAGGCGGGTACGTCCGGACCAGTGTTCGATGGCAGATGCCGGTCGAGCGGATCGAACGGATCACGAATCAACGCCGCGAAGAACAGGCGCGCATGAACGATTATGTGGCGAGCCACCGGTGTCTGATGCAGTTTTTGTCCAGCGAGCTCAGCGATCCGCGCGCGGCCCGTTGCGGCAAGTGCGCCAATTGCACGGGAAGCAGGCTGGGCGCGACGTATTCGGCGGGTTTGGCTGAGGAAGCGGCCCGGTTTCTGGACCGTCTCGACCTGCCCATTGAGCCTCGGATGCACCGGTCCACCGGCGGCTCATTCGACGGGGAGCCAGGGAGGATCGCGCCGGAATTACAGATGCAGGAGGGCCGGGTAATGTGCCGGTGGGGCGATCCTGGTTTGGGAGACCTGGTCCGCGCAGGGAAGCGCAACGGTAAATTTGACACTCGCCTGGTGAGATCCGCGGCGGAACTAATCCACACCAGGTGGAAACCACATCTGGAACCCGAGTGGGTCACGTGCGTGCCGTCCCGCCGGCACAGCACCCTGGTGCCCGATTTTGCCCGGCAACTGGCGGAGCAACTGCGGCTGCCATTTGTTGAATGTATCCAGAAGTTGCGCGATACGGAGCCTCAGAAGACCAAGCAGAACAGCTTCCAGCAAGCGCGGAATCTCGAAAATTCGTTTGCGGTAGATGCACGGCTGGTACGAGCCGCGCCGGTGCTGTTGGTGGATGATATAGTGGATTCCCGATGGACGTTCACCATCCTGGCTGTGAGGTTGAAACTGGCTGGCTCCGGACCGGTGTTGCCGTTCGCCTTGGCCGATTCATCGGCCGATGATGGAGAGTAGTGAGTAAGGATGAGTGGGAAAATGAGCGGCGACACGCAAGCGATCTTGCTGCTGTGCGGCCGGCTCGGTCAAACTGAGGCCAATGGGGGGGGCCGGCCTCTCAATCCGAAACAGTACGGCGCACTAGCACGCTGGCTGCGCGAGCGGTCGATGAGACCAGCCGATTTGTTGTCGAACGCGGGCCGCGAGCGGTTGAAGGAATTGCCGGACGGGGTTCTCGACCGGATCACCGTGGAATCCCTGCTCGATAGGGGAGCGGCCTTGGGGTTGATGGCGGAACGGTGGACCAGCCGGGGCCTTTGGGTAATCAGCCGCGGCGATTCCAGCTACCCACCTCGGTACAAAACCTACCTTGGCTCCTCTGCTCCTCCCTTGCTATTCGGAGCCGGCAATCGCGAGCTGCTTCAATTGGGTGGGTTCGCAGTGGTTGGCTCTCGCGAAGCCTCGGACGATGATTTGGCATACGCGCGGCTGGTTGGATGTGCGTGTGCCGCTCAGCGCATCGCGGTGATCTCCGGCGGAGCTAGAGGCATCGACCTCGAGTCCATGACGGCCTGCTTCGAGGCTGGCGGTTCATCCATGGGAGTTCTGGCGGACAGCTTGGCGCGGCATGCAGTCTCAGCCCGTTATCGGGACGGATTAATTTCCGATCGTGTGGTTTTAATCTCGCCTTACGATCCGGAAGCGCGATGGTTTGCTTATACGGCCATGGAGCGCAACAAGCTCATTTATGCGCTTAGCGATGCTGCGCTGGTCGTAACCTCCGCTGCGGAGAGCGGCGGGACCTGGTCCGGCGCTACGGAAGCCCTCGAGTGGGCCCGCGTGCCAGTGTATGTCAGAGATGTTGAAACGCCCGCTGAAGGGAACCGCAAGCTGCTTGCACGCGGCGCCAAGCCGTTTCCGCCAGAGCCATGGGACAACCTGCAACCGTTATTGACGCCGTTACCGGCGAAGGAAGCCAAGGCTCCGGAGCAACCTATGAACACCCAGAATGTGGCCTCTAAACCTTCCGAGCGCTCGCTTGTTTCTGCCGGCTCGCCGGCGGGGGATGCCTATACAATCGTCCTTCCGGCCTTGCTAGCTGCTCTGGCCGCGCCGAAAACCGGGAAAACAGTCGAGGAATCGCTCGGGCTTGTTCCGGCCCAGGCAAAGGCGTGGCTGAAGCGCGCGTGCGACGAAGGACGGGTACGCAAGTTCGGCCGGCCGGTGCGCTACGAAGCGGCTGAGAATTCCGGTTTGCTGTTCGGAAGCGTCCAGGGCTAGCACCAGCATTCCGGTCATTAAAAGCAGCAGGATTTACCTGGTGCACCGTCCGCCGATTATCGCCGATGTGCTATTCTCACCGAAGTACGAGCGGAAACCGTCGCCTGGGCCATCTACTTGACGCGTGGAACAAATAAACCAAAGTTTCCGGCTTAAGTTGAAATTTCATGGGGTGCGTGGATCCATCCCGACCGCATCCCCGGAAAATTTGGGTTACGGCGGAAATACTACCTGCCTCGAGATCCGGCTCTCTCACGGCGAGGCGATCGTCATCGATGGGGGAACCGGAGTTCGAGCTCTGGGCGCGGCCCTGACAGAAGAGTTTCAAGGCGAGAAACTCTCTCTCCATTTCCTCCTAACTCACTTTCATTGGGATCACATCCAAGGAATACCCTTCTTTTCTCCGCTTTACAATCCTTCCAATGCTATCGCATTTCACTCGGGCCGGTCCCGGAACGAAATTGAGGAATTCCTGAAAGGGCAGATGTCCGATCCATACTTTCCGGTAAACTTTGAGCTTGTCGCGGCCAAGCGCGAGTTTATTCAAAACGAACCCGGAGCGTTGCAGATCCGTGATGCCTCCGTACGGTCTTTCCCATTGAACCATCCCCAAAAAGCGTGGGGATATCGTCTTGAAGTTGACGGCGCGGTCATTGTTCACGCCAGCGATCTGGAGCACGGAGATCCGAAGCTCGATTCCGTTTTGCGGGAGTATGCCCAAAACGCCGATATTTTGATTTATGACGCCCAGTTCACACCAGAGGAGTACGAATCGAAGCGGGGCTGGGGCCACAGCACCTGGCTAGAGGCCACGCGGGTCGCTCGGGACGCTCACGTAAAACATCTCATCCTGTTCCACCACGATCCAAGCCACTGCGATACCAAAATTACCAGCATCATCAATGAGGCGCGAAAGCATTTCGAGAACACGGACGCCGCGCGCGAGGGATGGGTCCTCGAATTCTAGCGGCCCGTGTAAAACCGCTCCCTCACGGTCGCGGCTGCGTTACGTCTGGGTTTCGCACACGGCCAGATCCGGAAATGCGCGGGGTGGGTTTGAAAACACCTGCTCATATCTGTTCCGGTAAGCTACTGGCATTCCATCGAGCAGTGGGCCTTCCACCAACTCTGGTTTCAGCCCGAGCGCGAAATACATCTCCACTTCGCGGCCTTCTTTGGTCCGGACCAGGCCGCGCGGCTCGCAATCGATGAAATCTCGAACCCGGCGATACATCCGTTCCGACAAATTCACTCGCCCGGCGGTACCGCACGACTCCATGCGCGAGGCGAAATTGACAGTATCGCCCCAGATGTCGAACGCAAATTTTCGAACGCCGACAACCCCAGCCACCACCGGCCCCGCCTCCAAACCGGCACGGACTTTCCAGGCGACGACGTTTCCGTCGCGCACCGCGAGTTGTTTGACAGTTTCCACAATTTCGAGAGCGGCCAACACGGCGTCTACCGCGTGGGAGGCGCGAAACTCGGGAATTCCGCTCACAAACATATAGGAATCCCCGATTGTTTTCAGTTTCTCAAGTCCGTACCGATCCATGATGCGGTCGAAAGCCGTGAAGTATTCATTGAGTATCGGGACTAACTTGGCAGCGGGCAGCTTTTCACTCGAAAGCGTGAAACCTACAAAATCGGTAAAACACACGGTCACGTCCTCGAAGGCCAGGGGAGCGACAGATCCCGTCGAGCGTAGTTCGGCGGCGACCGGGGCGGGCAGGATGTTCAGAAGCAACTGCTCCGTCTTTTTCTCCTCTTCCTGGATTTGATCGCGCTGTCTGCGTACCTCGGCGGTTCGCTCTTCCACAATGTTTTCGAGTTTCCGGTTTTGAGCCTGGAGCACCCGCACTCGCCAACGCAATAACAGCCAGCCCAAGAGCCCAAGAGCGGTTCCATATATCGTGTAAGCCCACCAGCTTCGATACCAGGGCGCGAGCACCCGGAAATCGAACAGCGCTTCCGGGGTGATCTTGCCATGCCCATCGCGCGCCCGAACGCGAAAGCGATACTTTCGTTCAAAGAGATTGGTGTAGTCCTTACGGGTTTCCCCGGTCCATGGGGACCAGTCCCGATCCAAGCCTTCCAGCCGTACCTGATATTCGAGACGCGGCTCATCTTCGAAGGAAGCGGCGGCAAAGTCGAAACGCAAAGCGTTCTCGCGATGCGGCAATCGTATTGGACCTGATTCTCCCGAGGCGCCGCCAAACACGGCAGCTTTGTCGCCGCTGACCTGCACGCGCCGGAGTAAGACCTGAAAACCCGCCTGCGGATTCCACCATTTGGCGGGCTGCGATCGAAAGAGAGCGCCATCCGCTCCGGAGGCCCAGGCTACTCCATCCTTGTCGAGCCACAGTGCGTACAACTCCTCGATGCCGGAACGCAGCAAGGGCATCGAAAACCATTCGAAAGCATCCGAAGTCCATTGAAGGGTTCCGTGGTATCCCTGGCCGGTGATCCATACGCTCTCGCCTGGACCTTCGCGAGCGATGGAAACGGCTCGGCTGCCGTCGGCGAATTGTTTACCGAGCGCCAAATCGGGCTCGAACTTACGACTCTGCTCCGAAAACTGAAGAAGACCCTTTTCCGTTGCGAACACTACCGAGTTGCCGAGCCGGTAGACATTCTTCCATCCCGCCGGTACACCGTGACTCGAGTCGAATCGTTCGGTTTTAGGCGGATCGGCGCGAAAGTCGATTCGCCAGATGTCGACACGAGTAGTGGCCCAAATGCGCCCGTTATTATCTTCGGCCACGCTGCGAAATTCCTGGCCCGCCCGCTTCACCACGCCCGATTTCTTCCATCCATCGCCGTCGCGCCGTAGTAAAAGCAGTTCCGAGCCGGCCGTGTACAGGACGTCGCGATCGCGAATCGAATGGGTGATGTCGAAGACCAGGTCTGCCGGCACGGCCAGCGAAGCCTGGGTACCAGTAACGCGATAAAGTCCGTGAACACCGCCTGCCAGCAGATAGTCCTCGAGAGGCAACAAAGCGAGGACAGCGTCTTTGATCGTGTCCACCGGCTCGAATACCGGTTCCTTGGGAGCGGCAACACTCATTCTATAGAGTCCCACCGTCGTGCCGGTATAGAGAGCATCCGCCTGCCTCGCAATCGCGACCACGTTTCCATGGATTCCGTTGGCCTGCCCCAGAGCCGTCAGATTGCTTTGAAACCGTACAATTCCATCCGCCAAAGCTAGCCACGTATTCCCCTGCCGATCGGTATAGATGGCAGTCACCGAATCGCTAGGCAATCCATTCGACCGGGCAATCACCCTCTCCAGCCCGCCTGCGCTGTTTAATAACACCAGGCCCCCGCGGCGAGTTGCGATCGCAATGTCTCCGCCCGGCATGGATCGCATCGCGTTGTATACGACGTTCTCGTTCAGATACGATTCGGCATCGGTCGCGACTGGTGCGGCGTGGCCACCAGACAATCGATACAGACCCGGGCCCGCATCCAGGAGCAGGCCATCTGGCACCTCGAGTGCAGCGCGAATGTCCTGGTCGGCGAACGCATCGCCGCCGGCCACGACGGACAACTCATCGCCTCGCAGACTCTGAAGACCCTTGCCTTTCTCCCGCACTAGAAGCTGGCCATGGATATAGAACGCGTACCCAAACTTCGAGACGGGCCTCCATACCTTGACGTCCTCCATCCCGCGAATACGAATCAGCCGTTCCGAGGAGCAGAAGAAAACGCCTTGGGGAGTCGCAAACACGCCGCGGACATCGCCGACCTGGCGGTCCGCTTCGGGGACGCGGGAAAGTAGTGAGACATATTGCAGCGTGCGCGTGGAATCGGGGCGCAGATACCCGATTTCACCCTGCCCTCCGACGAAGACAGTATCGTGGCTATCGACTGCCAGGGACCAAACCGTGGACTTGTTGGTAAGGAGGATCTTCCGCCAGGAAGCGCCGTCGTATTCGAGCAGCCCATCGGTATTGCCAAAATACATGAGGCCACGCTGATCCTGCGCAATGGCCCAGTTCTGAGGCGATGCCCCGTACACGCTGGCAGGATAGTGTTGAAAGAGAAACGATCCGGCTTCTGGACTGAGGCTGGCGGGGAAGGCCGGATGTGCGACCAGCGCAAGAAGCGCCGGTACAATTCGGCTGAGCCCTGCCATATTTAGATTAGTTTAAATCATCCAAGCGAACGACCTCTCCAAAAAAATAGGATCGAGAGACCCAGCCCCGCCAGGAATATGGTTGAAGGTTCCGGAACGGTGCCGGTATCGAACAATAAGCGGCCTCCAACCCGATCGAAACCCGCGGGACCTTTCACTGAGATATTTGTGTCCACAGTGCCCTGGAAGACGGAGCATCCGAAGCTCTTGGTAGTCACCGGATTGGAAGGAGTGACTTCCAAGCTCACCGATGCCGTCTGGCACGCATCGGGAAGACCGTAGTTTTGCACGACATCCACATTGCCAAAGGGTGGGTCAAGTTCCAAAACAGCACCGACCACGATGGGAGCGGGATCGATAAAGTAGTCGTAATGAATACCGAGGTTGGCGCTCTGTCCAGCGGCAACCTGGAACAGGGGCGAAGAAAAAAAGAAACCAGCGCCGTTGGGCGTCACAGTGATTGCATTCGCCACGTCCAAACGAGTCAGGTTCGATATACTCGCCGAGGTAAGAATAAAACTTGAGTATTCAAACAGCCCTTGCAGACAGGCCGGCGAGGATGATTGCTCGTAAGCGGCCAAGCTTTTGGTTTGACAGGGACTCACCGGAGCACCTGCCGCACAAACGACCAGAAATAGAAAAGGAAGAAAAGAACCAAAACGTCTCACGCCGCCTCCGTTGTTAGCTTGAGAATTGCTGAGCCCAGTGTAACAGCATTGCCAGAAAAATCCTATAGGACTATGTACTAGTGCATCGGTACGGTTCCGATCAGTCTGAGTTCGGGAACTGGTTGCTTTTTAGCGGTGACACATAAGATACTGTTCTATTCGTTGTTGGCGAGAATCGTCAGGCGACTCACATTGGGAAATCGATCGATGGAATTTACAGCCCCGTATTCAATCGAGCGTCTAAACGCGATCTCCGCACCGTGCTACGGCGACCTTACTTTTCCTTCTTATACTCACCTTCTATTCGAGCTTTACGAGCTAAGCCCAACCATTGCTTTTGGCGCGTCTATCGACGACCGGCCGATTGGCCTGGTTCTCGGACAGGCCGCGTCTCCCGATATACCCGGCGACGTTTTATCGCTGTGCGTGAAGGCGCCTCACCGCGGCAAAAACCTGGGGACTATGCTGCTGAAAGCTCTGGAAGAAGAGTTTCGGTCCAGGGGTTGTCACAGCGCGTCGCTGACCTATGCCTCGGGCAAACCGCAAATCGCCGCGTTGGAACGAGTGCTGCAAAAGTCTCACTGGTCGACACCGCAGCCGAAAAAGTTGATCTGCCGCGCGAATCGTTCGCTGTTGGAAGCGCCTTGGGCTGCCTGCTCTCTCCCCAGCAGTTTCGAGATTTTTCCGTGGGTAAACATTTTGGACGCAGAGCGCGAGGCGATCCTCGAGAAGCAGAAGGCTGAGAAGTGGATCCCGGACGAATTGGTTCCATTCCAATACGAAGTGGGGCTCGAGCCGGTCAATAGCCTGGGCGTTCGCTACAAGGGAGAAGTTGTCGGTTGGTGTCTGACACAGAGGCGCGATAAAAATGTCATCTGTTATTGCTGTAGCTTCATGCGAATGGATCTGCAGCGCCGAGGCCGGCTGGTTCCTGTTTACATCGAAGCAATCCGGCGCCAGGATACTCTCACCGACAAGCCGGAGGGAATCTGGGTGGTGCCCTATAAACATGCGGCGATGGTGGCATTCGTGAAGCGGCGGATGGGTCCGTATCTAACGCATGTAGCGGAATTCCGGGAATCTTCGAAGACGTTTTCTTCTCAGGCGTGCGCTGCGTTTTGCCGGTCAGCCGCGCGGTACCGGCAATGTGATTGCCGAGGGGGTGCAGTGATGACAGCATCGCAGGTGGATCCAGTCGCCGAAATCGAGGTATTGAGCGCGGAGGAGTGCGCCAGGGTTCGATCGGCCCTGCAGGAAATGCGGGAGCATTGGATTCAACGTCACCCGGTGGCGCCGTTCTACACTCTGGGAGCGTCGAATTATTTCGACATCGCCTATAATCCGCTACTGCCGTATTACCGCATGGCGGCGCGCTTCAACCCGATTTTGCGTGAACGGCTGGGTTGGCTGTATGATCGTGTGGCCGAAAAGTTGAGCCAGCACTTTTCGGCGCCCGTGACCTACCGCGAAAATCTGGCGCTACCCGGATTTCACATATTTCTGTCGCACGAGTCTTTCGAGCATCCGCAGAATCTGACGCATATGGAGTGGTTCCGCGCCAAAGGTAAGGCGGATGTGGTCGCGAATCCGATTCACTGCGACACCGCTCACAAAGTGGTCGATTGGAGCGGCGCGGGAGCGGTCGATTTCTTGAACCCAATCTCGATAACGCTACCCATTGCATTGCCAAGGACCGGCGCGGGATTGAACGTCTGGGACTTTGGGATGGAAAGATCGGAAGGCCTGTCGCAATCCGAACTGCACGACTTGCTGAACAGCAGCGAAAGTCTGCTGCACTCTTACCAATTAGGAAGCCTGGCAACGCACTCCGGGCTGAGGTATCACCAAGTAGCTGCCATGAAGGACTTAGAACCCGATGACGAACGCATTACTTTGCAGGGGCACGGAGTGTTGTGCCAGGGAACCTGGCAACTGTTTTGGTGAGCGATGTTCAGCCTACATATCTCACCGGAGTTGAAGCACAAGAGTCCACGAGAGTGCTCTTTTGCCCGGCGGCCGGCAAAGACCGGATTGAAAACATCAGGGTCTTCGTCAAAGTGTAACACAGGCAAGAATGCCTGTGCTACTCGGTGCAACAGGTGAGCGATGTTTAGTTTAGAGCGTCTGAGCAGCGGCGGAGCCTATCCCTACCTGGCGCTGGTTTTTCAGTCCATGCGAAGCTCTTTGAACGAGCTCAAACCCGACGGTCCCTTTGTGGCGGTCGGAGCGAGGATCGATGGAGAGCCGGCAGGACTCGCGCTCGGCCAAATTGGCGTAGAGGGCGGTTGCGACGTGCGGTCGCTCTTTGTATCCCGGCCGTACCGGGGTAGCGGTCTCGGCACAGCTTTGCTGTCTGCGATCGAATCCGAACTCCGTAATGAAGGACAACAAACCGTACAGATTAGCTATCTGGCCGACCGGCCCACCACGCCCGCGCTGGAGCGCGTTCTGGAAAAACGGCATTGGGGAACTCCGCAAGCGAAGATGCTCATCTGCCGGACTGACGAGCACATTATGGAATGGGAATGGTACCGCCGGGCCGAGCATCCCGCGCCCGGGTTCGAAATTTTCTCCTGGATTGAGATCACGAACGAGGACCGGCGCTCCATCCTGGACCGGCAGCAGGCGAGCAACTGGATTCCGGATGACCTGGTTCCTTTTCAGTACGAGAAGGATCTCGAGCCCATCAACAGTATTGGGGTACGATACAAAGGCGAGCCTGCCGGGTGGGTGATCACTCACCGCGCCGCGCCCGATACGATCCGTTATACTTGCAGCTTCATACGTAAAGACCTGCAGCGCAGATTTCACATCGGCCCCCTTTACCGGGAAGCTTATGCGCGGCAGGCCAAAGCAGGAATTCCTTTTGTAATTTGGCTGGTTCCGGCTCAGCACACAGCCATGGTGCGGTTCGTAAAGAATAGGTGGGGCGGAGGGTTTGCATCCATGAATGAGAGCAAGAGCGCTTCGAAGTCGTTGATCGATGTCTCTCGCGAGTCGAGTGGAGCCGGCAATGGCCGGTGATATTGAACGGATTCCCGCGCCGCCGCCGGAGGTCTTCCGCGAGGAGTATCTTCTCAAGCGCAGGCCCGTCATTCTGACCGGCTTATTCGACGGACAAGAGGTTACAAAATTCAAGACCATCGAGGCCGCGAGGGTACAGTTCGGCCACCTTCCGTTATCGGTCCAGGATGAATATGTCACTGGAGTGATGAAGGCGGCGTCCGTGGTTGGAGCCGAACCGGAACAACCGCAAACGATGACGCTGAACGACTACCTGGATTTCGTCCGCGCCAATCCAGGTACTCGCAGAATGTGCTCCGAGCGGCCAACGCCGCCGGAAGTGCTGAGCTTATTCGCTTTGCCGCCTTACGACGGATATGAAGATGCCATTTCCTCCTACTTCATCGGAAACCAAGGGAATTTCGCGCACCTTCACTTCGACGGCGATTACCGGCATGTGTTCTTCTATCAGGTGTTTGGCACCAAGCGGATCATATTGATACCGCCCAGCCAGGCTTTAAAGCTGAACGCGGTGGGGAACCAGGGCGGTTGGAATCTGGAGAACTTCTCAGAGGAAGACAAACAAGATTTCGTGCGATTCGTCCGAGGTTACGACTGCGTTCTGGAGGCTGGCGAAACCTTATTCATGCCGGCCTGTATCTGGCACTATCTTGAATACACAACCACGTCGATGTCGTTCAACCTCCGCTTCGGCCGCAACGAGTACACGCGATTCTTTGGCAATTCGTTTCATATGAATGTGTATCTCCAAAATATTGCTGAACTGATGGTCAATACAGAAGTGGCTCGCCGTGACTATGCACAGGTCTTCGCTGAGCTGCGGAACGCTTATAACGAGCCGTACGCGAGCAGCGAGGAAAAGTATCGCGGGCTGCAGAAGACCTTCGAGCGAGTGTACCATCGATACTGCCCGGAATCGATTCAGTCACCCTATGCATTGGCCGATCCCGAGGTCTTGCGGCAGATCTACCAGAAGGGTGCGGAGCGGCTCTATCAACCGTCGGTGGATGCACAGGCCTTGCTGCACGGTTGGGCATCGGTTGGATCGGGTTTCACAGATGCCCGTTGACCTGGCCAGCGTCCGGCGCAATCTCAGGGCGGTAACGGGCCTAAGAGAAGGTTCTCTATCGTTGCTGGACGATGAGGACCTGCTCCGCAGGATTGAGATCATGAGTGGCATTAAGCGTTTTACCGAGCGCTTTTGCGGCGATGCGGACTTTCGGGAGGCGCTGGCACTCGCTCCGGAACAAGCTCTGGCGCGCTGGCAGCTTGCGATTGATGTCCAGGATGCGTGTTTGATTCGCGATGCCAGCCATGCCGCGGACGATGGGGTGTTCCGAGGCGATCTCACCCAAAACCTGGAGCGGTTTCGGGAATTTGTGATGCAAACTCAGGGAGGGCTGGAACTGATCGAGCGCGCCGCGTCGAGCGGCAATCCGCGTTTTCGTGCCTGGCGGAATCGGCAGTTGGCCCGCCTGCGTTTCCAATTTCCACCCGGGAGCGAGTATCTGGTCAGGCCCGCCGTTGCCCTCGAATTGAGTAAGGGGTGTTCGGTTGGCTGCTGGTTTTGCGCGATCTCCGCGGAACGCTTCGGCGGGAACTATGTGTACGGCGATCGAACGCGCGGCGAGTGGCGCGGAGTTCTGGAAGCGCTCGACGATGCGCTCGGTAGCGCGGCCGGCTCGGGCTTCTGCTATTGGGCCACGGATCCGCTCGACAACCCGGATTACGAAAAATTTGCGTCGGATTTCCACGACATTTTGGGCGTATTTCCTCCCATCACTACGGCGCTTGCTTTGAAAAACCCCGATCGGATGCGCTCGCTGCTGAGACTATCGTCCGCCAAAGGCTGCCGTCTCAACCGTCTGTCGATTCTCTCGTTGAAGATGCTCGACCACGTCCATCGGGGTTTCACCGCCGTCGATCTGACATTCACGGAGATGGTGCTCCAGATGCCGGATGCCCGCATCTTTTCCAACTTCCCCGTCACACAACCGGCAGCCAAGGTGAAGGCGGGCCGCACTTTGGTGAGCAAGCCGGATAAGCGGAATGGCGAGCGAGATGAATCTCTTTCCGGAACGATCGCCTGTATCGTTGGCTTCCTGATCAACATGGTGACGCGAACCATCCAACTGGTCAGTCCCTGTATCGCAACCGAGCGCTGGCCTTTGGGTTACATGATCTTCGATGAGGCTCACTTTGAAACAGCCGAAGAACTCAGCCACGTCCTCAACCAAATGATCGAGAGCCACATGCCGCTTTCGGTCCCAGCCAAGGCGCCGATCCGGTTTCGTTCGGATATTGTCTATGCGCCGTTGGACGATGGATTCCGCGTTTCAACGCGCTGGCATTCTCTGGATTTCCGGGATGCCTCCGATGCTCCGGCTTTTCCGGGTTATCGGAAGCTGGCGGAATCGATCCACGCGGGACGCTATTCCACGGAAGAGATAGTTGAGCAATTTGCATCTGGTGTTAAGACGCGAGAGCATATTCAGGAATCTTTGGATCGTCTTTTTTTATGCGGTGTGTTCAGCGAGGATCCGGTACCTCAACATGATCGAATCCCAGTTCTCGCCAATTAGTTTGCTAGTAGCGCCCCCACGGAAGGCGGCCTTCGGTCGCTGGGCAGGCGAAACCGCCTGCTCCACTCACTGTTTTAGAGGCGCCAGCTAAAAACGTGATACGATTAGTGCCTACTAAATTGCTGATCTTTCGTTGCCTTTTTCCGGTACTGCTGTGGCTTGCAGCGGGCCGGGTTTCCGCCCAGGTTCCCGCTCCAGCTCCGTCTGGGTCTGGTTTGAGCATCGTCGAAGCAGTCCGGATCACGCTAAGCGAAAATCCCATACTGCATCTACAGGAGCGGCAAGTAGACATCAGCCGCGGAGCGCGAATCCTGGAACGGGGGATATTCGATACGGTTCTCGGCTCGTCAGTGAAGCAATCGCGAGTCTACACTCCATTGACTAAGAGTGCCCAACTGAGCGCCAAGCAGTCGAATATATTTACGTCAGCCCAGTCCGCCAATTTGACCACGACCACTCTCGACCTGCAAAAGTTGCTTCCCTGGGGTATTTCGATAGGGCCTGTTTTGAATTTAGACCGGAACAACGATAACCTGACGAACCAAACGGGTCTCAACAATTCTCTGGCGTCTTTTCAGGTTACGATTCCGCTACTCAGGAATCGCGGCCGCGCCGTCGTGACAGCCCGCGAGCGATTCGCGGAGTTTGAACTGCAAGCCAGCTTTTATGATCTCAGTCAGACGGCCTCGCAATTGATCGCCGGGACAGCCGGCGCTTACTGGAACCAGATCGGAGCGGTGGAGACTCTGGAACTATACAGACAATCGGAGGATCGCGGGCGAGTTTTGCTCGAAAACGTTCAGACTCTAATCAATGCGGACCAGCTTCCGCGATCGGAGATCAACAACGTGGTTGCTAATCTGGCGGATCGTACCACGAGCCGAATTGCGGCGGAGCAGCGACTCGTGCAAGCCACCCAGTCTCTGGCGCTAGCCATGGGGGTTGGCCCATCGCAGATCTTGAGTCTTCCCGAGCCCACCGATCCACTCCCGGATGGCCTTTCACAGCCCGACACCCTGATGACCAACCTGGAGTTGGACGAGTACATTCACGAGGCCTTTACACGCAGAGCCGATTATCTTGCATCGAAAAAACGAATTCAATCCTCGAACGCGCTACTGGTGGCGGCACGCAATCAGTTGAAGCCTCAGGTAGACGCCGTTTTCAGCGCCGGGTACGCGGGCCTTCAGGAGACCAACCGGTTTGATAAGTATCTTTCCTCCGCTTTCCAAAATGTTTCCGGGCCTACTGTGATTGGAACGCTCCGCTACAGCTTCCCCTTTGGAAACCACCTCGCAGAGGGACAGCTTGTGCAATCGGTAGCCGGCTTTCAACAATCCCAACTCCGCAGTACGGACCTGGAACGCAACATCGCCTCGAACGTGGTGGTGGCCGCCACGGGTTTGAGGTTCAGCGTCGAGCAATTGCGAAAAGCGAGAGAGGCCTCGGATGCATTTCGCGCCGCGCTCCAGGCGCAACGCGATAAGCTGCGGCTCGGAGTTGGATCTCTGATCGATATCCTGCAAGAGGAAGATCGCTACATTGGGGCTAGCCTTAACGAGATAAACGCACGGGTCGGATATGCCGTGAACATAGCGAATTTCCGGCTGGCAACCGGCACTTTTCTCTTGCCAGATCAACCGGTTCAGCCCGTGAGCCGCGATCTCTTTTACGTCCCGGGCATCCATTGAGATCGCAAACAGGAGCATTAGATGGTTAAGAAGGAGATCTTCCGAAGCGTTGCCTTGGCCAGGATGTCTTCTCCCGAGCAGCTCGACAAGCTGCTGCGGGTGACGACTCCGCGATCCTGGATTGCGCTCGCGGCCGTGGGCGTCATCCTTCTCACGGCGGTTGTGTGGGGGTTCGAAGGAAGATTAGCCACCAAAACGGGCGGCAAAGGGGTCGCGATTCGCACAGGTAATCTCCTGACTGTCAACACGCTTGGAACTGGCCAGGTGGTGCGAGTGACGGTGAACGTCGGGGATCGCGTGAAACAAGGTCAGGTGATAGCAACGGTCGGACAACCCCTGGTCGCAGATAAAATTCGGGTTGCCGAGGCCCAACTCACCGACGCCGAGACAGAGCGCCAGCGTCAAGCCCAAGTGCGTACCGCGGGCCTCGGCTTGGAGGAGCAGTCGGTCGAAGGGCAGCGGGCTAGCCTGGACCAGCAGATTAAGGCTTTGGAAGAACAGGCCAAGGTGGTTGCCGATCAGATTCCCGTCAACGAGGAACTGCTGGCCAAAGGCCTGATCACCAAACAGCAGATCTTGGCCTTGCGTGAAAGGCAGATGGGAATCGCCAATAACATTACCAGTCTGCGGACCGAGATCGTTCGACTCAATGCAACCCGCTTTCGCAATACCCAAGGAGGCAAGCAATCTGAGGTAGACTACCAGTCCCGCATCACCGACCTGCAGCGCAACCTCAGACTTTTGCGCGGCGAGCTGGATATGACTTCGAAAGTGGTCAGTCCGTATTCAGGGCAGGTGGTCGAAATCCAGACGGTGGCAGGGAGCCTGGTGGGCGCGGGCGCTCCAATCCTAACACTTGAGCCGGAGTCGGACTCCCTGGAGATTGTAGCTTATGTTCCATCAGCGAAGGCCAAGGAGGTTCATCCGAACATGCCTGCCGAGATCATTCCTTCTTCCGTCCGCGTGGAAGAATATGGATTCATCCGCGGCAAAGTTACGTCTGTCTCGGAGTACCCGACCACGGATGCCGCGCTGACGCGGACCTTTCAGAATTCGTCCCTCTCTCAGGCTCTGGCGGCCGGCGGCCCGGTCAATGAGGTTCGCATAGCGATGCTCTCCAATCCGAGCACTCCGAGCGGCTTTCAGTGGTCATCGAAATCGGGAGCACCCGTCAAAATAACACCCGCAACCCTGTGCAGCGTTCAGATTGTGACACGCGAGGAGCCACCCATCGACATGGTGTTCCCATACATCAAGGAAAAATTGGGACTGTACTAAGAATGACCCCGCAAACCACGCCTCAAGACTCCTCCAAAGCGTCCCGGAAAGGGCTATTCCGGCGAAAGCGTGTTCGGACACCTACGCTCATACAGATGGAGGCGGTTGAATGCGGAGCGGCAGCGCTCGGCATTGTTCTTGGTTACCACGGGCGCCTGGTTCCGCTCGAGGAACTCCGGACCGCCTGCGGCGTCTCGCGCGATGGCAGCAAAGCCAACAATGTTCTCAAGGCAGCGCGTAAATACGGGCTCCTAGGCAAGGGGTACAAGAAAGAGCCGAACGATTTACGGGATCTCCCGATTCCGATGATCGTTTTTTGGAACTTCAATCATTTCGTGGTGGTTGAAGGCTTCTCGAAGAAGCGGGCTTATCTCAACGACCCGGCCATGGGCCCACGAACCGTGAGCGAAGAGGAGTTCGATCAATCCTTTACCGGAGTCGTTCTCTTTCTGGAAAAAGGACCCGAATTCCAGAAGGGCGGAGAAAAACCGAGTCTCCTGAAGTCCCTTAAGAAGAGGCTTCCCGGCAGTAGATTACCCTTACTCTACGTTGTGCTGGCCACGCTGGGCCTGGTTGCGCCAGGCTTGGTAACGCCCGTCTTTAGCAAAATTTATATCGATGATTTCATCGTCGGTGGAATGACTAGCTGGCTGAAGCCATTGCTGCTGGCGATGGCCATCACCGCGGTCGTTCAGGCGGTGATGACCTATCTCCAGCAAAATGCGCTGATGCGCCTGGAGATGAAGCTGTCTTTGGCCTCGTCCAGTAAATTCTTCTGGCACGTGCTCCGGCTGCCAATGGAGTTTTTCGCGCAGCGGTTCGCCGGAGAGATCGGCGGCCGCGTAGACATCAACGACCAGGTGGCGACTTTGTTATCGGGCGGGCTCGCCACCAATTTAGTCAACATCATCATGATCGGATTCTACGCCGCTCTGATGTTTCAATACGATAAACTGCTGACCTGGATCGGTATCTCCATAGCGCTAATCAATCTAGCCGCCCTTCGATATGTCTCGCGCACCAGAACGGATGAAAATCGAAAGCTGCTGCAGGAGAAAGGCAAGCTGCTCGGAACATCCATGGCGGGACTTCAGATTATCGAAACCTTGAAGTCCACCGGGGCCGAGGCTGGTTTCTTTTCCCGGTGGGGTGGCTATCAGGCCAAAGTTGTCGGCGCGGAGCAGGATCTTGGCGCCTCTTCGCAGATGTTATCCATCGTTCCACCTCTCCTGTCCGCGGTGAACTCCACAGCCGTGTTGTGCCTGGGCGGTTTGCGAGTGATCGACGGATATCTAACGATGGGCATGTTAATCGCTTTCCAGGCCTTGATGGCGAGCTTTATCGATCCTGTGAATAAGCTGGTCGACCTCGGTAGCCGCCTTCAGGAGGTTGAAGGAGGATTAAACCGGCTCGACGATGTCTTGAAATATCCTGTGGACCCGCAGGTGGATCGAGTGGTGAAAGCACCCCCGGAACTGGCCAGCGCTACGCACGCGAAGTTAGACGGCTACCTGGAGCTGCGCAACCTTACGTTCGGTTACAGCAGACTCGACTTGCCCTTACTCAAGAACTTCAACTTGAAACTCAGACCAGGCCAGCGCGTTGCGTTGGTTGGCATGTCGGGCAGCGGCAAGTCTACCGCCGCTAAGATTGTCTCCGGTCTGTACGAGCCCTGGGAGGGCGAGGTTCTTTTCGACGGCGTACCGCGCGCAAGCATCCCTCGCATACTCATCAACAATTCCGTGGCGCTTGTCGACCAGGATATTTCTTTGTTCGAAGGAACCATTCGCGAAAACTTGACAATGTGGGATCCCACCATAGAAGATCGCGACGTGGTACAGGCGGCCAAAGATGCCAGCATTCACGACGACATCTCGGACCGGAATGGCGGCTATGACTACAAGATCGAAGAGGCGGGGCGCAACCTGAGCGGCGGCCAGCGGCAACGTCTGGAAATCGCCCGGGCTCTGGTCAACAATCCCCGCATTCTGATATTGGATGAAGCGACCAGCGCCCTGGATCCGAGGACCGAAAAGATCGTGGACGATAACCTTCGCCGCCGTGGTTGCACCCTGCTGATCGTGGCTCACCGCTTGAGCACGATTCGCGATTGCGATGAAATTATTGTCCTGCAGTACGGCAGAGTGGTTCAACGCGGGACCCATGAAGAGATGATTAAGGTCGATGGACCCTATTCGGCCCTCGTGAAGTCGGCTTGAATGGTGAGATGAATCTAATGCAAGCGTCTCCATTACTAGATCAGTTAGGCCTTACCGGCACGGTCAGAGAACTTGCCGGCAACGAAGCTTTACTCGTGAACGACCCGGCGAAGGCGTGGATCGTCCAAACGGGAAGGGTGGATCTTTTCCTGGTGCAGTCTCACGAGGGAGAGCCCACGGGCGCTCGTGAACATGTTGCCCGCATCACGGACGGGCAGGCGATTTTCGGCATGGACCCGACCAAGTCAAGTGGAGACAAAATTCTGGTTGCAGTAGCGGCACCGTCGACCCAGGTGCTCGAAGTGCCGCGAGCGGAAATTTTGCGGGCTGCTTCCACTCCCGGGGCGAGTGAACAGATCCAAGCTCTGTTACAAGGCTGGATCGCGACACTCTCGTCCGCCGCCGTGGCCGAAATGGAACCAAAGGTCTACCAACCTATTTCCGCCGGCAGCGAGATCCTGATACCGAAAGAGCCCAAGCCGGTTTTACCCGACGGCCTGGTCTGGCTCAGACACTTGGAGGGTGAGGGGCGCTTTCTTGGACACATGGGTGGAGCTGCTATTGATGGAGACTACTACTTTCCTCTGGCAAGTCCCGCCTGGCTACAGGAAGAACCCCACAACCGTCTGGAAGCGGTAACAACGCAGACCGCCCGGGAGCGTGATCCGGAATGGAGAGGCCTGGAGGCTTTCCATCAGGCCGTGATGGTTTCGCTGGTCTCGAACATGGAGGCGGCGGAGCGAAAAGAGTTGAACCGGCTCGATAGAAAATTGAAAGCCGATGCCACCAGACTTGATTTCTCGCTTCGCCACTTGACCTCACCCTTGCGCCTGAAGAGCGCACGGGTGTTGGCGCCTGCAGGCGAAGGCGACGAACCAATGCTGGTGGCTTGCCAAGCCATCGGAGACGTCCTCGGCATCGAGTTCAAACTCTATCCGGGTAAAAGGCGAGACACCGCGCGCCGGGATCCTGTTGCCGCAATCGCCAAGGCCTCGGGAGTGCGAATGCGGCGTGTCGTTCTTTCGCCGAATTGGTGGAAGCGAGACGCGGGCCCCTTATTGGGGATCCGGGAAGGGGACACACGGCCTATGGCCCTGCTGCCCCGGTCGGCAAGAAGTTACGATATCTATGACCCTGTGGAAGGAACGCGGGTCCGCGTCACCCCTGACATTGCCGCGACGCTCGAGCCGTTTGCGTTCACCTTTTACCGGCCCTTTCCTCCCAAACCTATTTCGGCGAGGGAGCTGATTACGTTTGGGCTCAAAGGATCGTGGGGCGATGTTTTTGTCGTTCTGCTGATGGGTGTTCTCACCGGCTTGCTCGGGATGGCTACCCCCATCCTGACCGGTACCATCTTCGACACAATCATTCCCGGAGCGCAACGCAGCCGGCTTCTTGAGATAGCCGTTTTCCTGGGTGCCGCTTCTCTGTCTGGTGTCATGTTCCAACTGACACGAGGGTTCGCCGTGTTGCGTGTGGAAGGAAAGATGGACGCGATGGTGCAGGCGGCTGTTTGGGACCGGCTTTTGAATTTGCCGGTGCCCTTTTTCCGCCAATATTCCTCCGGAGACCTCGCCATGCGAGGCCTCGCCATCAACTCCATGCGGCAGGTCCTGACCGGGTCCGCGATGTCATCGATCTTCTCCGGAATTTTCTCGGTGTTCAACTTTATTCTGCTTTTTTATTACAGCCCCAAAATGGCGCTGCTGGCGTGCGGCCTTACTTTAGTGGCGCTACTCGTGACTTCGGTCTGCGGATTTCTTCAAGTCAAATATCAGAGGGAAGTCTCAAAGTTAGGCGGCAAGGTCGCTGGAATGGTTCTCCAGTTTATTCTCGGAGTCGCCAAATTCAGAGTGTCCGGCACGGAGAACCGCGCATTTGCGGCATGGGCTGCGAATTTCTCGCGGGAGAAATTGCTGGGTCTGAAATCCCGGAGTATCAACAATTGGCTATCGGTCTTCAATTCGGTATTTCCGATTCTGAGCTCAATTGCGATTTTTTGGATGATGGCTTCGCTGATGTCTAAGCCGGATGCCACTCCTCTATCCACGGGCAAGTTTCTCGCATTCAATGCGGCCTACGGCCAGTTCGCGAGCAACATGCTGCAACTTACATCTGTTTTCGTCTCGATCCTTACCATTGTTCCGGTATATGAGAGAGCCAAGCCCATACTGAATGCCCTCCCCGAAGTCGATCCGTCCAAAACCGATCCCGGCGAGTTGACTGGCAATATCGAGATTAGCCACGTGTCCTTCCGGTACAGCGAGGACCGGCCTCTGGTTTTAAAAGATGTTTCGGCAAGCATCCGCTCGGGCGAGTTCGTAGCGTTTGTGGGACCTTCCGGATCGGGCAAATCGACGCTGTTTCGCCTTCTTCTTGGATTTGAAACGCCGGAGTCGGGCGCAATCTACTTTGATGGACAGGATTTGGCGGGACTCGATGTTCAGAACTTCCGCCAACAAATGGGTGTGGTACTGCAGAATGCCAGTCTCTTCAGTGGAGACATCTACACGAACATTGCCTGTTCCGCTCCGGCCACGATCGATGAAGCTTGGGAGGCTGCCCGCCTGGCGGGATTCGAGAAAGATTTAAAGGCGATGCCGATGGGGATGCACACCGTGATCGGGGATGGGGGCACCGGTCTGTCGGGCGGCCAGCGGCAGCGCCTGATGGTGGCCCGCGCGGTGGTGGGCAAGCCAAGGATACTGCTTTTCGATGAGGCGACCAGTGCGCTCGATAACCAGACCCAGGAAATCGTCAGCAGAAGTTTGGAGGAGATGAAAGCGACGCGGATCGTGATCGCTCACCGTCTCAGCACCATCATCAACGCGGACAAGATTTTCGTGATTGAGAACGGGCGCATGGTCCAGAGCGGCACCTACAAAGAACTCATTCAGCAAGAGGGCCTCTTCGCGCAACTGGCCAAGAGACAACTAGCATAGAAATATGGGGAATGGCGAGGGTCTTCGCGCCCAGGTGCTGGCCGGAATTGGAGCCAGCGCAACTCAAATATCCGAGTTGCTGAATTACAATAACATGGCGTTCGCGCACGGAAGCTTGAGGGCGGGCCCGGATTTCCCGCTGCCGGATTTCCCACTGAATGATGAGCCGTTCGTTGCGATCTGGCAGGATTACGCCGATGAGGCCAGGCGGGAAGGCGCGTTCGAAACTCTGCGGAAGCACCTGGTTCAGCTCCAGTTCCCGATCCGCGAGGGAATCAGCGAGAGCCCGGCTTATCAGAGCGCGACTCGTAAGGGAATTGCCCCGGAAGCAAATGAAACGGAGACGCTGGTCCTACGCCGCCCGGAGCTGGTCCAATTGACGCTGCACTTCACTCCCGCAGGCCGGATTCCCCTTGTAATCGCAGGCGATCGCGAGGATTTCGTATCTCTGTTGAGAGCTTTTACAAAACGAAGCGAGCCGTCGCCGATACCGGCATCCATGGGTGCTTGCATCGTGGCGGGATTTAACAATTGGGATCGGATCGGGCAACTTCGGAAAACCTGGGAGCAGAGTACACCCGACCGTTCCGAGCCAGCCTGGCAGCTCGAACTCCGGCGCATCATTCCTCAAAAGGAGCTTTACCAGGACCGATTTATCCTCTTAAGCGATGGACCTTACAGCGGCGTGCCGGGCGAGGCACTGCACCTCGGTGAGCAGGAATGGCGCGATCTATCGCTGACCATCCGCCGTGAGCATGAATGCACCCACTATTTCACTCGCCGGGTCTTCTCATCGATGAGGAATAACCTCCTCGACGAGATGATTGCCGACTACATGGGCATCGTGAGCGCAGCAGGTTCGTATCGAGCCGGCTGGTTCCTGCACTTTCTTGGACTGGAGCGCTTTCCGGATTACCGCCCGTCGGGACGGCTTTCGAACTATCGCGGCGACCCACCCCTGTCCGACGGGGCATTCACAATCCTGCGGACGATCGTAAGAATGGCAGCCGGGAATCTGGAATCGTTCGACCGGCAGAATGCACGCGTGTTACGAGACCCGAACGTTCAGCCGCAACTCATTATCACGCTCTCCAGCTTCACCGCCGAGGAACTTGCATCTGTACAAGGCGCCGATCTGCTCAGAGAACGACTCTTCAGCTTGACGGAGCAACATGCTGAAGCGTATTTCACTTCCCGCTCCGAAAGGTAATCATGAGAAAATCGCTGGTACTTTTAGGAATTTTAGACGACTCCGACGTGGAATGGATGATCAGGGTTGGGTCGAAGCGCAGCATTCCGGCTGGCACGACACTGATTCACGAGGGCAAGGCAATCGACTCCCTGTTTATCGTGCTGCAGGGAGCTTTCGAGATCACCATAGCAGCGCAAAAAGGCAAGGTGATCGCAAACCTGATGCCCGGCGAGATTTTGGGCGAAATGTCGTTCATCGACTCCCGCCCGCCATCGGCGACCGTGACAGCCGCCCAGGACTCGCTGGTGCTGGATATTGGCAGATCCGAGTTTCGCGAGCGCCTGGATGAAGATCCTAATTTTCAAGGGCGCTTTTACCGGTCTCTGGCCGTGCTGCTTTCGCTTAGGTTGCGCGACACGGTGGCCACGTTTGGCTACGGCAAGCAGCCCCGCCTGGACGAGAACATCGATGACGGCGACGAGATTTCAGAAGATATCCTGGATGCGGTGTCACTGGCGGGCATGCGCTTCGGAATGCTGCAAGAGCGGACGCGAAGCACCGGCTACGCGGTGTAAGGCAGTGTAGCGTGGCGTGCGGCAAAGCGACCGCCGCGGAGAGGAGCACCAAGCCGGTTCTCACGCCTCGCACATCTATTCCCACCAAGCTGACTTACAACACAAATTGGCTCCAGTTTTTGGTGGGAGAATTTCGACTGCGTTGTTTGGTGGCGTTTGCTTCGATTACGTGGTATGTTCATGGTGTACGGAGGCACCATGACCCACGCAACCGCGGCACCTACTCTCCCTTCCGAAGATGAGGCGACCCTAGCGAAAGAGACTAGCCGGGTGCTGGCCTCAAGGTTGCGCAAGAACCGTCCAATGCGCCTGCGCATCTTGGACGATACGTCCGGCGAGGTGACGCTAAAGCTGTCCGCTTCCTCCGTCCGGTTGCTCCTTCGCATCTTAGAGGAAACGGCACGGGGGAATGCCGTAACCTTGGTTCCCGTGCATGCGGAACTGACGACACAGGAAGCCGCAGACATGCTGAACATCTCCCGGCCGTCTCTAATTCAATTGCTCGATGAAGGAAAGATTGAGTTCCGCCGTGTTGGTACGCATCGTCGCGTGCGCTTCGAAGCCTTGATGAAGTACAAACGTGAGGCGGACGCTCAGCGCCGAGCGGCCCTAGACGAATTGGCTGCCTATGACAAAGAAATAGGGCTCTGACTTTGGCTGCGTTTACGGCATTCTTTGACGCCAATTTCCTGTATCCGGCTGAACTTCGGAACCTGCTCATGCGGTTGGCGCTCACCCGGACTATTCCGGGCGAAGTGGTCAGCGGACGTGCATGAGGAATGGATATCGGATCTTCTGGCGAACCGGCCAGATCTCTCCCGTGAAAAATTGGAGCGCACCCGGAACTTGATGGACCTGTACGCGACCGAGGCTCTGGTCACTGGCTAGGAACGTCTAATTCCGGGCTTACAGCTTCCCGATCCAAATGATCGCCATGTGCTGGCAGCGGCGATTCGTGGGAGGTCCGATGTAATCGTCACCGCGAACTTGCGTGATTTCCCCGAACAGATCATTAATTAGCGCATTCGGCATTGAAGCCCAGCATCCCGATGAGTTCATGTTGAATCTGCTGAATCTTGCTCCTGGCATAGTGGCGTCAGCAGCACAACAACACCGGCTAAGCCTGAAGAATCCCGCCCAAACTGTTCAAGAGTATTTAGGGGCGCTGGAATCGCCAGGTTTGACGCAGACCGCTTCCGTGCTGACGGAGGTCATGTTCTAATATAGCCATTTACCCTTGGTGCCCGGATCATTGAGTGCCAACTTTGATGCTTAGCACCTTACTCCGACGATCAGATAGGATCACAGCCGATGTACCTTCGACGCCGGTGCGCTTTACTTTACTGCGGGTGGCGGGACAGGCCCTGAACCACCCGGGTGACATCCTCCGGAACCTTGGCTTCGCGGAGATTGGCTGAATCGGCCACCGGCTTCTTGAAATCCAGCAGCAGGATAATCCGAGGCCGGTCGCCGCGGTGCCAAGCTTCATGTTCGACTGTGTCGTCGAAAACCATGCACTTGCCTTCCTGCCAGGTTCTGGTCTCGTCTCCGACCCGTAACGCACAACCGTCCGGAACGATTAAACCGAGGTGGCAGCGAAGCACGCTGCTCGAATATCCAAGGTGGGGAGCGATGTGCGTTCCTGGAGCGAGCGATGAGAAACCAGCGGTCGTCATTCCAGGAATCGCCTCCACTAGCCGCGTGGTCTCCGGACAAAGGCGGCAGGGCTCCTCCAGCTTTTGACCAAAGGCATAGAGCCCAAATACGTCCCATCCCGTGCCGTAAAGAAATTTCTCCGGCCAGGGAATGAAATTGCTCTTGTGAAGATCTTCCAGCTCGCGGCGGATCGTCTTCCATTCCGATTCCAGGACAGAGGTGAAAGGAAATTCTTTTGTGTCTACAAACATCTCAGTTTTTCTCCAGAAACGGACGGCGGGCTGAAGCCCACCCCACTCAGGTCTCAGGTTCTCTGAGCCCCCTCTTTTAGAAAATCGACGATCATGACTACCCGCGTTCCCTGGCTGCGGTTCCAGGCTTCGTGCTCGATGGTATCGTCGAATACTAGGCACTTGCCTTCTTCCCAGTTCCGCAGCTCCTCGCCCACCCGGATTGCGCAGCCGATCGGAGTGAACGTCGGCGGGATAATCAGTCCGAGGTGACAACGCAGGACGTCATTGTTCAACTCGGTGCGTTCCATGGTCCCGTCGGGCGAATACTTGTAGCTGTAGCCTACATGCGGAAGAATGTGAGTCTGCGGCTTTAAGGAAGAAAAGCCGCCCGTAACCAAACCGGGAATCGTCTCCAAAACGCGTGTCGCTTGTGGGCACACCCGGCAGTTCTCCTCGATCTTTTTTCCGAAAGCATACAAGCCGAAAACATCCCATCCCGTGTCGTAGAGAACGGTCTCTTTCCAGGGAATGAAATTGCTCTCTGGCAGCGCTTCCAATTCTTTCCGTATGGCCTGCCAATTCTCCTCAAGGCGGGAGGTAAACTCGAATTCTCCAGATTGGTAAAACATAAATACGCTCCGTCCCTCGTTACCAGTACAACTGCCAGGCTCCGTTGGCGTATAGCCCATGGCCTTGCAATGTGATTCGCTCATCTTCCGGTTGCACGTCGACGCCCGGGGCGGCCTGATGCACGACATGCCCCGAGTGCAATACGAGATGCCCGACGCGGTAGGAATGATATACCGGTTTTCGCGAACTCATCAGGCCGGCGATTTCGGGCGGGGTCAGGCCGGCAATATCCTGGTAGTTGACATCCCATACATTCAGACCGCCACCGTTCTTGGGCAGTGCAATCGAAAGTGTGAACGAGATGGGCTGAGTCAGGTCAGCGTCGGGGTAATTCCATTCGTGCAGGTTGTACTGCGAATCGCAGTGAATCGAAGCGATCGGCTTTTCGAACACCTTGGACGACAAGTAGATGTGGAAGCCAGGGAGCGCGAGGTTCTCCGCATATCGCACGGGGCTTCCGAGTACTGGCTCGAGAGCGCCTTGCACTCTCCGATAAAGCCAATCCATGTTTTCTCGCAGAATCGGGTTGAAACGCAGCGCCTTGTCGCAATACCCTTCGCGGCCGCTTACGGCATCCAAATAACTTGCCGCGCCCAGCGTGAAAAAAGGCAGTGCGGGATTCCGCTTGAGCCAGGATGTTCGCAATCGGAATAACAGATCGCGCAGTTCCGAACATTCCTGCTCGCTCAAGATTTCAAGGTCTTGAATCGTGTCAATCATAGATATTTATGCCAGCACCAAGACCTGGGAAGTCGAGCCAGGCCGGGCCAGTTCCAAGAGCGACAACCCGACTCCCGGAACGCCTCCCAATAGACCGGAAACTGGTAGACTAGCGCAAAATTGCTGAAGACGCCAGTGCCCGTGCTCCTCAAAGTCGTCCAGCATCGCAATACCTGCACGCTGTGCGGCATCCCGCAAAGACGGGCGGTCCAAAATGCGGGTTGCGGTTGTTAGAAATAAGATCCGGCCAGCCTCGCCGCAACAGAGGTGATGGTGGCGCTTCCCGGAGTGACGGAGGGTCGCCTGAATGGAAGTCTCGAGCTCCTGCGCGAGTGCGAGATCGTCCGGAGCGTCGCCATACATGCGCAAACGCGCCAAACCGATTCCGGGAGCTCCTGCGCACCAGCCCGTCATAAACGACATAGATCCGGAGCGGTTCTGCTGGTCCGGCCAATCGCCGTGCTCGCCTGAAAATTGGGAACGCTCATGCTCCAGTCCGGAACGAGCCGAGCTACGCAGCGGATCGTCTCCCGTAACCTTGTACAGTTCATGCAAAGCCAAGGTCATGCCCGAGGAACCGTGCGCCATGCCTAGCAATGGACGCTCCATCCCGGGTACCAGCCAGCCCCCTCGCTCGTCCGGCACCTGGCTGCGCTGGATCACCCGGGCAAGCACCTGGGCTCGCTCGATCAAGCGCGGGTCGGGCCGGAATCGGTAAAGCTGTAGCAATGCCAGCAGAGCTCCGGCAGCGCCATTCAGCATGTCGGGATTCTGTGCGCTGTTCAACTGCTCGCAGGTGTAACTCAGCGCGAGCTGGCGCGCTTGCGCTACCAGATTCTCATCGCCCAAGCGCACGCCACAAGCCGTGAGTGCATACACCAATCCGAAAGGGCCTTCGTACGCTGAAATCCGCAGGGCCGAGCCGAACTCTTCGCGCCTGACCTGCTGGAGCATCGTGGACGCGAACTTCAGGGCTCCACGGGCCAGGGCGTCGTAGCGTTTCTCGCCGGTTTGGGCTGCCAGGTCCGACAGGAAGATCGCATTACCCGCAGCGCCCGCGAGGCTCCACGGATCGGGGTGGGCCGGTTGCACTTTGGCTTGACTGGGGGATTCCTTGAATAGACTTAGCCAACCATTCATCCCGTCAACTTGGAATGCAACACGGGCCAATCCCTCGCCGATCTCGATGGCATGAGCAAGCAGCCGGTCTGATTCGGTGTGAAGGGCCGAAGGCGGACCGGCGGGGGCCGATCGCACCATCTGCAACATGGTCCGCACCAGTTCGCTTTGCCATTCTAGATCCCCTTCCGACGCCTGCTCGATTCTGCGCCGCATCTGATGGAAGCTGGTGTGCTCGACGGCGGCCGGGAGGGTCTGGCCTCCCGGTGTGTACACGTCGCAGGACATAGGAGAGCACGTCAAGATCGGGATATCCCGCTGCCAGAGCGATCGTTTCTCCACTCGCAGTAATTCCGGACAGGGCTTTCCGTCGCTAAGCACTGGAACGGTCCAAGCGAGAGTCTCCAGAGCAACGTCCAGAGCGGCTCCGGACTTCAGAATATCGGGGGAAGTGCACCAGGAGAGGAGGTTCACGTACTCCTGGGTGTCCCGCAAAATCACGCGACTGGTGGCGTGCGCAAAAGCACTCAGAGGACTTGCTGGGCCGAGTAGCGCATCACGATGGGCCAGAATGGTCCGGTAGCCTTCTACAAAGCCGCTCACGATGGCGGCATGATAAAGATCGGCACGCACCTTGTGACCATTCCGAGTGGGCACGCTCTGATCGAAAATGAAATCCTCGTAGCGATAGACCAGGCGAAGCTGATCGGTACCCGAGCCTTCCCAGGCGGGCTGCTTGACGGGCCATGCTCCTTGCGTGGAGCCGGCAATCCCGGAGGCCGAGAAAAGGCTCCGATCGTACTCTCCGGCCCTCCAATACGGAAGCATCATGGTCGCGGCCACCGTATAATGCAAGGGACGCAACGGCAGTGGGAGCTTTAGAAGTTGGTCCGTGCCCACGTGAACGCCGAGTGAGAGGAGTCCCTCCAGATCGATCGGCATGGGATCTTCGCCCGCGGCCACGAAGTTCTCGCTGTGAAAATCAACCCCACACAAGAAATGAACGAGCGAGGCATAGACGCCCTGCCTGCGATAGTAGCGGGTAACCTCCTCTTCTGAGCCGCAGTCCTGTTGCTCGATGAACTCGCTCCAACCATAGCGATTACGCGGAAGAACGACTGTCGAGCGAAGGTGAACTGAGCAGTGGCCGGCCTGGTTGAAGAAATCGATAAACCCGCTGAAAGCAGCGTCCATGGCGAGGCTGCGTGGTTTATAGACCAGCTTGAGTCCCGAATCGAATCGGAGAATCCAAACCGATCGGCCTCCGTCGTGTGCATCCGAAACGCCGCCCACAAATGCAACCAGCGGGCCAAGCTCTGTCCCTTTCGCGAACACCGACTGCAGCTCCGGCCTGTCGAGCCGCAGCCGTTCCAGAAATTCAATGGTGGCCTCGATCGCCTGCAAAGTGCAGGTCGACAAGAGTCGCGCCAAAACCGGATGGCAGGATAACAGTGCCGAGCGGCCTTCGGAAGAGCCGAGCACCTCGCCGGTATAATAGCGGAATCGTTCCTCCGGCGAGGCGCCCTTCAACTCGCCCTGATCCCGGCGCATTCTTAATTCGTACGCGATCGTTCTGGCCGCGATCTGCGAAAGCCGCCGCAAGAGAAATCGAGCGAAGTACCCGGTGCAAGAATCCTCGGTTTCGAAGCCGGCGAAACGTAGATACAGTGACAGGAAAGGAGCGAGAAAATCGGGAAAGCTGGGGGATTGACCGCTTTCCAGGCCTAGTGTCTGAACTTCCTCGGCCGTATATTGCGTGAGGTGGCTAAGGTCGAATGCCCTATCGATCGCGGGTTCATCGAGGACTCTCGACAGCAGCTCAGCCCATTCCGGCAGGCGAGCGTCAGGAGGCAGTGTATGCGGCCGCAAGCGGTCGATGGCCCCAGCCTCATCTAGTCCTAAAGTCGCGAGACGCCGCTCGAACGCGCCTTCCGTACCTGGACGGAGGGTGATCAGCTTCCGCCAGCGGGCTAATAATCTTTCGGCTTCGACCCGGCCCTCCTCAGATAGGCACAATGAGCCAGGATAAGCCTCCCACTCGTCCGGCGAGAGGGCCGCCTCGACAACCGCTGCCGTTGAGTGGAGCAGGCGGTTTCGCCTGCCATCCGCGGCGGTAATCGTCAAGCGTGACCCGCGGACATTTGAAATAACTGCAGCGTGACGGAGTTAATATCAATCATCTCCAGAGGCGCCAAATCGATCACGAGCTCGCCCTTATCGAAGAAGAAATGTCCGGGACTCAACTGCTCCGGATCCGGAGCGGAGCGCCGCGCCATAGTTCCAATGCCCCCTTCGCCAATATGATGCACACGGCTCTCCGGAACCACCCAGTAATCTTCCTTAGCTGCTCCAATGGCGCGCACGGTACTGATGAAATGCTCCCGAGTCGCTTTAGCGGTTTGGTATTCACCGAGCGGAACTGCCAGCGAAAGATAGGACTCGTTCTCGCGCAGCATGAGCCTGGATTCGACCAGGGCACCCAATAGGCTGGAAACGTCCTCCGATGAGCCAAGCGCTCGTAAAGCAGTGCCGCCCTGAATGCCATCGCACGCCAAGTACAGTGCCCTGCTCAACGCGTCCAACACATAGAAGCGGCCGGGGCCCGCACGCCGTGCATCGTAGACCACCAGGTGCGACTCGAGATCAACCGAAAACAGATCGCTCACGGACCGGTTCTGCTGCCAGGCTGCCACCCCTCGCAAGAGCGGCTCAGTATACACGGTGGGTTCTTGCGGCTGGGCGTAGTCAAAGGTGAAGTAATACGCCAGATTTGCCACGGCTTCGGGAGCGAGCGGATAGACATGGAAGTAGCTGGGATAAGGCTTGACATTAGAAAAACCAAGCTCGGACGAATGGTCAAAGTTAGGGCTGAACCGGTCCAGCCGGAGCGGCGCCGCGGTCTGCGGAGGGTCCAAGTGCGCCAATAAGGGAATCAGTTCCGTCATGAGACGATATTCGTCCGGCCGTTCCGCTGGGAAGCCCCACAGGATATTCCAAATCGCGCGGACCCCGAATTCCTTACACCATTTCAAGAGTTGGATGTTCTGCAGCTTAGTACATCCCTTTCGCATTTGCTCTAAAATCGATGTGCTGAGGCTCTCAATCCCCGGTTGGATGGCCCGGATACCGGCATCGCGCAACAGACGCACCTGGTCTCTTTTGAGATTCGACTTTACCTCATAGAACATCTGCAAATTCATCTTGCGCGCGGCAAGATCCGGAATGAAGGTCCGGAAATAGCCCATGTCCAGGATGTTATCCACCACCGTAACCGGACACCCCGGATATCTTTGGGTAAGATGAGTGAGTTCCTCCATCGCGCGCCCGGCTGACTTGCTCCGGAATTTCATATTGGAACCGTTCAAGCCGCAGAACGTACAGTGGGCCGCCTTGGCCCACCAGCATCCTCGAGAGGTTTCGAACAGCACATGTGGAGTGTAGGCCACATCGAGGCGTTTCCGGCTGGACTCGAACTGCTCGAAAAAGCCATCGTAATCGGGATACGGAAGGCGGTCCATCTCCTGCATCGAAGGAGCATTGGAAGCGCTCGCGGAAAAAAGAGTGAGGCGGGATCTGGCTTTGGTGTGAACGCCGGGCAGTGAGTCAACCGGGTCTCCGGCGAACACAGCTTCAACCAGGTCTGGGAAGACAGTCTCGCCTTCTCCGGAAACAATCGCGTCAATGAAGGCGAATTGCTTGATTACCTCGAGACCCATGGCGCCTTCGCAGTTGGCGCCGCCCATGACGATGAACGTCCCGGGCGAACGAAGCTTCACGCGCTGCGCCAATGCTAAAGACGCTATCTGTTGCTGGAAGACGCTGGTTAAGCCCAGGACGCGGGGCGAGAGCGCTAAAACCTGTTCGACGCATTGGCTCAGGAATTCTTCCTGATCGCGAAGTTGCAAGATTTCCTGCACGAAGGACTCGCTGACTCCAGCAGTGGGAGATCCAAAGTTGCTGAACCGTTTGCTATGGGCGCGCGATCCACCCAGGACAACTTCGTCGATGTAGCGGCGCTCTCCGTCGGGGTCCGAGCCGAATAGGCTTCGCGCGAAAATCCACTCACCCAGCAGGTCGGAAGTGGAGTGCTCGCCGTTGGAGATATTCAGATATCGAAGCGCGCCGATCCTCTCGGCCAACTGGAATGTAAAATAAATTTCCTTGGTGGTGATTTGACGGGAGACGAGTGTGGATTTAAGCAATCCAAGGCCGATCGAAGGAAGAAAAAGCGGGCCGAAGGGCATGCTGGCAAGCAGAACCTCGGTATCGGACGGAGGATTTTCCATGCGATTAGGGTAGTGGAGCTCGCTCGAAACCCGGGCGGGCTCCACTAGAAGATTTACTACTTGCCGGGATGCGGAATAGTCCCGCCCCCTCCCCCGCCAGATACAGATGCAGCGCCGCCAACCGGAAGCCCCCCAAGATCGATCATCCCGACGGGGATCCTAACCATCGCCAGATTGTTGTATGCCGCGCAAGCAACCGGGTTCGGCTGAGCCCCCTTGCTTAGACCACCGCCAGCTATGGTTTCGAGCTCCGTATCGCTGAGCTCGGCAGCGGCGGGATTCACAGGCAGGACCATGTGATGGACCGTGGGAGTGTTCTCCCAAACCTTTAAATCAATCTCCGGGCTGAGCTTCAGGCCCATTTCCTGGGCAGTGTCTTTCGGATTCGCAAGCAGACGAGCCTTGAACGCTGAATCGGTCCAGGCGCGCTGGGCGATCTTGGCGACGGGATCATTCCCCTGCACCGCGGAGGGATCATCTGGCTTCTCGCCGAGCACCGCGTTGACCAAGTGCGCCGTGTTCTCGTGAACCTGAATTTTTACGTTAGCGGGAATCTGCAGTCCGAACTCGGCCAGAACCGGCTTCGGGTCGGTCATCAGCCGCTTCTTCAGACCCTCGTCGCTCCAAACCTGATCTAATGCATCTTGAATTGTTGGCATGTGGTTACTCGCTTCCTTTTTTGATTTAACTACCGGTTACAACTTACCTTTTCCGCCAGCCACAGAGCCAGGACCAGTAGGGCCAGGAGGAGGGGCAGGGGGGCCAACTCCCCGCATGCCAATCACAATGGGGGCCGAGGTCAACATGGAAACGCCGCCAACCGCCAGTACCGCACGGTCGCATACAGAACCAGCCGCGCTCTGAGCTGCTTTGCTCAGACCACCGCCCGCTATGGTTTCGAGGTCTGCGTCATTTAGCTCAGAGTCGGCGGGGTTAACAGGCAAAACCATGTGATGGACCGTAGGAGTGTTCTCCCAAACCTTTAGATCCATATCCGGGCTAAGCTTGAGGCCCATCTCTTGGGCAATCTCTTTCGGATTCGCAAGCAGACGAGCTTTGAACGCGGAATCGGTCCAGGCGCGCTGGACGATCTTTCTGACGGGATCATTCGCCTGGATGGCAGACGCGTCGGCCGGTTTTTCGACCAGCACGGCATTGGTCAAGTGCGGCGTGTTTTCGTGAATCTGAACCTTGACATCGTCCGGAATCTGCAGTCCGAATTCGGCTAGAACAGGCTTCGGATCGGTCAGCAGCCGCCTTTTCAGACCCTCGTCGCTCCAAACCCGATCTAGCGCTTCTTGAACTGTTGGCATGATGCAAATTACGGCTTACTTCTTGCCGACGATAGAACCAGAACCCGCGCTCGTAGATCCGGTACCAGCTAAACCACTCGCGGTGCCAATCCCAAGTGTTGCGAAGTTGACGAGACCTCCTATCGCAGAGCCTGCAGCGCAACCAGCCGGGCCCTGAGCTGCTTTACTCAGACCCCCGCCCGCAATAGTCTCGAGGTCTGTATCGCTGAGCTCGGCATCGGCGGGGTTAACCGGAAGAACCATGTGATGGACGGTAGGAGTGTTCTCCCAAACCTTCAGATCCATATCAGGGCTAAGCTTCAGATCCATCTCTTGGGCGACGTCTTTCGGATTCGCAAGCAGACGAGCCTTGAACGCTGAATCGGTCCAGGCGCGCTGGACGATCTTGCCGACAGGATCATTCGCCTGGGTGGCGGACGCGTCAGCCGGCTTTTCAATCAACACGGCATTGACTAAATGCGCCGTGTTCTCGTGAATCTGAACTTTGACATTCGCGGGAATCTGCAGTCCGAACTCGGCTAGCACGGGCTTCGGGTCGGTCAGCAGCCGCTTTTTAAGACTCTCGTCGCTCCAAACCTGATCTAACGCATCTTGAATGGTTGGCATGATATGAATGGTATCTTGCTAGTTGATTTCCGAGCTTCCACCGTGAGATCTGGATAGCAGGGCTCTCTTGAGAGCCCTGCTATCGCATGCAAAGCTTACGCCTTGCCCTTTGCAGCGGTAACGGTTCCACCGGCAGTTGATCCAGCGCCAGCCAAACCAGCCGCGACACCAAATCCAATCGCCGCGCCGACCGCAGTGAAAGCTAACGCCGCTCCGCCAATACCTGCGGCCGCAGCGCCTGCGCCGCAACCGGCTGCGACCTGTTGTCCTTTGGTCAGACCGCCGCCCGCCACGGTTTCGAGGTCCGCGTCGCTGAGCTCGGGGTTGTTGGGATTCACCGGAAGGACCATATGATGGACCGAAGGAGTGTTCTCCCAAACCTTCACTTCCATATCCGGGCTAAGCTTCAAGCCCATCTCTTGAGCGACGTCTTTCGGATTCGCAAGCAGACGAGCCTTGAACGCTGGATCGGTCCAGGCGCGCTTGGCCATTTGGGTGATAGGATCATTCGCCTGGACAGCATTGGGGTCGGCCGGCTTTTCGATCAGCACGGCATTCACCAGGTGCGGCGTGTTTTCGTGAATTTGAACTTTGACATTCGGAGGAAGCTGCAGTCCGAACTCGGCTAGAACCGGCTTCGGGTCGGTCATCAGCCGCTTTTTCAGAGCCTCGTCACTCCAAATCCGATCTAATGCGTCTTGAACTGTTGGCATGTGGTTACTTGCATCCTTTAATTTGATTTATTGCCTAGGTTCCCCTCAAAAGGTGGTTTCACCATTAGGAAAACTTAAACAACTTGCTAAGTTTATATGAGTTAAGTTCCGTTCGTCAACTGTTCTGGTTCTTTTTTCTCAGCGATGAACACCAGGGTAAGGAAGAACACAAAACGGGCCGCTAGACGCTCAGGCAAAGGCCTTCGCGAGCAGCATTCGTATTTTCGAAAAACTTTCGGGCCTGACCGACGATATTGTCGAGTGTCCGATCGTCATGAGACGGATCATGGTGAAATAGTACAAGTTGCTTGACCTTCGAATCGCGCGCGACTCGCGTCGCTTCGAGCCAGGTGCTGTGACCCCAGCCACGGCGCAGCTCATACTCGTCGGGTGTGTACTGCGCGTCAAACACGAGGATGTCGGCGCCCTCGGCGTATTGGCGCAGAGTGAGATCAAGCTTAGGGTCGCCGTGTTCCAGATCGCTCGCAAAGACGATGACCGCGCCGCCCGATTCTATCCTGTAACCGAATGCTTCTTGCGGATGGTTTAGCCGGAACGATTCCACCGATAGACTTCCAAAGCGAACTGCCTCGCCGTGAATTCGCGCGAAATTCCGGCGAGCGGCAAGGAATTCGAAATTCACGGGAAAATAAGGTGTCGACATCTGCCCCTCTAGCGTGAGGCGGATCTGCTCCTCCGAACGGAATGAATGGAATGTTACTTCGTTTTGGGGCGAGTACAAAGGCGCGAAGAAAGGGAGCCCCTGAATATGATCCCAATGGAAGTGCGTCAGAAAAAAATTGAGGGCGAGCTTCTGGTTCTTGAACTCGTCAATCAGTTTCAGGCCCAAATCGCGTGCCCCGCTTCCGCCGTCGAAGATGTAGACTTCGGAATTGGGTAGACGGATCTCGAGACAAGCAGTGTTGCCGCCATAGCCCAAATTAGCTGTTAGGGGCGTCGGAGTAGATCCCCGCACGCCCCAGAATTTCAACTGCAAACGAAAGCCAATGTCGGCGGCAACTTGCATAATCGGATGCTTTCTAAAGTATCATCGATCCTGGGCATTTGCATCTTTTAAAGTACTACGCCGGTGAGGCAAAGATCTCAATTCGACTGGAGGCGGCAACTGGCAGATGGCGAAAGTTCAACTCAGCGCGTGTATTATCACCCAGGGACTGCCAGACCTCTTGCGGAAGTGTCTCGAGGATATGAGCTTTGCGGACGAAATCATTGTCGTTGACGGTGGGCCGGATGCTGCAACCAAGGCCGTAGCGGAATCACATCCCAGGTCGGTTTACATTCCACACGCTTGGCCGGCAAATTACAGCACGCAGAGGAATGTTTATCTTCGCGCGGCTCGTGGAGCGTGGATCCTCACGGTGGATACCGACGAGCGGTTAGATTCCGGATTTGCGGAAGGAATTGACGAGTGGACCCGCCGCGATGACGTAGACGGGTTCTGTTTTCCGCGGTGTTGGCGCGTTAATGAGAAGGAGTTCGTGCTCTCCGAAAATCATTACCCCGATTTCAATATGAGGCTGTTCCGAAACCGCCCTGCGTTGCGGTACTTGGACGGGCCCGAAAACGCCGTGCACCACTTGCTACTGGGCGTCGAGAAACCACTCGTACTTCTGCAATCGCCGATCATTCTACATGACTGTTTCCTTTACGAGAATAAGACCAAGCGTGAAGATAAAATTCGCCTTTATGATCGGATCTCGTCAAACCAGAGCGGCAGCCGGTACAAGGATTTTTACCTCTTTGAAGACAGCCCTCACGAAATCTGTTCTGTCGCTCAACGGCCCACGATCTCAACACTGCCGTGGATGACCGCGCTCCGGCCCTTTCTCGAGCAGTGAAACACATCACCTCCACGGAGATCTTATGCGCCGGCCAAGCGCGGGCGATTCAGATCTTTGACACTGTAATCGGCCGAGCAGTGTCACGCGATGTACTCACTGGAAAAAGCTATCCGATCCTGCCATTCCTGAAAAACGTGCGAACGATCCTGGATGTGGGAGGCAATATTGGCGCCGCTTCCGTCTATTTTGCGCTTCACTATCCGGAGGCGCGCGTGCTCGCTTTCGAGCCCGATCCGGAGTGCTTCACTCTGTTGCGGCACAACACCGCCGATCTAAAGAACGTTCGCGCCTTTAGCTTCGGGCTAGCCGGTCATGACGCGGTCGAGCCGCTGTTCCTGGGATCGATAGACCCGGCTACGAATTCGCTAGGCAAGAGTACGCTGAATTCCGTCGCGAGTGTCATGGTGGAAATAAAAGATCCGAGGCCAATTCTTGTGGCTGCCGGCATCCAGCGCATCGATATTCTAAAACTGGATACGGAGGGCGCCGAAGTGCCTATTTTGCATGCCCTCGAAAGTTGGCTACCCCGGACAGGCGTGGTTTACGTCGAGTACCATGACGAAGCTGCCCGCCGCGAAATCGACAGCCTTCTGGCTGCAACGCATGTTCTTTTTCAAGGCACAATCCACTTTGCCCATCGCGGCGAGCTGTGCTATGTGCTCCAAGAGCGAATGCCCGCCGAAATGGCCAGCCTGCGAATCGTCATTTGAGTTATCACCGAGTGGAGCAGGCGGTTTCGGCCAATGCCACTTACTTTGTGGTAAGGCCCGTTTTATCAGCGGCTTACGTTCGGTTTGCCAGCGCGGAGCAGGTCCCCGACCTGCTCGCCGAAGGCGGTGTTTTAGGGATTCGCCACTGGAACGCGAGCCGGTCGGAGACCTGCTCCACATTTTTGCAAAGACGTAAGTTATTGAAAATGTTTTGGGTTCCGCTTAAGATAAGTGGCATTGGGCGATTTCGGCTGTCGTAAAGCATGTGCTGGCCGACCTTCGGTCGTCGGCAGGTGACGAGATCACCTGCCCCACAGCGCGAAACAAACAAGCGCCTCACGGTTGCCAAATCGCGGTACCCGGAGGACCCCATGAACAATTCTTGAACTCAACGAGATTGCCGCCGAAAGTCGCGCGGATGTGGCGTAAAGCAGACGCAACATCGCCGGCTCCGCTGTTGTCGAAGAAGACCTTACCGCGGGATGCTGTGACCAACGGGTGTATCAGCTCAAATTCGGACACCACGTGGGCCGCGGCATGATTTCCATCCAGGAAGGCAAAATCGATGCCGTCAGCTTCGCCAACCAGCCCCCGTAAAAAATCCAGACTCTCGCCCACTGAGAAGGAAATGAACTCTTCTATCCCCGCTCTTGCGGCGTTCTGCCGCGCCAGCCTCACCGCATTCGGATCGATGTCAACAGTCCTGACTACCGCCCGTACTCGCGCATCCTTAAGCGCTTGCGCCATCACGATCGTGGAAAAACCGAGGTTCGTTCCTGTCTCCACAATCGCCGGCTCCGGTGAAGTAAGGCTGCACAACAGCGAATAATAGAGCAAGTTCCAAGCAGGATAACCAACCGACAAGCCCGTCTCGCTGGTAGCGGATGCCAGATCATGGCTTTTTTCTTCCTTCTCCGCCAAGTATGCATTGGGCAGAAGACGGCGGTCGTAGTCGAATACGCGTTTGATCTGGTCTGCCGGGATTCGGTCGAAATCGCTCATGCCCTTAGCCGGTCAAGTGTGGAATCCTGTTGCGCGGCGCAGGGAAAAGCTGGCGGCTCCTTCTGAAAGTAAATGCGATAGCGTTGCACAAAGGCTGGCGGAGGAGTCCCCGGTCCATTCATCAAGCTGGGCAGCACTCGATTCACGAAGAACATGTCGGCGTCTCGCTCCTTGGTGCGAACTTTGCCCCGGTGTTCGCATTCGAAAAAGTCCTTTACCTTAAGAAACGTGCTTTCTGAAATATTAATACGATTCCGGTATCCGCTCGACTCTGCCCGCGATGCGTGGTTCACTGTGGGTCCCCAAACATCGAAAGCGAACTTTTGGACTCCCACTACTCCCGCGATGACCGGTCCCGTATTGATTCCGATTCGCACGGCCCAGTGCGGACCCTCTTTCGCGGCGAAATCCTCGACCGTTTTTAGCATTTCAAACGCGGCGAGCACGGTATCGACCGAATGAGACGGAGTGCGAACCGGAAAACCGCCCCCGCACATATAACTATCTCCAATGGTCTTGAGCTTCTCGAGACCGTAGCGCTGAGTAATCAGGTCAAAGGCAGTGAAATATTTATTCAACAAGTGGACTAAATCCTCGGCGGCGAGATTTTCCGTCGACAAGCTAAATCCCACAAAATCTGTAAAAAGAATGGTCACATCCTCGAAGTATTTGGGTTCCACTTCGCCGCGATTCCGAAGCTCATCCGCTATTTGAGCCGGCAGGATGTTCAAAAGGAGTGAATCCGAAATTTGCCTCTGTTTGACAACTTCCCGATGGCGGCTCTCCAACTCTTTACTGGCTTCTATCACTTGAGTCCTGGCAGTAGTTAATTGGCCGCTCATGTCGTTAAAAGCATTCGCCAAATCTCCGACCTCGTCGCGATAGCGCGTCTGAATGCGATGATCGAAGTTTCCGCTTCCGATCATCGCCGCTCCCAGTTTCAAGTCGCCTAGCGCGCGCGTAAGATAGCGTGACAGGAAATACGCAATGACAGCGGCAACGATGCCGGAAATTAAAAACAAGCCGGCGATGATGCGATCCGCTACCTGGGCGACCGAATAGAAATTCTGGCTGGCCTCCTCCACCCGGCGATCTTCGGTTTGTTGAAGCCGCGGCAGCATTCGCTTCAGCAACTCCTCGCTCAGAGGATCGCCTCGCAAGCCTAGCTCCGTTATGGCGGTCGCATTGTGAACTCCAAAGTTCTCGTAAAAGATCAACCACGATTTGCTGAGCTCGCCGTAAACCGTTCGAAACGCCGTGACCTGTTTCTCCATATTGGGCGCTTGCGAAATAGCCCTGAGCGCGTCAATATCACGAGCGACGTGTTCGAGCTGCCCTTTGAACTGCTTGATCTCCTCGGGCCCCGCGGAGCTTCCCGCATCCACCAAAGCCTGGCTCACCAAGGCAATCTGTTTTTGGATGTCATTGAGTTTTTCCCGGATCGACGCAATCAGAACATGCGACGCGACGGCCTGGCGAAGATCCTCCACCGCGCCCTTCCTCCTCAGGCCGCTCCAGAGGTATACGGCTAGATTCAGGGCAAAAAAAGCCAGAATCAGCGCAAAGGAAAGACTCAGGCGCTGCCGGATGGAGACCGATCTGGCCCCCGCTTTGTCCCTGGGAAGGCTATCCGATTCTGTCACGAAAGCGTTAGTGTAGCAGGGCTGGCTTTTTCTCCGGGTCAGAAGGTAAACGAAAGCTGAGTTGCCAAGCCGTTAAATGAGCTCTGGTGACGACCCAGATCCGTGCGATCGTATTGCAGCTTGAAAGCTAGAAACTCGCTGAAATCGTATCGTATCCCGGCCGAAGGGCCGTACACCAGCCCGACATCCCCGAAAATCGGATCGCTCTTCGGCACGTTCAAGTATTGGTATCGGAAATAGGGGCGCACCTTTCCAAACTCCCGCGACAGTTGCGAATAGAATCCTGGACTCTGGACAACGCGAGCGCGTCCAAATACGTCATTTCGCACCACCACCGCTTCGTTGAGAAATTCGAAAGCCGGGGTTTGGTACACCGCGTAGCCGGCCAGAATCGTTTGAGAGATTTTCGGCAGACCGAACGGAGTCAGCCGGTCCTTGTAGATGGAAAACCCGGTCTGAAGCCCTCGCACGCGGTCTGGCCGCGCGAAGACCGCCAAGTTGAATGACTTACCGTTATTCTCGTCCTGGACGTTTTGCACCGCTTCATCGAGCCGTGAGCGAGATGCCCGGCCATTTCCGGCTTCGGCAACATAATGCAGTCCGAGAGGGCCGGAGGGGATGCGTCCGGTGGCGGAAAACCCGACATTATGCAGCGGAAGAATACCTCCGGCTTCCTCGAAGGCAAAGAGGAAAGGGCGCCCGGTGGTGGTCTGGAGCCAGGCGCTATGGTGATAAGCCGTGTTGTAATAACCGATCGCGCTGTGATACCGGCCAAAGCTGAGGTTGAAATAATCGTTGGCCGAATACTCGAGAAGTATTCTCTCCATGTCGATCGTAAACTCATTTGTCTGGTGCGCGGCGACCACCATTTCGGCCAGAACACTGAGCCGGTCCGACAACTTCGAAGTCATGAAGAGATTGAATTCTCCGAGCGAGAAAGTGTTCTTGTCTCCTCTTCGATCGGTGGCCCGATAGTCCACATCGGCGAATCCCCGGAAGTGTAGACCAGGGCCGCCCGTTCCTTCCTGCTCCAGCATTGCATCCATCGGGGACAGGGGCGGTTTCTCGGTTGGAAGCTCCGCCACCTTCGAGGCTGCCTCGGGTTGGGGCGGCATCACGGTGGGCTTGATCTCTTGCTTTAAACCCGAATCATTTCGCCCTTTCAGCTCTGTGATCTCCGCTTCAAGAGCCTTCACCCGGGCGAGCAATCCCAAGATAAGTTCGTGATCGGCGCCGGCCGGAATAACAGGCTGTTGTGCTAGCGCGAGTGCGGCAGCCGCAAAAAACAAAAAAATTCTTGTCATCATGTCTGTTCCCAATTAGTGCAGCGGATATCCCTTCTCGCCAGGCAGCTTTCCATCGATTCTCAGTACTTTTAGCTCCTTAGGAACCTGGGTCGCGTCCACGAAGGCGATGGAACCCGGTATCGCGGCAATCAGCTCCGTAGCCATTCCATTGGAGTAAACTATTTTGGGACCGGTCGCGGATTCGGCGCGAAAGATCCGGCTGATCCAGTACTGGCGGAATTGCGCTTCATTCATCTGATAGATGTTCTTCAGCACAACGGTGCGCTCCCGGGCCTCGGGTGCGCGGACCAGCAAGGTCAGACGCAGGCCAGAGGTCCAGAACTGGCGATCTCCCAAGAACATTTTGCGAAGTTCTTGGAAGCTCAGGTTTTCGACTGGCGTATCCGGACGGACTACGATTGCAATATCAGAGGCAGACAACGTCTGGACTGACGCTGAATAAACCAATCCCGCCAGGAACGCGAGACTGATGCTCCCGGTTGCGGAAATTAATTTCCTTATCAATTTCATTGTATTGTTAGTGTGGCTCAAAATAGAACATTGTAGCCATAAAAATTCCGCGATCGTACAAGGAGTGGTTGCTGATACGATAATATTGTTCTCGGCCCAAACCGGACCAATATCAATGAGGAGAACCGCATGACGGCAGCTATAAGCGCACCCGATCAGCTCCGGGATTATCTAAGACGCTGGGCGTTTGAAACTATATTGGACAGAAAACCCGATGAGCGGCTGACTCGGGAGGAGATCCGGTTCAGAGTGTTGCGAAAAGCGTTCAGCAACCCGGAGTTCGAACGGGAACTGGTTAGGAAGACGCGCTTCGTCTGTGCGATCGCGTACGACGAGGGCCTGGGCATCGATCCATTCGAATTCGTAAAAGCAATTCTTGCGTATCATGTGCTCCGTGAAACACCGACGCGCATCTATATGGAGTTGCCCAATTGCCATAAGGGTTGCACGCTGCCCGGAGTTCCTGTTCCGCCCCAACCCCGCTCCACATGTCACATTTGCGAGAAGGCCTTCCCGCTTCCGAAGGGCGCCAAAGCTGTTCGACCGGACCTACCCGCCTCCGAAGTACTCTCGCGGAAAAAGATTGAAGGGCACATTCAGAACCGTGTGATATGGGACTCCGATTTCGCCCATGCACTCCATGCAAACCCTCTTGAAACCTACGCGCGGTACGCCAGTGAATTGTGCGCGGGGCGTTTTCCCCGATATCTGGGAGGCGTTACGGAACTTCGGTTATTGCATGAATCCGAGCGTGAGATGTTTTTTGTTTTTCCAACCCGGGAGCGTTTTGAGCTGGAAATAGATTGCTAGCCGGTTCTCAAACGTTAGCCAGCGAGGGGCCGATGAAGCTTTCCGATAAGTATACGCTCGAACGAGGCCGCGTTTACCTGACTGGCATTCAGGCGCTGGTCCGGCTGCCGATCGACCAGATGCGGCGGGACCAGCGCGCGGGGCTGCATACCGGGGCGTTTATTTCCGGCTATGAAGGCTCTCCGCTGGGCGGTTATGATATGGCGCTGGCGCGCACGCACAAGCTGCTCGATGAACACAATATCCATTTCCAACCGGGTGTGAACGAGGATCTCGCGGCCACCTCCGTGATGGGCAGCCAAATCTTCGAGGTGATTGGCAAGAGCAAGGTGGACGGCGTGCTTGGCATTTGGTACGGCAAGGGGCCGGGCGTCGATCGTTCCGGTGACATTTTCCGTCATGCCAATTTGGCGGGCACTGGCAAGAATTGCGCGGCCATCGCGCTGTGCGGCGACGATCATATCTCCAAGAGCTCTACCATTCCGCATCAGAGCGATTTCAGCCTGCTCAATTTTGGGATTCCATTTTTCTATCCGGGCAACATTCAGGAAACGATCGACTACGGTCTGCTGGCGATTGCTCTCTCTCGCTTCTCGGGCGCCTGGGTGGGGATGAAAATGGTCACCGATGTTTGCGATGGCGGCGGCACGCTGGAAGTGGACCCGGAATTGCCGCGCATTCAAATTCCAGGTGATTACCAGAAATACACGGATGCGCGTATTGTCGCACCCATTTCGCTTGCCCTCGAGCATGAGGTGAATGTTCGCCGCATGGAAGCGGCGCGGCGGTTTGCCGCATTGAACCAGGTAAATCGATGGCGCGGCTCGGGTGCGATCGGTGTTTTGAGCTCCGGCAAGCCTTACTACGACCTGCTGCAGGCGCTGCGCGATCTTAACGTGCAAGACGGAATCCGCATCGCCAAAGTAGGGATGCCCTTTCCGCTCGAGCCGCAGTTTGTGCGCGACTTCGCCGCGGGTCTCGATACGCTTCTGGTGGTCGAAGAAAAGCGCAGCTTTCTCGAAACGCAGATTCGCGAAATCCTTTACGAGCTGCCGAAACGGCCCGAGGTGTTGGGCAAATCGCATTTTCCGCCTACCGGAGAGCTCGATCCCGACAAGATTGCGCTAGTGCTCGGCAGGGTTCTCAAGCTCGAATCGAAGCGGCTGTTCGCTCTCAATGCTCCGAAGTCGAAACCGCTCGAATTGCTTCCGCAGCGCGCCGCCGCCTTCTGCTCTGGCTGCCCGCACAATCGATCCACCTTGCTGCTGGATGGACAGATCGCCGGAGGCGGCATCGGTTGCCATACCATGGCGATGCGGTTGGGCGACCCGAACCGCACCTTCTCATTTTTGACGCAGATGGGCGGCGAAGGAACCCCTTGGATCGGCATGGCGCCATTCGTGAATCACGGGCATATCTTCCAGAACATTGGCGATGGCACCTTGTTCCACTCGGGATTTCTGGCGATCGAAGCCTGCGTGGCGGCGGGCGTCAACATCACGTTCAAGATTCTGTACAACGGGCACGTGGCGATGACGGGCGGCCAATCCGCTGTGGGCGCGCTGCCGGTCCCTCAGCTCACGTGCAAGCTGCAGGCGGAAGGAGTGCAGCGCATTGTGGTGCTGGCGGAAGAGCCGGAACGCTATGCTGGCGCGAAGGACCTGGCGTCCAATTCCGTGGTGCGCTCGCGCGATGAATTGCCGCGGACCATGCGGGAGTTGGAGAAACTTCCTGGCGTCACCGCGATTATCTATGACCAGGAGTGCGCGGCCGAGAAGCGCCGCAAGCGTTCGCGAGGTCAGCTCGAAGAACCCACGCTACGGCTGGTCATTCACGAACAGGTGTGTGAAGGCTGCGGCGATTGCGTTCAGCAATCCAACTGCATGAGCTTGCAGCCGGTGCTCACTCCGCTAGGCCAAAAGATGCGGATTCACCAGTCGTCCTGCAACAAGGACTACACGTGCGGCATGGGCGATTGTCCGTCATTTCTGTCGGTTCGCATCAAGCCGGGAACCGGGCTGAAGAAGAAAGTGTTGCCGCAGCTCCCTTTCGCGGAGGTACCGCCGCCGCGCAATCCGGTAAGAGCCGGCGATGGATACCGCATCATCGCGCCGGGAATTGGAGGTACAGGTGTCGTCACCATCAGTGCGCTGTTGGCGACCGCAGCCTGGATCGACGGCCTTTCCGTCGCAACGCTCGATCAAACCGGGACCGCGCAGAAGGGCGGAGCAGTGGTTTCGCACCTGCTGCTGAGCGAGCTACCGATCGAAGCGCCCGCCAAAGTGAATGCCGGGAATGCCGACCTGATTCTCGGGTTCGATCTGATGGGCGTTGCGACCGCCGATCATCTGAAGACTGCATCTCCGGAGAAAACAGTTGCTGTCGTGAATACGGATGTGTTTCCCACCATCGATAATATCCGGGCGCGTGCTCCGATCAGCGGACCGGGAGAAATGGTGGAGCGCGTGAATGCCGTGACGAACCGGGGCCGGAATATTTTCGTGGATGGGAGCCGGTTGGCCGAGGGACTGTTCGGAACGCACCTGGCGGTGAATATTTTCCTGACAGGCGTGGCGTACCAGGGTGGCTTGATTCCGGTTTCGCTTGCCGCGATCGAAAAGGCGATCGAGCTGAATGGAGTGGAGGCCGAAAAGAATCGACAGGCGTTTTTGTGGGGACGCAAGTACTACGACGATGCGGCCTGGGTGGAGCGGCAAGTGGCGCCGAAAGTTGCGGCACAAGCCGAGTTTGACCGCGTCGCCGAGTTGCGCGATTACCAGAACGAGGCGTACGCGCGCGAGTACAGCGAGTTTGTGGCCAAGGTGGAGCCGGCCGGGCTGAGAGAAGTGGTGGCGAAGAATTTGTACAAGCTGATGGCGTACAAGGACGAGTATGAAGTGGCGCGGCTGCTCACGAAGCCGGAGATTGAGCGGCAGGTGCGGGAGATGTGGGAAGCGCCTGAGTCGGTCGGGTACAATTTGCATCCGCCCTTGTTGAGGCGCTTTGGTTTGAAGAAGAAGATACGGCTGGGCGCATGTTCCGGGGGCCGCTGGTGGTGTTGAGGAGTTTGCGGGGGCTGCGTGGCGGGGTGTTCGATGTGTTTGGTTATGCGGCGCACCGGCGGGAGGAGTGGGGGTTGATTGAGTGGTACCGCGGGTTGATTGGGCAGGTGATGGAGGGATTTACAACCGACCAGCTTGCGCTCGCGCTGGAGATCGCGGACTTGCCGGATCAGATTCGCGGGTATGAAGCGATCAAGACGCGGAATATTTTGAAGGTGAAGAAGCTGGCGGAGGAGAAGTTGGAACAAGCTAAAGCATGTTCTACTTCACCGGCTTCAGCATAGGCGGAGGAGTCGAAACCCACGCCTGAAAGCGAAGCCACGCACACAAAGCATGCTGCACGTAATCGATCCGGACCTCCTGCGCACGCGGCTCGCCACCTACCGCGCGCACCAAAGCGCGTGGTATCTCGCCAGCATATTGTCCGGACGCGATCTGGGCGCGCAAGAGAAAGGCGATAGCGGGCCGGATCGCTCGTTCGATTCGCGCACGCTGCCCCGCGGTATCTTCAGGCAGAAACTCCAGCGCGGCCAGCAGACCCTCCAAGCGGGTGGCCGTCGGCGTAGTCCTCCCCTCCGGATCGAAACTACCGGAAAGTGTGGCATCCTGCGTGAGCATCCTCTGTTGGCCCAGAAATCCCTCGCAAATGCGCGCGGCATGCGTAAGCAACTCTTTGCGCGAGGCGGGACATGAACTTTTTTCGTAGTATGGAAGGAACCGCGCCGTCGCAATTAACGCCCAATGATCGGGAGGAGGTTCCTGGATACTCACCCGGCTCCTGGCGAGATAGGAAAGCGCCTTCCCGGCGGCGATTAGCCACTCGCGCGAGTGCTCTACCTCATAAAGGGCAATCAGACCAAGCGTGGCTTCGCCCGTATAATACAAGCTCTGCCATCCGCCGTCCGGTCCAAGATCCGCACGGTACCTCGAGTAGAAGCTCCCATCGGGCTTTTGCAAGAAAATGATGAATCTTCCCAATGCCCGCAATTGATCGAGCGGAATGGTTTTCGGCTGCACTCGCTCGGTCTCAGCCAGCGCCACCAAGCCCAGACCGGCCGCGCCCAAAGCGGCATCCGATCGGACCGCAACGGGTTGCGACCAGACCACGAGCATGTTCGACTGGTTTCCCGTACCGATATACTCGGTGCGCAGGAAGGATGCGGCGCGGATCATCGCATTTACCGCCCGCCGATCGGGATGAGAGCGATTGAACATCGATAAGGCGTACATCGCGCCCTCGTGACGAATAAAGTTGTAGTTTGCCGCGACGCGCCCAGTTGTGGTATCGACCCGATAAGTGAATTTGCCAGTCGCGCTACAGGCGCGTTCCAGATACGCCGCTGAGAGATGGATGGCATGGCTGATAGATGAGGGCAGGGTGGTTTGGGGGCAGTGACTCGCTTCACCCTTGACCCGCGGGCCTGTCTGCCGTGGGTCCATCGTTTGCGGCGCTGCCATGATTAGCATCACCACCGTAATCGTTCGCAACCTTCGGAACGGCGGCGATTGCAATCTCGTTGGAAAAGGGTGACAGGCGTAGGATAAGGATCGTCTATCGACCTCGGAATTCACTGCAACTTGGTCCAATGCAGTTGAAGCCCGCCGATCCTGGTACTGATTATAGGGCTATCGCCATCCATGCCGATGAGAAAGACCGGATCAATGGTCGATATGCGGCTGGTATCCACGATGTGAAATGCCTGCGTCGCTCGATCAAACTGGTATAGCGCATGCTGCGGCTTATTCTTTGACAGGATCTCAACATCCGCTAGGATTTCGCCGGTCCCGGTAAGTACGCAGTTGTTACTTGCAGCTTCTGGCCGGCGGGCGGGGATGGAAAAGTCCAGTGGCCAAGGATCTCGCCGGTCGATGACAGCTCCACCCACGTACGAGCGCCTTCCGCGTAGAGTGCAACCCTGGATCCCAAGGTTGTGAGAATACCCACGTAAGCCGGAAAACGATGGTTTCGGAAGTGTTTCCGTGGGAGTGCCGTGTTTAGGAGGAGACCGGAGGAATCGTAGTGACGCAGCATGTCGTAATCCGGAACCTCATTGAAGACCTCGTCGTGCACTCGCACCAGCGCCCATAACGTGCCATCGTCGGCAAAGCTCAAGCGCAACGCCGCCGTGGGCGAGAGTTGCACGAGCCTCGTTGTCTTCCCGGCTGGGTCTAGCCACGCGATGAAGGCAACCGGCGCTCCGCCGCCGCTGAGAGCCGTGGCGGCCACCGCGTAGGTTCCCGAAGGAGAGACCGAAATGTCGGAAAGTATGACTCGCAACGCCTCTGCGGCGATACCCGAGAATTCATGACTGCTTGCCCTTGACTGTCGAACGCGAATACTGTTGCCGAATCGGAGTCGATTCCAAGCAGACGCCCGCGTTCCCATCTGGGTGGCTTTTGTCCAGCGAAAACGTGCTGCACCGTAACGCTCTTAAGCGCGACATCCAGCGTCTGGCCACTCATGATATTGGCGCCAATGAGCACAAGTCCTAATAGAAACCGCATAAATCCTCCGCAGTGTTGTTCATCTACTGTGTTTACTCTAACCACCAGCAATCTTTGTAGTCGTCGCAATTATCGTCATCGTCATCGTCATCGTCGCCAGGGACGCCGCCACCTAGCGTGCATCCGGCCTCATTGCAGGAGCACCCGTTGCACGCTGCGCTGCCGTCAATCCTATAACCGTCGTTAACGCCGGCCCTATTTGGATCGCTAATAAAGTGTTGTAGTCGGTGCCGCACCCTTGGTAACACGGTAGCGTCTGCGGGTACGAGAAAGTCTGCCCACAATCACCCCTGAGCCACAATTGTCAGCCTTTGCCGTAAGAAAAAGATGGTTAGATAGTCGCCCAAGAAGACTGTTTGATTCGTTTCTGCATCCGCCGCGGACTCTCGGCCTCTCATAGGCCAGACGCTTGAAAGCAGCCACGGGCCGGATGCATCAAAGATAGAAGCGAGCGGGGATCCCATCTCCGTGACGGTCTGGACCCGAACACGCGGTACGCTGCACCCGGATGATGCAACAATTAGTGAGCTTAGAAGCCCTAAGGAGTAAAGCTCTCGATTGGCGAGTCGCATGAGAGAAGAATAAGCGCAGAAAAAAAGGATGTCAAGCCAATCAATGTGAGGAGCTAATTGCTTGAAACTAATCCCTAAGAATCCGAATTCTCGCCAATTTATTCCCGATTCGATGAACTCATAGGTCAGGGTGCTGGAGTTTCCGACAGGCGCTCGCGGTAGGCGCGCCGCGCCAACTCGTAGACCTGCTCGGCTTCGACGCGTTCGGCGGGCCGGATCTGCGGGCTCTTTTGGCTCCAGCACTGATCCACCGCGCGCAGACACCACTCGGCGCTTTTGCGGGAGGCTCGAATTGGCTTGTCTCCGACGATCACAAAAACCGGATTAGTGTGGGAAGACGGCAATATGCGCAACGCTACCCAACTGCTTTTGTCGATGTTGGTGTCGAAGGATACGGAGCGCAGCGATCCATCCGCCAGTATCTCTGTTCGAGCCACCGGTAAGCCGTTGACGATCAGTTCGAGAGGGACCGTTCGCGAATTGCCGATGCGCGCGCGCTCCAAGTCCCAGTAAGGTTTCTCGTCGTAAGGCTTGCCGCGCACTGTCTGGTCTGGCGTTTCTTCGAGCAGAGCGGCCACGCTCGCCGTCACATGGACCTTGCCGCTTTGCTGCAGCTTCAGCTCGCTCGCGCCCTCCCCCATCTCAATCCCGTTCACTTTAAAGTCCAGCAGGTGGCTCTTGCCGTCCGACACATAGCTGCGGCCGTCGCGGATTCCGTCGACCCAGTCGCGATAATCTCCTCCACGTTTCTGGCGAACGTAGCTGCGGCCCAAGCCGACGCGATCGTCATAAATACACGGGAAATCCGTTTCGCCGCTGATGCGGGTGCGGTATCCAACGTTGAGAGTGTGATACCAGATGTTCAGCTCCCACGCATAAGGAGTATCCACGGTGGAGATGAAATCCACCAGGTTCTGAGTAACGGTAACGATGTACTCATTCGCGCCGATTCCATCGAAGGGCGGCATCTCGTCGGTGGGCAGCGCCTCCTTCTTCAAGCCCAAGCCCCAGCCGGAATGCGCGAATCCGGCGACTGCGTTCTGGCGCTTGGCCCAGCGGAACACGGGCACGCCCCAACTCGGCCAGTCTTCGATGCGCTTGGTGCCAGGGTAGTCTTGTTCTTTCAAGCTGAGCAGCACGATGTGGCCGGTGTGGCTCGACGGAAAGCCGGAGACCTCGACGTCGTAGCGCATCAGGTTCTCCGGGGTCGAGAGCGGATTGTCTTTGCCTTCGAAGAAGGTCTTCTGAAAATACCAGCCGGGTCCCCAGCTCAGCACGGAACCCACTTTCAAATCCTCGCCCAGGATGTAACGCATCATGTCGCTCGGGTAGACGCCCTCGGTTGGCTTTTCGTAGTGGGCGCAACCTGCGGCGTGAATGTGATGATCGCCCGAATACCATCCGAGCTTGGCGGGATCGATCCAGCGCTCCAGATGAAACGCGAGGTCCATCGGTTTGGCGCCGGCCTGCTTGTCGCCGGCCTGCTTGTCGCCCACGTGGATGCGCTGCATCTTTTTGCGGTACTCCGGCCCGCGCGTGTACTCGATTGTGTAGTCGCCACTGGGCAGGCTCAACGAATCGCCATTACTGCGATAGACCTGCGGTTGGAAAAACAGATCGGGGGCCAGACGTTTGGCTTGCGACGGATAGACGCGGCCCTCGGCATCATGAATCATGAAAGAGGCTGTGGTGGGGCGATCGTTATAATCGAGCACTCGAAGTGTGATCTTGGTGGCGGGCTTGCACGTAAACAGGATGTCGATATCGCTGCGGAAGCCCAGGTCTTGCGTGCCCTGGCCGGCGTTGAAGCTCAGCTTGGCTTCACGTTTTCCAGCGTCGCGCGAAAAGAGCTGTAGAATGCGGTACTCTACTTCGAGTCCGGAGAGATGCGGCTTCATGGGCTGCCTGCTGAACATCTGCATGTCGAGAAACTTGCGCGAGACCGCTTCGGCGTCGGTGCCCGCCAGCCGGCCGGCATTGCGGCTCTCGACGGCCAGAACCGGAGTGATCCCGGCTTCGTTGTGCACCTTGATCAGGAACGTGCGCCAGCCCTGCTGAACCAGCTCCAGTTTCGCGGGACCTTCCTGCGCTTTCACTCGGCTCTCAGGATTGATATTCACGCCCGCGAGACAATGCCGGTCGAGAATCTGCTGCATCCGGCCGACGTCGGGCATACGCTTCAACTCAGCGGTTTCAGCCGCGGGCAGCGGTTCTCCCAGCAAATCGAGGGCTTCCAGCAAACGCAACACTTGGGCGGAGAAAGGCTGCTGTTCAACGGCAACAATGGGCAATTCTTCGGCCGTGAGCGTGATGCAGAACGCGAATAAGAGCAGGCGCGTCATTTGCTTTGATTTTAGGCGATGAAAGCAGCGGACAATGGGACGTGCCGCTCGAAGTGACGAACATTCCGCTCGCAATGCTGGTTGTCTTTGGCTGCGCAAAGCTGCTCGCGGAAGTCTTCGAAAAGCTGAAGCAACCCGCCATCGTGGGCGAGATACTGGCAGGCGTTCTGATCGGGCCGAGCGTGATGGGCTGGATTCATCCCAATCCTGTGCTTTCCGCATTGGCCGATCTCGGCGTGCTGTTTCTGCTGTTCCGCGTCGGCCTCGACGTCAAGACAAGCGAGCTGTTGCGAGTGGGGCCGACTGCCAGCCTCGTCGCTATGTTAGGCGTGATCGCGCCGTTCTTTCTCGGCTGGGCGATCATGGCTCTGTTCCACATGCCGCACATGGAATCGATCTTTGTGAGTGCGGCGATGGTGGCCACCAGCGTTGGCATTACGGCACAGGTGCTTGCGTCCAAAGGCGTGCTGCACCAACGTGCCAGCCAGATCATCCTGGCGGCGGCCGTGGTGGACGACATCCTTGGCCTGATCGTGCTGGCCGTTGTAAGCAGCCTGGCACGCGAGCGTTTGCACGTACTCGATATCGCTCTGACTTCGTTGCTTGCGATTGGTTTCACCATCGCCATTGCGAAATGGGGCAGCCGTACGTTCGGGCGCATGATCCCGCACGTTGCGTCCAAGCTCAAAGCCGGTGAAGTGCAATTCAACCTTTCGCTGATTCTGCTGTTCGCGCTCTCGCTGCTCGCCATGTACGCCGGCGTCGCCGCGATTGTGGGCGCGTTCCTGGCAGGCATGGCGCTGGCAGGAAGCGTGCGAGCTCGGGTTCGGGACCTGACACACGGTGTGACCGAGCTGCTGGTGCCGTTCTTCCTGGCCGGCATTGGTTTGCAGCTCGACCTCAGCGTGTTTCAGAACCGATCGACTCTCCTGCTGGCGGGCGCCATCTTATTCGCCGCGATTGTGTCGAAACTGATCGGATGCGGCCTGGGCGCAATCCGTCTTAAGAGGAGCGAGGCGCTACGCATCGGCATTGGAATGATCCCGCGCGGTGAAGTCGGCATGGTGGTGGCGCAATTGGGTCTGAGCATGGGCGTGATCCAGAAACCGATTTACGCGGTCGTGGTCTTCATGGCGGTCGCAACGACGCTGATCGCGCCCCCGTTGCTGAACTTAACATTTCGCGACGAATAAAAGCGAAGTGGCACAGGCATTCTTGCCTGTTTTTATGGGCGCGGGATCGCCCACCAAAGGCGATGAAAAAGTCGGCTTGCGTCATGTCGCGGTTTCCTGCATCTGAATAAGCGGCGTGGGATCGCCAAGGCCGT
>JBPCOQ010000192.1:0-7070 GCA_051000095.1 Bryobacteraceae bacterium | reverse complement strand
CCGAAGAGACGCGCAAGGATGCAAAAACGAAGCAGTTTCTACCCGCTAACACCAAATCAGAAAGGAGTCCCAGCGCCGGACCGCTCCGCCTCTTATCCAGGCTCATTCTTCGATGAGAAAATGCTCTACGAATACTGAACTCAGCTTGATGCCAAGGTCTGGAAGAACTCAAGGTCTACGTTTCCGCCTGAGATTACGATTCCAACGCGACGGAGCTCCCGTGGGATCTTCTGAAAGAGCGCCGCTGCCGCCGCGACCGCGCCGCTCGGCTCGACTACAATCTTCATTCGCGAGAAGAAGAACTGCATCGTTTCGCGGATCTCCCGCTCACTGACAAGGATCACATCCTCGACGTTCTGCTGAATCACGGCAAACGTCAAGTCGCCTGGCGACTGAGCGCGCAGCCCGTCCGCTATGGTCTCCGGTGGAGCGATCTCGATGCGGGCGCCCGCTCGAAACGAGAGATAGGTATCGTTGGCCAGCTCGGGCTCAACGCCGAAAATACGGATCTCCGGGCGAAGCGCTTTAGCCGCCAGCGCGCAGCCGGAGATCAAACCGCCTCCGCCGATACAGACCACCAAGGCATCCAGGTCCGATACTTCCTCCAGTAGCTCCGATGCTACAGTGCTTTGTCCGAGGATGGTCCACCAGTGGTTGTAGGGTGGAACGATGGTGGCGCCCGTCTCTTTCGCTATCCGGTCGCCAATCGCTTCACGGTCTTCTTTCAAACGGTTGTAGGTCACGATGGTCGCGCCATATCCGCGGGTGGCCGCAACCTTCGCCTTAGGCGCATCCTCGGGCATGACGATGACAGCGGGCGCGTCCACCGATTGCGCGGCAATCGCGACCGCCTGCGCGTGATTGCCGGAGGAGAACGTCACCACTCCGCGAGCGAGATCGGCCTTGGGGATTGAATAGATAAAGTTAGCCGCACCGCGAATTTTGAAAGCGCCGCCGCGCTGGAAGTTCTCGCACTTGAAGAACACGTCAACGCTGGAAAGCTGGTTGAAGGTTTTTGACGTGAGCACCGGTGTGCGATGAGCGATACGAGCGACCCTGGTGGCCGCATGCTTCAACTGCTCGCGGGAGAAAAGGTCAGCGGACATTTGTGTCCAGAACAATGATCGTATCTATTGGATCGCGATCGGCGGAGGGGAAGCGCAAGGTGGTTCCACCCTCGACCTGTTTCACTTCAACGGGCAAGCCGCTGGCCAGAACGCTCGCGCTTTGGACCGCCGGCAGCTTCGGGAGCGCCAGCAGGTCGTCTTGCCAATCGAGCACGTGGACATAGATCTTGGCCGGTTTCTGCGTGGTGACTCCCCAGGGTCTCGGACTGATGGGACCGCCTCGCGTGCCGTATATCGCCTCGCCGTTTTTCCGCGTCCATTCACCCATTTCGTGCAGGCGCTGAACAAACTCCGGCTGGATCTTTCCGTTGGGCATGGGGCCGACGTTCAGCAGAAAATTCGCGTTGTTGCCGGCGGCTCGCACCAGATATTGGATAAGCTGTTTCGTGGATTTGAACTTCTTGTTGCTGCTGTTATAGCCCCACGCATTGTTGATCGTGTCGCAGGTTTCCAGCGGCAGCGCGCCAATTTCCGACTTCGCATTGAACTCGGAGTTGCGCTCGCCCGGCAGGTCCTTTTCGAACATCTGAAAGTCTTCGCCGGGGAACGGCTTCAAATGATGATTGCTCCCAACCAGCGCGGCGGGTTGGAGGCTGTGGATCAAGCCATACGTTTTATCGAGATGCCAGTTAGCGTCCGGCTTGTCCCACATTCCGTCAAACCAGATACCGGCGATGTCTCCATAGCCGGTCAAAAGCTCGCGAAGCTGGGCGTTCATGTAGTCCAGATATTTGTTGAAATCGCCACCTTCGGGTCGCTCTGACGCGTGGCCCGTCCTGCCGAGCGGGTAGTAATCGGGATGGTGCCAGTCGAGCTGCGAATGATAGAAGAACAGCTTGATACCCTGCCGATGACACTCGTCCGCCAGCATCTTCAGAACATCCTTGTGATAGGGAGTGCGGTCGACAATGTCCCAGCCGCCTTGCTTGGTTCCCCACATCGCGAAGCCGTCGTGGTGCTTGCTGGTGATGGTGATGTACTTCATACCAGCGGCTTTCGCCAGAGACACCCATTCGGCCGGATTGAATTCGGTGGGATTGAAGCGCGGCGGCAGCTTCTCGTATTCAGCAATGGACATCTTGTCGTTGTTCATCACCCACTCGCCCTTCCCGAGGACGCTGTAGACACCCCAGTGGATGAACAGTCCGAATTTATTGTCCTGAAACCACTCGCGGGCTTTCAGGTTTTCCGGAGTTTGCGCCACCGCGGGAAAAATCAGCATCAGGGCCGCAAATAAACGCGAATGCGTTGCGCACGTTCCGTGAACGCGAATCATTTAGTAGCCGGCCTTTTTGTCTACGATGTTTTGGAGCGGCTCGCCTTTTTCGAAACGATGAAAATTTTCGGCGAAGAAGTCTACCGCGAGCTCTACCCAACCGGCAGTGTGGTCGGCCGCGTGCGGGGATAGCAGCACGTTGTCCAGTGAGTAGAACGGGTGGCCGGCGGGGAGCGGCTCATGATCAAAGACGTCCAGCGCGGCTCCCCGAATGTGTTTGTTCTCGAGAGCCTGGACTAAGGCGGTTTCGACGATCACCGGGCCGCGGCCTACGTTGATGATGACGGCGGTAGGCTTCAGAAAGCTCAGCTCCGGCCCGCCGATCATGCCACGTGTTTCGGGCGTGTTGGGCGCGGCAACCAAAACGTAATCGGAGGCGGCCAGCATGTCTTCCAACTGCTCCGGCGCGTAGACCGCATCCAGGCTCGGATCGCCGGTGGAAAGCGCAGCGCGCCGCCGGACCGCGATTACGCGCATTCCGAAGGCGCGCGCCAGCTTCGCGGAAGCTTGGCCGATTCCTCCATAGCCGGCGATACCGAGCGTCTTCCCTTCCAGCAATTCGATATCGAATGGTTCCCACTTGCCCGCCTGCTGATTGCGCAACAAGCGCCGAAAGTCTTTAGCAAAGAAGAGCATCGCGCCGATGACGAACTCAGCGAGCGACGCGCGAAAGACGCCCCGTCCGTTGGTGAGCGGGACCGGGCTTGCAATCAATTCGGGCGAGAGAATATTCTCTACGCCGGCAGAAAGCGAATGGACCCACTTCACGTTCCTGGCAAGTGGGAAGAGGCTGCGAAAAGGCTCGCCACCGAACGCGGCATTGACGACGACGTCGGCTTCGGGAAGATGTTTCTCGAGGACGGCGCGATCGTCGCTCGTGAACAGGTGGACGGAAGGCGGAAGCTTTTCGGCAAAACGCAAAGGACCGAGGGCCGGGTTGAGGATAATAACGCAATTGTGGGACATGCTTCAGCTTGTCCCAATTATTCCACGGGACACGCTGAAGCATATCCCACATCCTCCATCAGGACGCAAATGTTGCGAAGATTGCGATAATCTTCGGCGTAGTCCAGTCCATAGCCGACGACAAATTCATCCGGAATCTGGAACCCGACATAAGCGACCTCGACGGGTCTCAGCCGCCGCTCCGGTTTATCCAGCAGTGTAGCGATACGCAGCGATTTTGGTTTCCTTTGCTCGAGTAGATTGGCGAGATAGGTCAACGTGATGCCGCTGTCGAGGATGTCTTCTACAATCAGGACGTGCTGGCCTTCGATCGAAACGTCAAGGTCCTTGGTCAGTTTGACCTGACCCGAAGAAGTCTTATCTTTGCCGTAGCTCGAGATGCCGATAAACTCAATGCGGGTGGGCGTGGTGATGGTCCGCGCGAGATCGGCCATAAAGATAAAAGCGCCCTTCAGGATTGCAATCAGATAAAGGGGACCTTCGGGGTAATCGGAGCTGATTTCCGCACCCATGGCGCGCACGCGTTTCTCAATCTGTTCAGCCGTGAGAAACACCCGCGGCACTAACGCCATTCGAGATTAGTCCGCGTTGTGGAGACGAAGACTGCCCGGCCCGATATGAATATGGGCTCCGGTGGCTTTGCCGGGAATGGCACGGCTGAAAGCGTAATACGGGATTCGCTTGGCTTCAAGATATCGCCGCAACCAGATACCTTCCGGGTTGGCGGGATTGACAGCGACATCGATGCGGCCGCGATGATCGAAGCCGAGCGATTCGTGGACCGCCGTCTGGCCTTCCGCGCTGATCGGAAGCGGGTGCTCAAAACGTTTGTGGAAAGCGGCTTCGAGTGGGATCAGATCCTTGGCTGAGAGGAACGAGCCATTGCCGTCATAGTGGACCATGCTTCTAAACGTGTAATCGGTGTACGGCTCAATGCGCGTGGCCTGCTGAACGCCTTGCAGGGCCTGTTCATACCGCGCAATGGAAGCTAATTCGCCGATCAGCTTCGCCCGGCTATGAGCCAAACTCAGGTTCATTTGGCGAAGCCTCAACTCTTCCTCGATGGGGTCAAGAGAGGTCCTGGCTGTAATCCCGTCGTTGACCAACTTGCGGGCGTGTTGCAGCGTCTCGATCTGACGTTCCACGCGGCGCTGAGCGGCAGCCACCATGTCGTCGGCCATCTGCTCGCTAAGGTTCTGCACAGGAAGGTCGCCATACAGGGTCCGGGCCAGGATCACTTCATCCTGAGCATCGGCTAATTTGGCTTCCGCTTCCTCCATGCGAACTCGCGGAAGGGCGCCGGCTTTGACCAATTCGGAGACGCGCTCGATTTCGGCTCTGGCTAGATCAATTGCTTTGCTGCGTAGCACTTCCGAAGCACTGACAGGTTGAGGCCCAGTAGTGTTGGCTGCCCGGGTTCCCGGGGCCGAAAATAGCCCCAAAAGTGACAACGCTAGCAGGGAAGATTGGCGCATCGACTGGTTGTATTGTACCATAAAGAGAGGCGAAAAACATCCGAAAAAGTACCCTGCATCACGTTGCGCCATCGAGTGTTCCCGACCCGCCCGCCATTCCGCCCTGGCTCACCGCAGTGCGGGCCGCGGAATCGAAGAAAGCTCTGGATATCCAGGTTCTCGATCTGCGGGAGGTTACATCGTTCGCCGATTTTTTCCTCATCTGTTCGGGGACGAATTCAAAGCAGATCCAGGCGATCAGCGAGGAGATCGGCCGGCAACTCGGGGAACGCGGCGAGTATCCGATCAGCGTCGAGGGATTTGAGAACACCGACTGGATTCTGGCCGATTACGGCGACTACCTCATCCACGTTTTTTCAGAAAAAGCGCGCGCCTATTATGACCTGGAGCGGCTGTGGCGGCACGCCAAAGGTGTTCCGGTTCCGAAGTAGGCAATCGGCCTGTTAAATTGACATCATGACGATTGACGAACGAATTCAAGCCATCGCGGAGTCTGTCGAACTGCTGACAGCCGACGTTCACAAACTGCAGGCCAGTGTCTCTGAGTTGCGGGATGCAGCCTTCCCACTATTGACGGTATCCGGCCAGCACTACCGTCGAATTCAGGGGCTCGAAGGATCACCTCAATAGCAGGCCGGTCTTGTCAGTTGAGTTGCGCGGCTAGTATTCGCGCCTGCGTATCGGCGTCCTTGAGTGGCAAACCCGCAACGCCAGCGATCCAAGGTCCTTTGCAGAACACGAACACGGGGCGGCCTGAATCCTGGCCGAAGTAGCCTCCGAAGGACGGGACCAATTTGGCGTTCGCCAGCGCTTTTCGCCAGTCCGGCAAAAGTACCGCCGCCGCAAGCGGAGTCGCCAGCTTCGCGGCAAACATCTCGTATTCAGTGCCGCCTTTTTTGTAGCGGGCGAGTGTTCCACCGGGCATGAATGGCTTGCCCATGAGCGGTTGGTCTACGACCTTTGAATCGATCCGATTCGTCTTCGGAAACCGGCGCGATTCGTCTGCCGGCTTCGGTAATGCGAGCTGCCTCGGAGATGCCGGAGCGGAAGATTTCGGTTCAGACCCGCACGACATCAGGCAAGCGGCCGATGCTGCTAGGAAGAGGACAGGGAAACGCATTGTTCGGAGTATAGCCCCTGCGAGAACAAAACCAATTCCGGGTTAGAGCCGCAGAGCGGGGTTGGCGGGGCGATTGCGGATCGACGAACAACACAGGCAGGAATGCCTGTGCCACTTACTTAAGCGGAACCAAAACATTTTCAATAACTTACGTCTTTGCAAAAATGTGGAGCGGGTCTCCGGCCGGCTGGCGTTCCAGTGGCGAATCCCTAAAACACCGCCCTCGGGGGGCAGGTCGGGGACCTGCTCCCACGCTGGCAAACCGAACGTAAGCCACTGATAAATCGGTCTTACCACAAAGTAAGGGCATTGGGCAGTGCCGATCAGAACGGAAAATATCCAACCCGATTGATCCACCCATCGCGTTCCGATGCGGCCCAGGCCAGTAACAAAGGTACCTCGCCTCACCGCATCGAGTTTGGCATAAAGGAGCGGATCCCCTGCTCAATTGACAACTCTCCATCGGCCGCGGATGAATTAGCTATGATCTCAGTGGCGCAACTGTCCCAGACAGCGCTCTTATGAAAGCGATCGAACTTATCGGCGACATCGATGCACAACATCGACTGCCGGTCCTGTGCGGTTGATTGTCCTTTTGCCAGACGAAGACGAGGCCGGGATTGCTTGGGCGCAGGGCACGACCCGAGAGTGGTCCGACGGCTTGCAGGACCCGCGGCAGGACATTTACACGCTCAGCGACGGGCAGCCAGTAAATGCGCCTCGGTGAGATTTTTCCAGCCCAGTTCCCATTCGGAGATGTTCCAGGAATGAAGCTTCGGCCGGTACTGTTGTTAACAGGGCCGGTTGGTACGATCCCCGAGGTATTGGTTAGCTATATTTCGTCCGTCATTCTCAGTCAGCGCACGATACCTGGGCCGCGTGGCACGCCTCCACTCAGGCAGTGGTGGCCAGTAAGGTCAAGGATTTCCTCAACCTATGAGCGCAAGAAGCAGTAGGCTGATTCGCTTGCGGAAAGAGCCTGGGGATTCCGGGGCAAGGCGAACGGGATTCCTGGGTGAACGCGAAGAGCGTTCCGGGGTGAAGACGAACAGGATTCCGGGCTGAACGCGAACAGTAATTCCGGCGGGAAGGCGAACAGTTTTCGC
>JBPCOQ010000190.1:0-64549 GCA_051000095.1 Bryobacteraceae bacterium | reverse complement strand
TAATCCACAACGGCTGGGAAGACGAACAACGCTCCTTCGATTCCACCTGCCGGAAGTTCCACCGTTTCCTCACTCAGCCCCAGCGCTGAGGGGCACACTTACCCACAGATTCCCCAGACGAGCCATTGTTAAGTTAGCGCTTATGGGCCAACGGTCTGCTCCAGTCTCCTCGCAGCACGGAAGGTTTTTCGAAAGTGTGTTGCACTTAGACAAATACCCTGATGTTTTCAATCCGGTCCTTGCCCGGCTGCCGGACAGGAAAACACTCTTGTGCTTCAACCCTGGTGAGAAATGCAGGCTAGCGATCGGGCGAAACCGCCTGCTCCACTCAGGCGTTCGTGTGATCGCTGTAGCCGATGGGTGGGCCGGAGAAATATCGATTTGACATGTAGTGGGGTTATCACGATACTGAACAACATAACTTGAAGATCTAACTCCAGGAGACTGATTCATGACCGAACGGCTTAGATTCGTTTTAGTGGCTGCGTTCGCCCTAATCAGTTTCCGCGCCTTCGCTCAAACCACGAACGGCGCAGTAACGGGCATTGTGACGGATTCGACCGGCGCCGGCATTCCCAAGGCTCGCATCACTCTAACCGATCGGGGCACCGGGTCCAAGCGCGACGCGACGTCCGATTCCGCTGGAGGGTTTCGCGTCAACGGCGTGCCTGAAGGCAACTACCGCGTTGAAGTTCAAGCCAACGGATTTAAGACCGGCACCGCCGATTTCAAGCTCGATGTAGCGGCGGTACAGACGCTGAACATCTCACTCGAGGTCGGGCAGATCACGCAATCGGTTGTGGTCAATGGAGCGGTGCAACAGGTCAACACAGAAGACGCCACGCTGTCCGGCGTCGTCCAGGAGAGCCAGATACAGAACCTACCGTTGAATGGCCGGGACGTATTCACGCTCGAAATTCTGCAGCCTGGGGTGACCCAGGCGCTGACAGCTCGCATCGCTAACTTCACCGCTACCGATTCGGGCATCAACTGGGCCGAGGGCAAATACTCTTTCAATACCGCGGGCCACCCGGTGACGGCGAACGATTACACTTTGGACGGCGTCGCCAACAACAGCCCTATCTACGGCGGCAAACCCGGCGCCACGCCGTCGGTCGACAACGTACAGGAGTTCCGCATTCAGGAGAACAATTTCAGCACGGAATACGGCCGTAACTCGGGGGCGGTGATCAATGTGGTCACCAAGTCCGGCACCAACCAGTTGCACGGTACCGCGTACTGGTACCTCCGGAATAACATCTTCGATGCGCGCACGGTGTTCGATCCCTCCCAGATTGCCCCTCTGCGGCAAGCGCAACCCGGGTTTACTACGGGCGGACCCATCGTCAAAAATCGAACGTTCTTCTTTTTCGGCTTTGAGGAGTTGCATCAATTCAAGGGTTCGAGCCAGATCGGGACTTTTGAGACGCCGCAGTTCCGCGCGCTGGTACACTCGCTTTCTCCAGGGAGCGGGCCGGACAAGCTGTTGCAAACTTTTCCGGGCCCTCCAATCATTTCCGGAACGGAGCGCGACATCGGCTCGCCTTCCACGGCGTACGCGACGCCCGGCCCGAAGGACGGCATTCCCGATATCGGCCAGGCTCGCTATGTCACTAACTCGCTCATCACGGGTCAACAGTACAACCTGCGGCTCGACCAGCACATTTCATCCAAGAACCAGCTTTTTGGCCGGTTCACATGGGGGCCCGCGAATACCAGTCCGGTCGATGCTCGCAGCCCGTTACTGGGCGTGCACGAGACCGGCTTTCAAGGCCAGGGCGTCTTCTCCGACACGCACGTTTTCTCGCAGAACAAGGTGAACGAGTTCCGCTGGGGATATACACGGAACCGCATCACGGATTCCATCGCGCGTTTCGATGTTCCGAACGTGACGATTTCAGCGAACATCGGCGGCGATTCGATCGGCGGCTTTGCGAATGTGGGCGTGCCCTCGTACAACATTGGCGAGGAATACTCGCTAAACGATATTTTTTCCTGGAATGTTGGAAGACACGCGCTCAAATTCGGCTACGAGCACCATTGGGACCAGGACAACGGAAATCGTTTCACGACGACAAACGGAATCATGACATATCGCGGCCTCATGGATTTCGCCGCAAACCTGGCCGATACATCCTCGGTTCGGATCAACCCCGCACAGGTAGGCGGGACGCCGCAAATCGTCGGGACGCCCGACGATTACCGGCAGCAAGACAACGGCGTCTTTGTGCAAGACACGTGGAAGGTGATGCGGCATCTGGTGTTGACAGCCGGCCTGCGCTGGGACCGCTACGGCAAAGCCACCGAGCGCCGTGGCAGGATTGGCGCGGAGGTCCTCGGTAGCGGGTCCGACATTTTCCAGCAAACGATGAATGCCACTGTCCAGCGTGTTCCTTATGTATATAGCCCCGGCAATCAATGGGCGCCGCGCTTCGGCTTTGCCTGGGACGTAACCGGCGACGGCAAGACTTCGGTCCGAGGCGGCTACGGCGTAGCTTACGATCGCCTCCAATTCCTCGCGTTTCGCGGAGGAATCCGCTTTAACCCGCCCGATTCGGCCACTTTAAGCCTGAGCACCAGGCAACTTGCCACGCCCCTCGGCCTTACCCAGACCCAACTGGCGACCCTGCTCGGCGGCACGTTGACGCTGCCGTATTCATTGCCGCCCGGAACAACGTCAAAAGGATTCAACGCCGCGGGCGGCCCCGTATTGGGTTTCGCCGTCAACGGGACCGCCATCACTCTGAGCGCTCCGGTCGGCATCAATAGTCAACAGTTCCAGTTCACGCCGCCGTATTCTCAGAACTGGTTTTTGTCCGTGCAACGGGAGCTTCCTTCGAAGGTCTTGCTGGAAGTTGCCTACATCGGCAATGTCGGACGGCACGAGCCGATTGGCGTGGGCCTGAATTATAACCGCTTCAACGGGGACGTCTTCGGCGCGCCCAATCCCTATACCGGTGCGAACGCTGGTGACACCGGTGTCAATTTGTTGAATCCGAATTTTGCCGGCTTAACGCTCGTGACATATGACCAGAACTCCTCCTACAATGGCGGTTACGTATCGGTTTCAAAGCGCTTCAGCCGCGGATTCTCGTTCCAGTCGTCGTACACCTATGGGCACGCGATCGACTCGACGCCCGCGGGCCGGAATGACCAAGCAACACCCGATCCGCACATTCTGTCGCTGCAGCGAGGAACTGCCGGCTACGACGTCACTCGTCGCTGGGTGTCCAATTTCGTGTACGAGCTGCCATTCTTAAAGGCACAGAACGGGATTGCGGGCGCCGCTCTGGGAGGGTGGCAACTGCAAGGAATTATTCAGATGCAGAGCGGAACGCCGTACACAGTAGTGACGACCAACGCGAATTACGATTTCAACGGCGATGGCTCATCGGGTGACCGTCCGGATGCGCCAGCCGCGGGGGCCAGCCCGTACAATGGCGTTGGCAGACAGCAATATCTCAATGGCGTGTTTGGCCCGAGTACGCCGATCGGGGCCAACTCGCTAAATCTGCCAACCACCCTTACGCTGGCTCAAAGCCATTTCTTCCCGGCTGGGTTTCAGCCTGCGAATGCATGCTATGCCGCGGGGAAGACCGGAGCCGTTCGCCAGCTTGCGGGCCGCCCCTGCTTCGCCGAAGGCAATCTGGGCCGGAACACGTTCCGCGGTCCGGGCTATCAAGATGTGGACGCATCGCTCTTCAAGAACTTCCGCCTGCCCTGGTTTGGAAGTGAGCCCGCCAAGCTGCAGTTCCGCGTTGAGGTGTTCAATCTGCTAAACCGGGTGAACCTGCAGCAGGTGGATAATAGCCTCGATAGCGCGACGTTTGGACGCGCGACGTCGGCCTTTGATGCACGTGAGTTTCAATTCGCGCTGAAGCTGGTGTTTTAAGCGAATGCTGAAAAATGCTTGGAAATCGCGAAATCCGATTTGTTTTCATCAGTGGCGGTGCGCTGAGTGGAACAGGCGCTTTCGCCTGTCGGCCCTTTTTCATCGAGGACAGGCGAAACCGCCTGTTCCACTCAGTTTCGTTCTGAGGAATCCATGACTTGCCTGCCAACTCCTCTCTTGACTTGCATGAGCGTCTTTGTTCTCGTCGCGGCCCTTCACGGACAGCAACAGGAACCATTGCTGCTCGCCGCCGCGCAGGGAGACAATGCCCTGGCCATCTTCAAGCTGTACGGAAATACGCTAAATCCAGTGGCGAAAGTCCCGGTCGGCAACGGCGTACGCGAGATCTGCGTGTCCGCCGACGGCCTGCGAGCCTACGTCTCGAACGATAAGGACAATACCATCACCGTCGTCGACATCGACGCGGCCAAGGCCCTCGCTACCATCGCGCCGCCTGGCATCAAACGCCTGGATGGCTGCGCCACCAGCCCGGACTCAAAGAAGCTGTATGTCGCGGCTCTGGAGTTGGACGAGGTGGTGGTGATCTCGACGGAGACTAACCAGGTGCTCAAGCATGTGAAGGCCGGTAAGGAACCGCGCCGTGTGTTGTTCTCTCCGGACGCCCGGCGGATCTACGTTTCCAGTGAAGTATCCGACGAGATCACGATCCTCAATGCCGCTACCGACACCGTCGTCGATAAGCTGAAGGCGGGAGGTCACGGCCCGCGCACGATGATCTTCCTTCCGGACCAGAAGACAATGTTGAATACGAACGTCGACGATGATACGGTGTCATTCACCAAAGTTGCCACGAAAGACGTATACCTGACCATTGGCGCGGGCGGCTCGCCTCAGCGTCTGGCTCTATCGGATGACGGGAAGTCTGCTTTCGTATTATCTGTTCTCGAAGAAAAGATCTCGATCATCGATATGAAAGGCGAGCACATACGTGCAAAGAAATTCGTGCCGGTTGGCCATCAGCCTTGGGGAATGGCGATGAGCAAAGACAAGAAGCTGCTATTCGTCGGTAATTCGAAAGACAACACTATCGTGACCTATGACGCCGGATCGATGGCCATCGTCGGCAAAGTGACGGTAAACAGGCCAATGGGAATTGCGTTCCGGTAGGGCCTGTATCGTCGATGGATTCATCCATGAACGAAATCAAGCGCGACGTTACGAATGCGAGCATTGGCACCACGGCTCTGTGGGCGGGCGAAGAACATTCGCTGGTAGACGGAACCACGCAAGTACCCATCGTGCAAAGCGTGTCCTTCGGTTACGACAATTTGGACGAGTGGCAAGCAGTGGCTCTGGGACAAAGGCCCGGCCATATTTACAGCCGCAACACGAACCCGACCGTCTCGGTATTTGAGGAAAAGGTTCGGCTACTCGAGGGGGCGGAGGCGGCAACCAGCTTTGCATCCGGGATGGCCGCGATCAGCAATACCCTTTTCAGCCTGGTTAAGCCAGGGGATCGCATCGTCACCGTCAAAGACACCTACGGTGGAACGAATCAATTGTTTCGCGAGTTTCTGCCAAAGATTCACGTCGACGTTTGTCTTTGCGACACGACGGATCACGAACAGATTGAGGCGGAGATTCGACGGGGTTGCCGGCTGGTCTACCTGGAAACGCCGGCGAATCCGACACTCAAGGTGGTGGACATCGCACGGATCGCGGCGGTCGCACACTCTGCCGGCGCAATCGTGGCGACAGACAACACCTTCGCGACCCCCATCAATCAGCGGCCGTTGGAGCTTGGATCGGATCTGGTCTTGCACAGCGCTTCGAAATTTCTCGGGGGGCACGCGGATGCGTTGGGAGGGATCGTGTGTGGACCGAAGGAGCTAATACGGACCATCTACCATTACCGGGAGATCACCGGTGCGGCGCTGGACCCTTTCGCGGCTTACCTGCTGATCCGCGGCCTGAAGACGTTAGAGATCCGGGTAGAGCGCCAAAATGCAAATGCACTCCAGATCGCGCAATATCTGGAACGGCACGGCGCCGTTACTCGAGTGTATTATCCCGGCCTCAAATCGCACCCGCAACATGAGATTGCGAAAAAACAAATGCCCGGAGGTTTCGGCGGGGTGATGAGTTTCGTTCTCAACGGGGATTACGAGGCTGTGAAGGCGTTCCTCCCCCGCCTCCAGTTTGCGCACCGTGCCGCGAATCTCGGCTCCGTTGAGACCATCGTAGGCCCGCCGGCAACCACCAGTCATGTGGAAGTGAGTGCGGAGGACCGCGCCGCCATGGGTATCCCGGAGGCGTTGATTCGCTATTCGACTGGAATTGAAAACGTGGGTGACCTGATGGCCGACTTGGAGCAGGCGCTCAATTCATAAGTGAGATGAAAGATAAAAAACATGCAAATGAAAGCATTCACGCTGTGTGTGGCAGTAACGGTATCTTCAATGACTCTGCCCGCGCAGGAGCGTGAAGACCGCACATTATACAGTTGGGCGCAGATGCGCGGCATCATCAACGAAGCATCCGGAGAACGGGCCATGCATCACGTGCTGGAACTGGCCCCCTATCCACGCGTGCGGACCCGCGATGAGTATGAAAAGCGATTCCGTGAGAGCGATGTAATCGCGCGCTTCGCTCGAGAGTACGGCTTCAGCGACGTCGAAGTGGAGTCGTTCGCTGCCGGGCCGGCACTTTGGCAGGCCTCTGAAGCCGCGCTTTGGATGGTGCAGCCTCAAATACGCAAGCTGTACGATGTTCACGACGTGGTCATCTCCGCTGTCGCCGGCAGTGAACCGGGCGACGTTAGCGCGGAACTTGTGAATGTGGGCGAGGGTGGCCGCCCTGAAGATTACAACGGAAAGGACGTCGCGGGAAAAATCGTGCTTGGATCCGCGCAAGCCGGGGTGTTGCAGAAATTCGCCGTTTTCGAGCGTGGCGCCATTGGAGTCATTAGTTATCAATCGCATCGGCCGGATACATTTCCAGGGGAGGTGCTCGATCAGGAAAGAATCTCGGGTAATATTCCCCCAGGGAAAAAAGCGGGTTTCGGCTGGGCGATAGCGCCTCTGGTAGCGCGTGAACTGATCGGCCGCCTTGAAAATGGCGAGAAAGTGGTTCTGCGGTCCGCGATCAAGGCCGATACTTTTCCGGGACGCTTGGAAACGATTCATGCCGTAATCCCCGGTGACGGCACGTCCGGCCAGGCCATTATGATCTCCGCGCACATCTTTGAGGGTTATCAAAAACAGGGGGCGAACGATAACGGGTCTGGCAGTGCCGCCACGCTGGAAATGGGGCGAACCCTGATCCGCTTGATTGCGGAAGGCAAGCTGCCCCGCCCAAAACGCGCGATCCATTTCACTTGGATACCGGAGGTTTTCGGGACTACCCTCTGGCTGGCGAAGCACGACGATATCAGGAAACGCCTGATTGCAGACCTGAATTTTGACCAGGTTGGATTGGGGTTGCGAAACGGTTCCAGTGCCTTCTGGCTGTATCGCACTCCGGATTCAATTCCCTCCTTCGCGAACGATGTCTGCGAGAGTTTCCTTGAATTTGTGGCGAAGACGAATCGCGAGCGTGTCCGGTACCGTTACTCGGTGAGCGGGTATGGCTATTCGTTGCCCGTCCTGGCCCCCACCGGAAGTGGCGACCCGTTCTATACAGGAGTTGAGAAGAGTTCGTTCGCCAGCGACCACAGGGTGTATCTCGACAAAGGCATCGCAGGGCTGAACTTTAACGATTGGCCGGACATGTGGTACCACTCGTCTCACGACACGCCGGATAAAGGCATACTCGATGCCACGCAGCTCAAGCGCGTGGTGGTTGTGGGTGCCGCGTCAGCGAGCCTGCTGGCTTCCGCGGATGATGATATGTGTGCGCGAGTGTTAGCTGAATCGTTAGCCCGCGGGTCGGAGAGGATGGGAGAAGCGCAACGCAAGGCTCTGAGCTACCTGTCCCACAGCAATAGCGCTAACCTCCTCGATGCGTTCAAAGAGGCGCGAAATACGATCCGGCATCAGGCGGAGGTGGAAAGAGCGGTACTACAATCCACGGCACTGATGTTTGAAGATGCCGCCGCCGCGGAACAGAGAATTGCGCCGTTCGATCCAATCCTCAGCGCGCGCACGGCAGCACTCCAGGACGAAGTGACGACATTCTTCAGGCTTCGAGCCGGGCAGTATAAAATCCCGTCGACTGAGCCGGCTTTGCCGGAAGCGGAAAAAACGGCGTCGACCTCGATCGTAGAGCCTGTGCCCGGGGCGATTCGCGATGTGGTCGTTTTGGAGAAGCTTCCACCCGCCCATCGTGCCGAACTGCAGAAAGCGCTGGCGAAGCTGCCTCAGCACATGGCGCAAGAATTCGCCTTTCTCCTGCCGAAGAAAAAGTCGATCCTCGAGATTCGAGATTTTCTGTCCGGTGAGTTCGAGCCGTTACCGTTGGCGGAATTCATGCAATATCTGAACGCCCGGAAAGAATTGGGCACCATCAAGATGGTATCGAAATAACCCATGCGATTTCTCGTGGCACTGCTTTTCGCTACCGCGGCGGTTCATACCGTAAGATTGCCCCACAATCCGATCGTCACGCCACAACTAAGCTCTACGCTCGGAGAAAATATCAACGGGCCGTCGCTCATACGCGTGCCGGCTTGGGTGGAGAAACCGCTCGGCAGATATTATCTTTACTTCGCGCACCACCAGGGGAAGTTCATACGACTCGCCTACGCGGACCAACTGGAAGGTCCCTGGAGGATATACGAGCCGGGGACTCTGCGCCTGGACCGGGTCAGCCTCTGCCACGATCACATTGCATCACCGGATGTCCACGTCGACCAAGAGAAGCGGCAAATCCGCATGTACTTCCACTGTCCGGCCGAGGGCACCGGAAAAGATATCGAGCAGCAGAAGACCCTGCTCGCTACATCGCCGGACGGGCTGCGCTTCACCCCAAAGCTGACGCCGCTGGGACCCGCGTATTTCCGTGTATTTCACTGGAAGAACTCCTATTACGCGATTGCGCGCGCGGGTGTGTTTCTGCGATCGAGGGACGGCGTCACTCCATTCGAGCAGGGACCAACGCTGTTCAATGAAGATCCGAATCTGATTCTGCGCCACGCGGCGGTGGACATCCGCGGAGACCGTCTGTCGGTCTATTATTCAAGAATCGGAGACAGCCCCGAGCGGATTCTGGTGTCCCAGATCGCGTTGACTCCGGACTGGAACACATGGAAAGCCTCGGCGCCGGTCACGGTGATCAGTCCGGAAACCGATTACGAGGGAGCGAGCCTGCCGCTCGAGCCGTCCAAGTGGGACCTGGCGCCGGGCAAAGTAAGACAACTACGGGATCCAGCAATTTTCCGTGAAGGCGGGCGAACCTACCTGCTCTATTCAATTGCTGGGGAAAGTGGGATCGCCATTGCGAAGGTTCAGTAGCACGGGCATTCTTGCCTGTGTTGTTCTTAATCCACTACTCTGTAGTTCTCAAACCACTCCACTCGCACAAAAGCCTGAAGTCTCTGGCGCGATTCAAGTGCTTGACGCCTGGATAACAGCCGCGGTCACATCCCGCGAAGAGCCCGGCCTGTCGATCGGCATCATTTACGACCAGGATCTGATCTGGGCCAAGGGCTACGGCTTCGCCAATCTCGAAAAGCGCGTGCCGGCCACGCCTACTACGCTGTACCGCATCGCGTCGATCTCGAAGGTTTTCACAGCCACGGCGATTATGCAACTCCGCGATGCCGGGAAGCTGCAACTCGACGATCCGGTATCCAAGCATCTTTCCTGGTTCCAAGTGAAAGAGCCGCGACCGGACTCGCCTCCGATCACAATCTGGCACCTTTTGACGCACACCTCGGGGCTCGCGAGAGAGCTTCCTCTTTCCTATTGGAACGATCTCAAGTTCCCCAGCCGCGAAGAGATGATGCGTCTCGTCCCGGAGGAGCCCGCGGTCTTCACGCCCGAGACCGAGTACAAGTACTCGAACCTCGCGCTCGCGATTGCCGGGGAAGTTGTTTCGGCCATCTCCGGAGAACCGTATGAGCAATATATCCGAAAGCATATCTTGAAGCCGCTCGGGATGGCATCCACTCTGGTTGTTCCCGATCGAGCGGCTGCGGGCCTCGCGGTGGGCTATAGGAAGCGTGTGCCCGGCCAGCCGCGGGAAGCCGAAGACTTTATCGATGCCCGCGCGCTTACGCCTTCCGCCGGGCTCGCGTCGAGCGTGGACGATCTCGCGAAACTTGTCTCGCTTCAATTCCGCGATGGACCTGCCGCGGGTTCTCAGATTCTCCGAGGGTCAACGCTGCGGGAAATGCAGCGAGTCCAATGGTTGCGCCCGGATTGGCAGAGCGGCCAGGGCCTCGGCTTTGGTGTCCGCCACGCCGGCCAGCAAGTGCGCGTTGGCAAGGACGGGGCCGCGCCGGGTTATAAGAGCCTGATCGAATGGGTTCCGGCTGAGAAGTTCGGCGTGATCGTGCTGATTAACGGATACGATGCGGAACCTACGTATTACGTGAATCAAGCTCTGAGCATTATCGGGCCCGCCATCGCGAAGGCCACCGCCCGGCCGAAGCCTGCGCCGGTTGCCGATCCCGCATGGTCGAAGTACACCGGAACCTACACCTGGAAGCATGTCGATGCGGAGATCCTGGTGGTAAATGGTGAGCTGACGATGATTATGCCTGAAGCGCCGAATCCCTGGGAATCGCGGGTGCGGCTAACTCCTGTTGGAGCTCACACGTTCAAAATGACCGGCGGAGGAAACGACGGCGAACTCTTGAGGTTCGATGTAGACGAAACAGGAACTGCCACAAAGTTTACGGCAGGCAGTTACTATCGGGTTCGGAAACATTAATCCGCATGCGCTTCTTTGGCCTCATTCTGACGATGCATATCGCCGTCGCGGCGAACACGGGCGGTTATGACCTCGGCGCTTTGAAGTGGCGCAACATCGGCCCCAACCGTGGCGGCCGGTCACAGGCCGCCACGGGATCCCTACGGCGCCCGCTCGAATACTACTTCGGCGCGGTCGGCGGGGGCCTTTGGAAAACTACGAACGGCGGCATGAGCTGGTCGCCGGTCACCGACGGCCAGATCCACAGCTCGTCGGTCGGCGCAGTCGCTGTTTCGGAATCCAATCCGGATGTTGTCTACATCGGCATGGGCGAAACCGAATTGCGCGGCAATATCATGCACGGCGATGGCGTATATAAATCCGTCGATGCCGGCAAGACCTGGAAGCATGCCGGATTGCGCGATACCCAAGGGATCTCGCGCATCCGCGTTGACCCCACGAATCCCGATCGGGTTTACGTCGCGGCGCTGGGACATCCCTTCGGTCCGAATGAAGAACGCGGCGTGTTTCGCTCAACGGACGGCGGGGCAACCTGGAAACGCGTCCTCTACCGCAACGACCATTCGGGCGCGATCGACCTCACGATGGACCCACACAATCCGCGCGTGCTCTTCGCGGCCATCTGGGATGTGTATCGCGCGCCATGGCTACTCTCGAGCGGGGGCCCAGGGAGCGGATTATTTAAGTCGGCGGACGGCGGCGATACCTGGACCGAGATCACGCGCAATCGGGGACTGCCTAAAGGCATCATAGGCAAAATTGGCGTGACTGTTTCCGGCGCGGATTCGAACCGCGTCTATGCATTGATCGAAGCCGAAGACGGCGGCCTGTTCGAGTCACGGGATGCAGGCGCAACGTGGACTCGCGTCAGCGAGGACCGCAAAATCCGGCAGCGCGCGTTTTACTTCTCGCGAATCCTGGCCGACCCCAAGGACCCGGACAAGCTTTACGCAATGAATGTCGAATTTTACCGGTCGAGCGACGGCGGAAAGACCTTCCAGACCATCCGGACGCCTCACGCCGATCATCACGATTTGTGGATCGCGCCGGACGATCCGCTCCGAATGATCAGCAGCAACGATGGCGGGGGCACGATCTCCACCGACGGCGGAAAGACCTGGTCGCCCGAGCGATACCCAACCGCGCAGATCTATCACGTTGGCACCACCACGGACATTCCCTATCACGTCTGCGGAGCTCAACAAGACAACACGACGGTGTGCGTTCCGAGCGGCCGCGCAATCAATATGCATGATCCTGCCGCGCCTCCCGGCGATTGGATGTATCCAGCGGGAGGCGGTGAAGCGGGCTACGTTGCGCCCAGCCCGAAGGACCCGAACCTGTTCTTCGCCGGAGACCAGGCCGGTATCATCACGCGGTATGACCGGCGCACGGGCGATAGCCGTTCTATCAACGTTTATCCGTTATTCTTCTCCGGCATGCCCGCGAGCGCGCTGAAAGAACGGTGGCAATGGACGTTCCCAATTGTGTTTTCACCCGTTGATCCCAAGCTGCTCTACACCTCTTCCCAGCACCTCTGGAAGACGGTGAATGAAGGCCAGCACTGGGACCGCGTCAGTCCCGATCTGACGCGCGCAGACCCCAAGACGCTGGGCGATTCCGGCGGACCCATCACGAAAGATCAGAATGGCCCCGAGATTTACGGCACCATTTTCACCATCGCGCCATCCCGGCATGACGTGAACACAATTTGGACGGGCTCGGATGACGGCTTGGTGCAAGTAACGCGCGATGGCGGCAAGACCTGGAACAACGTCACGCCCTCCGGACTGGGTGAATTTAATCGCATCAGCCTGATCGAAGCTTCGCCGCACCAGCCCGGAGGTGCATACGTCGCAGCCAAACGCTACCAAATGGACGACCGCCGCCCCTATATCTTCAAAACCAAAGACTACGGGAAGAGTTGGGCCAAAATCGTCAACGGGATTCCCGATGATGATTTCGTTCACGCCGTGCGAGAAGATCCCCGCCGTCGTGGGTTGCTGTTTGCGGGAACCGAACACGGCATCTACGTCTCGTTTGACGATGGAGCGCAATGGCAAACCCTGTCGCTAAACCTGCCAGATACCCAGATTGCGGATCTTGTCGTTGAGAAGAACGACTTGGTGATTGCAACCCACGGCCGGTCGTTCTACATTCTCGATAACATCGACGTGCTGCGCCAGCTCACGCCCGAGATCGCAAATGCGAAGGCGCACCTGTTCGATCCACCACCGGTGATCCGTTCCGTGAGCGAGGCAATCCTGGACTATTACTTGAATCGTGGCGCTGACAAGGTGGTGATCGAAATTCTCGACGGCAAGGGACAAGTGATCCGCACTTTCGACAGCTCCGCGGCCGCCGGCAGCAAGCCGCAGGACAGCGCGGATGACGAGAGTCCCGCGGCCGCTACGGCCCGCGCGCCGGCCATTGGAACCGGGGTCAACCGCTTCGTGTGGGACCTGCGCTATCCCGGACCGGTAACGTTCCCCGGGATCGTTCTGCGCGGCGCCGCTGCCGGGGTTGGTCCGCAAGCGCCGCCAGGCAACTACGCGGTTCGATTGACCGCAAATGGGCAGACGGAAACCAAGCCGCTGATCATCCAGCGAGACCCGCGTTTAAACGCCATCAGCGATGCCGATCTCCAACAGCAGTTTCAACTAGCGATGCAGATTCGCGATAAGACCAGCCAGGCGGACCAGGCGGTGATCGGAATTCGCGCTCTCAAGAGCCAGATCGATCAGCGGGTAAGTAAAGATGACCAGATCTCCAGTGCCGCGACGGCGTTGAAGGCGAAACTCAGCGCAGTGGAAGAGGAGCTTTACCAGGTCCGCAACCGCAGCCCGCGAGACACGCTGAACTATCCCATCAAGCTGAATAATCAGCTTGCCGCGTTACAGCACCTGGTGGATATGGGCAACGCGCGGCCGACCGACCAGGATTATGCGGTGTTCAAAGAATTATCTGCTCATTTGGCACAGATTATTTCCCATCTGGACCAGATCCTCGGGACGGATCTGAAGTTGTTCAACAACCAATTACTCAGTCATCGCTTACCTGTAGTGGATTCTATTAACCCATGAAACGGATCTAATGCCGGCGCGGAGCTGCTCGCAAAGAAGGCGCAGTAATCTTTAGAGGCAATCGTTGGCGCATCGGTCACACCGATCAATGTTGTAGCGGAAATCGATTTGCTCACCCGATCGCGTAAAGGTATAGTGAGCAGTAACGCCCTCCGGCTGCATTCGAAGGAGTAAGGGCCATGAACACACGACTGCCTTTCATGCGAAGCGCATTCTTGCTGCTATGTATGTTGACTCTGGCCAGCGATGGTTTTGCGGCAACGGATGTTCGGGTTGATTTCACCTTGAACACCACCGATGCCGGCGGCGGCGCTCTTCAGCAGAAGCGGTATTACTATGTCTATCGCCCCGATAGCCTTCCCAAGACCAACCCTGTACCCATGATCCTTGTCATGGAAGCTAGTCCTGGCAGTGGGTCGGCAGCGTTTCTGCACCGCAAGGCCGAGCAGGCTGGCTTTGTCGTGGTCTCCTGCTCATTCTCTGGCAACTCCACCGGAACTCCCGGAACGGTATGGAATAACGACAATCCGCGTGCCACGGGATACGAGGACTACGATTACATCACGGAGGTGATTAGCAGGGTGAAGGCGTCCGAAAACGGCAACGACACCTTCATCACTGGAATTTCCAAAGGCGGCCACATGGCGTTCGCCTATGCATGCGAGAGACCCTCCATGATCAAAGCCGCAGGCCCGCTGGATGAGTTTATGGGATTGACTTCCAATATTCCGACGGCACCGGTGCCCATGATCGTGTTTCAGGGCACCTTGGACACCAATGTGCCTTACTCCATGGTGAAGGATTCAGTGGATGCTTGGCGCGCGGCTGACGGCTTGTTGTACGCGGACCCGGTCACGACGTTTGAATCGTCGCCGCTCATTCCCGGCAAGGTCACTCAAGCAACGTGGCGACCCGCGATCGGTGGGGGGCGGGGCGGGACCGGTGCGACCCAAGTGGCATTTGTCACTATCATCGGTGGCACCCACACATATCCGGCATCAGGAATCCAAACCGGCTACGACTTCACCGATGGCTTGTGGGCCTTTTTCAGTCAGTTTCTCACCAACACTCAGGACTCGCCGAAAATTGTCTCGCAGCCGGTGAATAACATCCAGCCCAGCGGACAACCGGCGAGCTTCTGGGTTGCGGCCACCGGTAGCGCTCGCATGAGCTATCAATGGCAGAAGAACGGCGTGGACATTCCGGGAGCCACCGCGAACTGGTTCACCACGCCGGCGACGACCCTTGCCGACAACGGGGCGATGTTCCAGGCGGTGGTCAGCAACCATGCCGGTAGTATCACGAGCGCCCCCGCGATGTTGAGGGTGAACGCCGCGCCTGCTGGCCCAACCATTACCACGAATCCGGCGGATCAGGCCGCGGCCGCTGGGCAGCCTGTCAGCTTCTCAGTCGCCGCTACGGGCGTTCCACCGCTCAGCTATCAGTGGAAGAAAAATGGCGTAGATCTCGCTGGCGCGACCGCTGCGTCATATGCCGTGCCGGCCGCCATCACGCCCGACTGCGGAGCGAGTTTCAGCGTCATGGTCAGCGACAGGACCGGCAGCGTCAGCAGTACCGCGGCGACGTTGACCGTCACTCCAGCGCCCGAAGCCCCCATCATCCTTGCAAACCCCGAGCGATCGCGGGTGCTCGTGGGCCAGATGGGTAGCTTCTCGGTTACCGCCTCGAGCGATGCTCCGATGAGCTATCAGTGGCAGAAGGGGACGTTCACCGGGAACATGGCAGACATCCTGGGCGCGACTGAGGCCACCTACTCGACTCCACCGGCAACCCTCGCCGACCACTTGACGCTCTTTCGATGCGTGGTGTCGAACTCGTACGGCAACGTGACGAGCGCCAATGAGCTGCTCTTCGTGACCAGACCCGGCAACGCGCCTTGACCGCGGGACTTAGCCAGATTAGTCGAATCGCGCTAAATGAACACATTGATATCGTATGCCGCTTGGCGCTTGGGCCGCATGATCTTCGGAGTTCTTGGCTGAATTCCTTAAGATCCGTATTCCAGATCGGGGAGTGCTTACCTTAGAATGAACCCAAGCTGCGCGTGTTGAGGCACGCGTTCCGAGCGCTATATTGTGCAAAAGGGGGCACACCGATATGACTCAGCGTATACTCGCACCATCAGTCCTTCTGCTCGTTTTGGCGACGAGCATGTCTGCCCAGGTCAGTTCGTCGACCGGGGCGATTCAGGGTACGGTTCAAGACGCAAGCGGCGCCGTGATTCCCGGGGCAACCGCCACTCTCACGAACGCCACGCTGGCTGTGAACCGGCAGACCAAGACTCAAGCCGACGGCACCTACAGCTTTCCGTTTGTGCAGCCAACCACGGGTTATCAGGTTTCCGTGGAGGCGAATGGTTTTCAGCGGGTTGTGCTTCCCGATCTGATCGTCCGCCTAACCGAAATTACGGTGGCTAATGCGAAACTCCCGGTTGGCTCAGCGACTGAGCAGGTTGTAGTGACAGGCGACGCGCAGGTGGTCCAAACCACGAGCGCGACTCTGGGCGCGGTGGTGACCAGCCAGGTGGTCACGGCTCTTCCTCTGCCGACCCGCAACGTCTTCGATCTGCTGGCCACCGATGCGGGCGTGGGCGCCACTTTGACCTCGCCCTCCTCCACGATTCTGCAAGGCTCGCAGGCTCTGTTCGTCGGCGGATCCCGCGCGACGGCGAACAACTATATGCTGAACGGGGTGGACGCCAACAATTTTGAGTTTCACACGCTGGCGGCAGGAATCGTTCCGGTGCCGGACCCGGATGCCGTCCAGGAGTTCCGCACCCAAACCAGTCTTTATGACGCGACCACCGGCTTCAGCGCGGGCGGTAATATTAACCTGATCACGCGCTCCGGGTCGAGCCAATTCCACGGCGCCGCTTACGAGTTTCTGCGCAACGGCGTTCTGAACGCCAACGATTTCTTTTTCAATCGCAACGGCATTCAGAAGCCGTTCCTGCAGCAGAACCAGTTCGGTGGATCGTTCGGCGGACCGGTGCCCAAGCTGAAGGACACCTTCTTTTTCGTGAACTACGAGGGGCAGCGGCAAAAGAACGGGGTCTCGGGCTCAGTGACAGGGTTCCTGCCGGTAATTCCGGCCACGCGATCTGCCGCCACTCTGGCGTCCGCGTTCGGACTTCCGGTGGCGGCGATCGATCCCGTCGCGGTAAAGTACTTAAACGCACCCGGTCCTTACGGCGGACTCCTGTTTCCGAGCGGGGCAGGCGCTAACGCGGGAACGCTCGGCACTTTTGTCTTCTCCTCGCCGGTGATCTACAACGCCGACCAGGTGAGTCCTCGCATCGATCACGAATTCAACACCGGCTTGGGCGCCAACCACCTCAGCGCATCGGGTTTTTACAGCACGGGATCGCTCAATAACTTTGGCGGCGCTACTGGCGGGCTCGGCCAGGCGTACCAATATTTGTTTGGCAACGACAGCATGGCGATCGACGACACACAAATTTTCCGCGCCAATCTACTGAACGATCTGGTGTTTGGATTCACCTGGAACAAGCGGGACATTAACTCCCTCAAGAAACTATCGCTCGCGGATGTCGGCATGTCCCGATTCAATTCGAGTTTCGTGAATGGACTGCCCAACCTGCAGTTCCAGGAACAGTTGAACTGCTGCGGTAACGCTGCCAGCGTCCATCAGACCCAGCACAACGCCTCGTTCGACGTACGCGACACGGTCTCCTGGATACTCAATAAACACACCTTGCGCCTCGGCTTTGAAACACGCCGGCAACAGTTCAATTTTGTGGCGCCCTACGACCGGGGAACGCTTGCCTTCGGTACCGGAATCGCCGACGCGCTCTACGGGCCATCGCCGCTCGGCGCGGCGGGCGATCTCTCGATTCGTGATTTCCTGATCGGCGCTCCGCAGGAAATCGCGATCGGTACTGGGCTGAACGTGAACGGGTATCGGGCCCGCGACTACATCGGCTTTATTCAGGACGACTACCGCGTGTCCCGCCGCCTGACGCTCAATCTCGGATTGCGTTACGACTACCTCGGCTACGTGACGGAAGTACACAATCACTTGTCCAATTTCGACGCATCGCTTGTGTCCCAATCCGCTATTCAGTTTGGGGGCGCCGGCCTGCAGCCGGGCTTCATCATTGCAAACCAGAATGGCGTGTCGCCGTCCACGCTGAAGACGGATAATCATGGCAGTTTCGCGCCGCGCGTGGGATTCGCTTATGACGTATTCGGCAACGCCAAGCTGGCGGTGCGCGGAGGATACGGCTTGTACTATCAGCGTATCGGCGGCGGCGGGCCACTGCAGACCTCGAGCAACCCGCCTTATCAGATCAACACCGATAACATCAATACGACCCGAGCCGGTATTTTGTCGAACCCTTTCCCCACGCTTCCGCTGCCAACTCAATTTCCGCTGTATCCCACTTTCGCAACACTGTCGGGCCTGGGTCCCAACGGCGCGCCCATTTACGACCAGCCCTTGCTTTCGCTTTCGACTCTAGACCGCAACATCAAGACGCCCTACACGCAAAACTGGAACCTGACGATGCAAGGCGAGTTCCTGCCAAACTGGACCGCGGAGGTCGGCTATGTGGGATCGCACGGCATCCACCTGCTCGCGGCGCAGAATCTGAACAACGCGCTGCTAAGGAACGCGAATAATCCAGCCCGTTTCGGCCTGATCACCAACTCGTCCGCGAATCGGGACGCGCGCGTGCCGGTGGCGGGTTTCAGCGCGGCAGGGAATTTCGCCATCACGGGCGCCGGTAAATCCTTTTACGATGGGTTGCTGGTCACGATTACACATCGCTTTGCAAAGGGCGTCTATTTCAAAAGCGCCTACACCTTTTCCAAAACAATTGATACCTACCCCGCCAGCACGGGATTCGACATTGGGGGCACGCCCGCCGGTAACCAGTTCGTGGAAGACCTGAACAAGGGCCTGGCGAACTTCGACCAGCGCCATCGTCTGGTGGTGACTTATGTCTGGGAACTTCCGGGATTCAAGAAAGGCCCGCTGAGTTGGGCGCTGGGCTACTGGTCCGTGGCTGGGATTACGACGCTCCAGTCCGGGTTTCCTGGCACGATCACTCAATCGATCGGGAACACCTCGCTCTCCGGCGCTAACGGGTACGGGCTGGTTAGTTTCGGATGCCAGCTTGTGAGTAGCGGAGCCGTGAAGGACAAGCTGAACAACTATCTGAATAAAGCATGCGTCTCGACGACGCCTCTCCTGGCCGGAGGTGCGCCGTTCGGCCCGCTATCGCCATTTGCGAGCCCTGGTGACCAGATTTATAGCATCACGCCAGGGGGTTCGGGCCGGCTGTCTGGGCCCTCCACCCGCGGGTTCTTCCGGAATCCTTTTCAAAAGCGCTGGGATCTGACTGCCTCGAAGAAGTTCCCGGTCCACAAGTTGGGAGAGGCGGCCAACCTTGAATTCCGCGCCGAGTTCTTCAAGCTGTTCAACAATCCGATTTTCAACAGCCTTACAAGTTCGGCGAGCGCCGCCGGCTCGCCAAGCTTCGGACGCATCACGAGCACGATCGACAATACTGGCCGGCAGATCCAGTTCGCCCTGAAGCTGAATTTCTGAAGTAGCACATGCTTCAGCTTGTGCCAACCCCTATACCATTGATTTTTCTCTTCGCCGCGCTTTTGGTTGCAGCCACACCACTGGATCACGGCACCCGCGATCCAACCGTCTCTCCGGATGGCTCAACCATCGCCGCCAGCATCCTCGGCCGAATCTATCTCATACCGATCGCCGGCGGCGAGGCGCGCCCAATCTCAGACGGCATCGGCTGGGACTCGCACCCGGCATTCTCTCCCGACGGCCGATTTCTAGCCTATGCGCACGAAATGCCGTCCGGCGCGGAGCTCGTGGTCTACAGCCGCTCCATCGGTACGACCAGCTCGCTGTATCACACCGACGCCGCGCTTGGTCAAATTGCATATTCGCCGGCCGGCGGAGAGCTGTTCTTCCTGCTCGATCGGAATCAGCTCGATTCTCACCTGTGGCGAATTCCGGTTTCAGGCGGCAAGCCCAAGCAGGTGACATTCACCGAGGGATGGCATGAATGGTCGTTCGCGCTATCGCCCGATGGCAGGCAGACAGTCATCGACTCGGGCCGTTTCGGCGGTTCCAATCTCTACCGCATCGATTTGAGCGATCTCAAGGTCGCTCGCCTGACTCACTCGCGCTGGCACCAGTCGAGTGTGGAGTGGAGCCGCGACGGAGCGACGCTCGCCTACATTGAAACCGCGAACGGTGTCGAATCGGTTATGGTTGGGCCAGCGGCTTCTGAAACGGCGCGGCCCGTCTTCTCGAGCGAGTACAGCCAGAAGCAGATCGCTCTCGCGCCGGACGGCAAGTCAGCAGTGCTGTGCGCCGCTCGCAAGCTGTACCGGCTGGACCTCGTGTCCGGCAAGACGAACCCCATCGCGTTCCAGGCGGAAGTACCGTTGCCTCAGCAATCGGCGCCTGATCTGGTGATTGTGAATGCGCGTCTATTCGACGGCGGCAAGCAGAGCGATGTGGCCCCGGGCTCCACGATCGAAATCCGGGATGGTCGTATCGCTTCGGTACACCAGGCGGTGCACCCGGATTCCGGCAGAGGGCGCGACGCCGCGCAGGTGATTGACGCAGGCGGAAAATTCGTAATGTCCGGCCTGATCGATAATCACTACCACTACTGGAGTCCTTTCGCGGGCGCCGCTCTGATTCGTAACGGCATCACGGCCATTCGCGATCCGGGCGTTGGCATTTCCACCAGCATGGATTTCCGCGAAGCCAACAGCCTCAGTCTTAAGCCCGGCCCGAAGATCTACTCTTGCGGCCCGCTCATCGATGGGTTGGGCGGGTATCATCCGCTGGTGGACGTGGAGTTGGATCGCGCCGATGCTGCCCCAGGTTTACTCGGCGCGCTTAAAGCGCAGGGCGCGGATTGCGCCAAGGTCTATTTCATGCTGCCCCCGGATATTCTGTCCGCGGCTGTGAAGGCGGCACACGGCGTTCATCTGCCAGTTACCGGCCATATCGGAGTTCGCACCGGCTGGCGGGAAGCCATGGAAGCGGGTATCGACGGTCTGACTCACATCCGTGTCTGGAAGGATTTCCTGCCTGCTGAAAAGCAGCCCCAAGGCGAGAACGAAAATCTCGACGGCTCCAAAAATCCGGTGCCGCGCATGCAAGCCGATTGGAGCGGCATCGATCCCGACGGTGCACAAGCTGAGGCGCTGATAGAAATGATGCGCCAGCACCATGTCGGCTTCGATCCGACGCTGGCGATCCAGCAAATTGGCGAAGGCTTGCGCCAGCGGTTCAGCCTCGAGCAGTTTTCGACCGCGCAGGACACGGCCAGGAAAATGGGCCGTTTTGTGGCGCGCGCGCAACGGGCCGGCGTCATGCTGTTGGCTGGCACAGACAATGGAAGCCTGTTCGATGAACTCGAAGCCTATGCCGGCGCGGGCGTGCCGAATGCGGAGATTCTTCGCGCCGCCAGCAGCAACGGCGCCCGATGGCTGGGGAAGGAATCCGAGTTTGGCACGGTCGAGCCGGGCAAGCGCGGCGACCTGATCATCATCGATGGCGACCCGCTCAAACAGATGAAAGATCTCCGAAAGATCACGATGGTGGTGCAGTCGGGAAGAATTGTATTCGAAAAATAGGAGGCTCAATATGCGGCTGATTATTGTACTCGCGCTCGTTTTTCCTTTGGTGAAGTCCTACGCGGTCGAGAAGTTTTCCGCCGATGAGCGGGTACGCTGGAAGACGTATGTCGACCAGATCGCGACGACGCTGACCGGCAAGGCCGTTAAGAGAGACCAGGGCATCTCGTGGGTGAACGTTACGCAGGGCGGCAAAAACGAGGAATCGGTTGACTTCTATCTGGGCGATTCGGGCATCTGTTACTTCCTGATGAAAGCCTATGCGGTGACCCATGAGAGCAAGCACCTGGACGCCGCGAATAGCTGCATGGCGTATATCCTGAGCCAAGCCAAGCGGGACAGCGCCGGGATGTATCTGCACGACACGCAGAATGGCCTTTTCGAGGGGAACGCCGGGCCTGGGTACCTGTTCCTGTACGCGTACCACGTGACCAAATCCAAGGAGCGCCTGAAGACGGCCGAGGCCATTGCGGATCGCATCATCGCGAAACCCGATACCGGCGAAAAGAGCAGTCCGGATATCATTGCCGGCGCGGCTGGTACAGGACTGTTCCTGCTGAAAATGTACGACGTCACCAAAAAATCCGCTTATCTTGATGGCGCCAAGAAGTTGGGCGATTTCCTGGTGGCCACAGCGGAGCCGCAGGCGAAGGGAGTGAAGTGGAAAGTGCGCGGCACCAACGTCGAGTATTATTTCGTCGGCTTTTCGCACGGGCCGGCCGGTATCGGCTACTATCTCGACCGGCTGTATCGCGCCACAAAGGTCGATAAGTACAAAGAATACGCCGACAAGGCCATGGAGCACATTGAGGAGATCGCCATTCCCGAGAAGAACGGCGTCAAGTGGTATCACGAGGAGCTGGCGCGCAAAACGCGCTACTCATCGCAGTGGTGTCATGGCAATCCCGGCATGAATCCGTTTTTCCTCGATCTCTATTTCCGCAGCAAAGACAAGCAATATCTCGATTGGGCCGAAAAGAGCACCAACTACATTCTCGATCAAGGCGTAAATGTGCGGAAGAACGGCAGCGTCTGCCACGGGATCAGCGGCAACACCGCTGCGATTTATATCATGTGGCGGGCAACGCAGGACCCGGCCTACTTCAAAGACGTACGCGACGGTATCCGGCAACTGGAGGAATCCGCCAAGAAAACTGGCAATGAGATCTATTGGGAGCCGCCAGGCCATAATGTCGACTACAGCTATATGACGGGACTGGCCGGCATCGGCGATTTCTTTGCGCTGCTGGCTTCTGACGGCAAACTGAACATGTTTGGCCCGCTAGGCTACGGCGACGACATGTAACTTGCAAGTGCCCAGTGCCATTTACTTAAGCGGAACCAAAACATTTTCAATAACTTACGTCTTTGCAAAAATGTGGAGCAGGTCTCTGACCGGCTCGCGTTCCAGTGGCGAATCCTAAAACATCGCCTTCGGCGAGCAGGTCGGGGACCGGTCGGGGACCTGCTCCACGCAGGCAAACCGAACGTAGTCCGCTGAGTAAGTGGCACAGGCATTCTTGCCTGTGTTGCACTTAGACGAAGACCCAGATGTTTTCTATCGGGTCTTAAGAAACATACAATAAGCGCTACACCAGCAGTTCTTGCCGGTAAGGAAACAGTGCGGGCGTGCCGCCGGTGTGCATGAAGACGACGTTGCTGCCCGCTGGGATTTCGCCTCTTCGAACAAGATCCAACAGGCCTACCATCGCTTTGCCAGTATATACGGGATCGAGCAGGACGCCCTCCGTGGCGGCGACTCTTCGCACCACCTCGGCCGTCTCGCGATTGAGCAGCCCGTAACCGGCTCCGAAATACTCGTCGTAGACGATGACATCCTCGTCTGTTGTGGTCACATTCTCACCCAGAGCCTGCAACGCCTGATCAGCGATTCGCTTGGCGCAACGCGAGATTGTCGCGCGGTCATCACTCACGCTGATCGCAATCAGCTTTGTTTCCGGGCACAGCAACTTCACCCCGGCAATCAGGCCGGCATGCGTGCCGCCCGATCCGGTCGCCACCACAATCACATCCATATGGAAGCCCTGCGCGGCGGCCTGCTTCTGCAGCTCACTCACTGCTTGAAGATACCCAAGCGCGCCCAGCGGTTGGGTCATGGAGGCTTCCACGGCCGACCCGCCAATGGGCGCGATGTAGGGCTTGCGTCCGGCCTTCCGTTCCTCATCGGCGATGCCGTCTAGGATGTCGCGCAGACTTTCAAACTCCATCATCTTGCGGCCGGATTCAAGGTCGATCATCCGGATGTCCGCGCCTAACAGAGAGTCAAGCAGCAGATTACCGTCCATCTCGGATGGCAGGCCGCTTCTCTTGAATAGAACCAGAACCGGCTTGATGCCGAGCTTGTTCGCCGCGGCAGCGGTCTGGCGGCACCAGTTGGATTGCACTCCGGCCCAAGTGATCACGGTGTCCGCGCCCTGCGCGAGCACGTCGCCCATGATGAATTCCAGCTTGCGGGTCTTGTTGCCGCCGAACGCAAGGCCGGTCTGGTCATCGCGTTTGCAATATAGATCAATGCCCAGATTCCGCGAGAGGCGCGGCAGTTTGTCGAGCGGGGTCGGCAGGTGGGCCAAGGTGGTTCTGGGAAACCGGGCGAGCGCCGTATCCAGATCGGGGAGCGATAGCGAGGTACGTGGGGACATATCGGTTTATTTTCTCCTATACCGCAAGTTCGCGGCGGACCCGGTGCTCGACCCCGGGCAGCACACGATCATCGGACAACGGTTCCCCAATTTGGGTGCATATCGGGACCACGCCCGCCCAGATCGGCAACGAATAATCTTCTTCATCGTCGATCGGCGGCCCGGTCCGCACCTTTGCGGAAACCTCGTCGAGTGGGAGAGCCAGTACACTGGTCGCCTTCAGCTCCTGCTCGGTCGGCGGCCGGACCTCTTCCCATCGCTCGGGCACCACGTGGTTGGTGAATGATCGCAACGCCGCGAGCTTTTCGTCGCGATCGGTCACCAGCCGCGCCTTGCCCAGCACGACTACGGAACGATAATTCATCGAATGGTGGAATGCCGAACGCGCCAGCACCAATCCGTCGACAAGTGTTACTGTGACGCAGACATCGACGCCCTGGTCGAGCTTCCGGAGCATCCGGCTCGCGGCGGACCCGTGCAGGTAAATCCGCTCGTCCACACGCGCATACCCCGTCGGAATCACATACGGACGTCCGTCTACCACGAACCCTGCGTGGCAGACAAAGCCCTCGTCGAGGATCGAATGGATCAGCGCCTTGTCATAGACGCCGCGTTTCGGCAAGCGCCGCACCTGCGTGCGTTCCGTGGGGATATAAGTATCCATGCTGTCTTTCACTTTACGATCAGTAGATCTTTCCATCTACCATTTTGCGCAATTCCTCCGGATCGTAAATGATCCCGTTCTTCACCACTCGATGTACCGATCGCACGTTGCCGATGTTATCTAAAGGATTCGCATCCAATACTACGAAATCGGCCAGCTTGCCTGCATCGACAGATCCAAGTTGATCGGTACGCCCGATAGCGTATGCTCCATTGAACGTGGCCGCCTTAAGAATTGCCATCGGCGGCAGACCGGCCTCGGCGAAGATGTCCATCTCGCGCCACAGACTGTATCCATGCAGCAGACGCCACACCACGTAATCGGTGCCGGTGCCAAGCATGCAGCCTGCCTTGTACGCTGCGTTGATGAATTGGCGTTGCTTGTCCATGATCGTAGTTACCGCCGGGGACACGGGCTGGTCCGCCACCTTCAGGATGCGTTCCCAGGTAGATGGCGCAAAAAAGCGCTTCTGCTCCTGCATGTGCTGTTTGTCCATGAGGAGCGGCTCGCGGACTACAGCCGTGGGTGTGAGCACTACCTTTCGCTCCGCGGCGAGCCGGAAGATCTCCTGAAACTTCGGTTGGGAGAAGTCGAGCGACTCCGTGATCTGCTCCCGGCGTGCCGTATCTTTCGGATCGAGATCGGGCGGATACGCATCCGGAAGAGCCAGCACCCCGTGGAACAGCTCATCCACGCCCATCTCGATCGCATCCTTGTAAGTGGTTGCGCCGACGTGCGCCATTACGCGCAACCCGTGCTCGTGCGCATGATCCACCGCGACGCGCATGATCTCGCCATTCATGCGCGCATATAGCTTGATCGCGCTAATGCCTTCGGTAGCCCAATGGTCGATCTTGAGGCGCGCCTCTTCAGGCGTAAACAGCGGGTTCATCCAGCGCACCGTGACAGGATCCATCTCGAGGTATTCGCCAGCCAGGAAATAGCGAGGACCGATCCAGAAGCCGGAGTCGATCCGGTTGCGCATGGCCAGGTCGCCGCCCGGGTCCATGGAACCGGGACCGCACGCGGTAGTTACGCCTGCTGCCAGCAGCAGGATCGGGCCATTCTCGTTGGTGGTGCTGCGAAACTGCACGCCGCCATACATGTGGGCATGCAGGTCCACCAGGCCGGGGATGATGTACTTCGTGCTGAAGTCGATAGCGCGGTAGCCGGGCAGGGCGGGGAAGTCCGCTGCCCGGCCGGCACGGAGTATCTTGCCGTTATTTACCTGGATCGCCGCATCCGGAATCGTCGTGCCATCCGCCGGATTGATCAGGAGCTTGCATTTGATCAGCAGAGGCTCAGAGGGCGGGCGGATGCGTTTGGTTTGCGCGCTTGCCGGGGCGGCGAGGATTACGGCCAACGCCGCGCAAGTGAAAGCGTGTGCTACGTTCATGAGCGCATACCTGTCGGGTTGGGGCGCGCGCGTGTCGTCTTCTTGATAAAGATGATGCCATCGAAAGCGTCTTTGAGCACTGTGGGAGCCATGTATTGCTTGGTTGTCCAACTCGTATTGAACCCGGACCCAACCGAGGTCATCGGATGTGGCATGCTCAGGAATTCCGCTACCGGTCCTTCTTTTGGCGCCGCCCTCAGATCGACGATGTACTTGGAAATCCCGGGCAGATTGAAGTACCAGCCTACCGACCCTTCAGGAGCCGGCGGAAGCGTGAACTCCTTCAGGCCGCCCGCGCCGGTGGGCTTCATCTCGCGCGATTGCAGGCCGCCTTCATACAAGGTAAATCCAAAGGCGTAGTAGCTGTCGCCATACATCTTGCGCAGATGTGAGCCCATGGACGGCACGCCGCCTCCGTAGGCGGTTGTCTGGATGTGCCCATTGTGGGCCCAGATCACCATCTTCGTGCCGGCCGGCTGCTGGTTTACCAGATACGCGATGTTCTCCGCCATGTAGAAATCTCGCAGGTTACGGCCGGGTTTCGCGGGGTTTTGGCCGTAGGCCTCATCATACTCGGCCAGGATGCGCGCTTCCTGCATTGCTTCGTCGAACTCGGACTGCGAAGTCTTGCGGACAAACTCCGTTTCATGCAGCCCAAGAAAACCGAGCAACTCGAGAATGCGCGCGGTCTCCTGCTTACGTTGCTCGTCGGGGCGCTTTCCGTATTCGCTCGCGGGTAGTTTCAGGTCGTTGAATGCGTCTTCTGCAGTTGGGACATACTCGGGAGCTACCTTGTTGAGATAGGCATTGATTACCTCATAAGTACGCGAGAAGTTCTGGAGGTCGTAGCCAAGAAACTTAACTTTCTTGTTCTCCGGCGCTTTCTCGTTATAAGCGCGCATCCAGTCGATCATGTCCGAGACTTCGTTGGTATCCCAGGTCCAGAAGCCCTGGCTCGCGAGCGCTTTGGCTCGGTCCCCTTTGCCATAGAGCACGTAATCGTTGATGTTCCAGCAAGCCGGATAGCTGGCCTCGATTGCGAATACCGTAAAGCCCATCTCTCTCACCAGAAACTCGAGCATGCGATGCTTCATCTGGAAGAACTCACGTGAGCCGTGCGTGGCTTCGCCCAATCCCACCAAGTGGACATTTCGCAGTACCTTCTTTAACGGCTTCAGATCGTCGAAACCGTGGCCCGCTTCCACTGTCTTCAGCGGGATCGCATCCTTTGTGAGCCACTGCTTGACGGCATCGGCGTCCACCACCTGGTCCGCGGCGGCGCACGCCAATCCGCCGATAGCAAGCGATATTGAGAGCCGGGTAATGAGTCTCATAGCATATGGCACAGACTTTCCAGTCTGTGTTGGTTTGATTCGTTGCATTTGTTCCGATGCCTCGGCCTCTCTTTCTTGAAACGGCTCCCGCGACGCTTTGTCTCGAAAATAGCTTGTAGCTCGTGCTGGCGCGGTGGGACAGGCGGTCGGTTTGTGCCGCCTGTCGGGGGGCGACCCGGTGTTTGTGCCGCCTGTTGGCTGGGCCTGGCCTGTTTTCATGATCGCGGGTGGGCCCGCCGGGCCCATGCCAGCTTAGTTTGTGCCCGCCGGAAGCAAGCTGAAGCATGCTCTACGCCTCGCGCGGATAACGCCGGCGAATGCTGCTGCCCAGCTTGGCGATGTTGGTCCCATAAACATGGATCGAGATCGCCAGGCGTTCCGTGGCATTCTCGACTCGATGAATATCTGCCGCATCCACTCCATAGCACACGACATCGCCGCGCCGATGCTCCGTGACGGCGCTCTCCACAAGGCGGCCGTCCACGGTCCGGTAGACCGTCTCCCGCTCCACTCCTTCATAGACGCCTACCACGCACCACGTCAGATGGTCGTGAGCGGGTGTGGACTGCCCCGGCGCCCACACCACCGCCAGAATTGAAAACAGCCCCTCCGGATGAACCTACAAGATATGCTGGCGATACGTAATGCCGGGCTGGCGTTGCTCTCCATCGAGAAGATCCGGTTGTTGCAACAAATCCGCCAACACTTCAGCCACTCTCCCTGGAACGGAGGCGGGATTGGCTTCCCGGATACGGGCCGTGAGTTCTTCCGCGAAATCGAGTAGGTTTGTGCTCAACGTGATTCATTTTAATAAACGCACAAGCTTGATTTGAAGGCTCTGTTTAAGGTATTACTGGCATATCGCCTGAGATCGTAAGGAATGAATCCCGTATGACCGAAGAGCCGAAACGTTTACTGGACGATATCGGATGGAAGATCCTGGTGGAGATGCAGCAGAACGCCCGGATCACGTTCGCCGAGCTGGGGCGTAAGGTGGGGCTCTCGACCGCGGCTGTCGTGGAGCGGGTCCACAAACTGGAGGACGCGGGGATTATTGAAGGCTACCGAACCGAGGTCAACTGCGCCAAGATCGGATTCCCGATCATGGCGTTTATCCGTATCAGCGTCGTGGGCGAGTTTCTGGAACGCGTCAAAACGGTCGCCCGCGATCTGCCCGAAGTGCGGGAATGCCACCGCGTGACCGGCACCGACACCTTCATCATCAAGGTGTGTGTATCTTCCGTGGATCATCTGGAATCCGTAATCGACCACCTCACGCCTTACGTGGCCACGACGACTTCCATCGTCCTGTCGTCAGCGATAACCAAGCGAATCGTCGAGCCCGCGCCAGGCACGAAGGAGAAGAAAACCCATATATACGCGGGACAATTCGCGGCGGCCCAAGGCCGCTGATTGCACGGCGTGCCAGTTTACGGTTGCAGTCCTTCGCTGTAGCTGGATAGAAATTCCATGAAATTCGAAACCTCCAGCATGTCGCGCCCGCGAAACCGGATCGAATGCGAATCAATGCGTTCGACAATGCTCAAATACGAGAGTACCTCGGCTGGACGGTAATTCTTAAAGGACACGTCCACCGTAACTGGTTCGCTTACAATATACGGGCGGAAGTCCCGAATTCGCCCCAGGGCCGTCTTCACCTTCTCGCCAATGAGATTGTATGAGGCTTCCGGAGTGATGGTGTTGGCCGCATGAAAGCCCAGTGTTTTTTTCGTTTCCGCGGCTTCAATATTCCCTACCAGCGAGCGAACTTCCGCGATCGCTGCGTCATCGCCTGACATCATGACCACTGGAACGCCGAAGTGTCCGGCGATCGCCGCGTTGAACGCGCCTTCGGTGACTACCTTTCCATTCAAAGCCACTCGCGAGAGATACGCGCTCGAGAAGGTGTGAGCCCGGACCCCCTGCATATTATTCGTCGATGCGTGATAGCCGATAAACAGCACCGCGTCGAAGGTGCGGTCAATCCCCGCCATCATCGCGAGCTTTCTCGGCCACGATCGAATTACCCGGACATCCGTCGGGAACAACTCGAGCAACAGGTTCTCGCCATTCCCATGCGAATCGCTCACCAGTATTCCGGTCGCGCCGCTCTGTTTGGCGGCGTTGACAGCGGCTAGAGTTTCGCGCGTCATGAACTCACGAAAGCGGCCGTACTCAAAGGAGGCGGGCGCCAACTGATCCGCCGTCACAACGCCCGCGACACCTTCCATGTCGACCGAGATATAAACCTTCATCCCTCGGGCCGGAGCGGTTTGTGAGCCAGCCTCGAAGCAACCAAGTAGAAGCAACGGCAGAAAGCGGACGATCCAGTTCATAGGTTCAATCGAAAATTGCGGTTCAATGCGAGTTTGCTCCAAACGGCGAATCGGGTAAATTGATCCAATCCTTCTTGTCGCGCTCGAATTCATCGAGGTGCAGTAGCCATAATCCAATACCTGCCGCGCCCTGCATCAACCCTGTTTGCGCAGTCAACTCGCCAGGCTTGACGCGGTTCTCGGCATGACTCCACTTCATGTCATCGCCTTCTCGAGTGCCGCGCGCGAGCAAGTCCGACGTGAGGCGCCTAGCGAAGTCGAGATAGTTCTTATCCTTCGTGATTTCGTACATCTCGAGCGCAAACTGGGCCACCGAAGCCGAACCGCAGCACCATCCGACGTTGTTCCAGAATCCGTCCGTGCGCTTTTCGGGAATGCCGCTGTTGAGCAACCCCCGCATTGACTTCTTGGTCCAATCCATCCATGTGTTATCACCAGTCACCTGGTACAGCCGGTAAAAGGTGCGAGCCGTGCCCGCTGGTCCGTGGCACCAACCAAGATAGTAGCGATTCTTGCCGTCCGGGTCGGCATGGAAAATCAGGCACTGATCTCCTTCCGTATTCGCGATGGAGATCAGGTACTTAGCTCCGAGTAAAGCGGCGTCCAGGAACTCTTTCTCCTTGGTGTCCGCGTACAGAGTGGTGAGGAAATACGTGATGCCAGCCGTCCCGTGGGAAAAGTTTGGCATGTTGCGAGGATATTTGGAATCGATCATCCATCGCAAACCGCCGCTGTCCGGATGTCCAACTTCAATGAGCCGCTTGCCGGCCCCGGCGGCGAGATCACGGGCGGCGTGATCGTTTAATTCCCGCGCCGCATACAGCAGGAACAGTCCCGTTCCCGCCGTGCCGCTGATGATATCATTCGTATCGCTCCACTGGACGCCCCGGCCGGCCTTGACAGCCGAATCCTTAATCTTCTGAACGCAGGCGATTGTTGCGTCGCGATACTTGCTGTCGTGCGTGGTCTTGTAGGTCTCTTCCAGAGCAAAGCCGATGCCCGCCAATCCCGTGTAGAGGCCGGTCTGCTTCTCCTGGGATAATGATGCAATCAGCGAATCGGCGCCCCCACGCGCGTCGGTAAGATAGCGTTTATCGCCGGTATCGCGATAGGCTTCCAGAAAAAATAGCACGATACCGGGCGTGCCACTGTAAAGGCTGGTGTTGATGGTCTTTTTGTCGGGCGGGATGGTGGGCCAAGTGGCGCCGTGGTCCGACTTGATGGCATTCGACTCAATCCAGTGCGCGGCTTCGACCGCCGCATTGAGGTAGGGCCGCTGCTGCCGGGCCGCGATTGCCGCGGCCGTCAACACAAGAAAGACAACCACTCGGAGCTTCATCGCACAAAACCTTTCTGAATGTCCGCATCGCTTAACAGTGTCTTAACAAATGCCACAACTGTCGAGCGCTCACTGATCAACATTATCACGTTGCCCCCAACGTTACCCCCGATGGCGGCTTCGTCCATGGTAATCACGCGGATGCCACGCAATGTTCGAATCGGCGCACTTGTAGGTGCAAGCGTCGACATCGGCGGCAAACCAAGTTGTTTTCTGTAAATTTATTCCTGAAGCGGCGGGTTGCTGTTTCCCGTTCCGAGATAGATCTTATCGCTCTCTCACTCCTCGCTAATTTCCGAGTACGGCGCTGACGAGCCGCGATATGAAAACTCCTAGCCGCTGGCGACTATTGGAAAACAGTTACCCTCCACCTCCCCTGTCGGATTCGCGGATCTCTGGAACATGGCTCGATAGCACCGGTTCCATTTCTTGATCGTCGGGTATGGCTTTATGACGCATGGCTACGCGAAGCCGGCGAAGGGCCCCGATGTTCTCGAAAATGGCGAAAGGTTTGGTCTGACGAACGCTGATGTAACTGTGACCCGAAGTGCTAACGTCAAGTACTAGGTTTAATCGTTTTATCGGAACGGGGTGCACGCCTGTCTTAATGCTTCGCTTAGCGCGCCCAAGAACATCTGCACGCTGCTTTCGGTTGACAGTGGACCCATTAAACCAATTCGAAAGATCTGGCCGGCCAATGGACCGAAGCCGCCCGCGATCTCGATCCCGTGCTTATCGAGCAAATGCTTTCTGACGTTCGCGTCGTCGACACCCCGCGGCACCCGCGGAGTGTTCAACGTTGGAATCCGAAATCCTTCGGCGACATGCATTGGCATTCCGAGCCGCTCCAGGCCTTGCGCCAACGCCTGGTGATTGCGGACGTGCCGCGCGAAGCGATTCTGCCAGCCTTCTTCATCGATTACTCGCAGCCCTTCGCATAGCGCGTAGAACAATGAGCTCGATGCTGTGTGATGATACTTGCGGCCATCGTAATATTCAGCCAGCAGCTTCAGATCGAGATACCATTCGCGCACCGCGCTTTTGCGAGAAGTCAACCGTTCGAGCGCACGCGGCGAAGCTGTCAACGGAGCCAATCCTGGGGGACAACTCAACCCTTTTTGAGTACAACTGTAGGCCACATCAATGCCGTGCTCATCCACGTTGACCGGCATCCCGCCAAGGGACGTCACCGTATCGGCGATGACCAGCGCATCTACTTCGCGAGCTGCCTTGCAGATTGCGCCTGGATCCTGCAGCGCGCCGGTCGAAGTCTCCGCGTGTACGAATGCGATTACTTGCGGGCGCTCGCGGCGCAAGAATCCGGAAGCCTCTTCATAGGAGAACGTCTCGCCCCAGGGTTTCTCGATGCGAACAACTTGCGCCCCCTGCCGCTTTCCCATTTCTGCGAGGCGATCGCAGAAGTAGCCGTTGGCGAACACCGCGAATTTGGAATCCGGCTCGACGAAGTTCCCGACAGCGGCCTCCATTCCCGACGATCCGGTTCCGGAGATCGCGATCGTAAATTCATTCTTTGTACCGAACGCAATCCGCAGAAGGCGCCCCACTTCGCCGGCGACCTCGAAGAAGAACGGGTCCAAGTGCCCGACCACCGGTTGGGCTAAGGCCTCGTACACGCGAGGCTCAACCATGGTCGGACCTGGGCCAAATAGCAGCCGCTTGGGCGGTTGAACCGTCGATGGCATCAAGAATAACGTTAACACTTGCGCCGCATTTCCGTCTTGTCAGCCGGAGGCAACACATGCTCAACAGAATGTTTTTGAAAATTGGCTTCGCGGCATTCGCGGCTATCTTCGCGGCGCAGGCCGGACCGCCGCTGATCTGCCAATCCTACAACATTGGGACCGCGCCGTCGCTGCCCTGGGGCAACAATACGGCCGCAGGTTGGGACAATCCCGATTCCAGCTACAACACCAAGCAACTCAGCGCCGACACTCTGAAACTCCTGGATGCGAGGACGCCTGTATTGGCGCGGATGGAGACCCTGCGCCGCGCCACCATCTATGGTGAAAAGGACCATGCCGCCGCGGCGGAGTTGCTGTCGAAGTTGCGCCAGCGTGCAGCCGAAAAGCCCAACGCGCTGGCCTTATTCGATTACGGCTATTTCGTTGAATCGATCAAAGAGATGCAGTGGCGGTATAAGGACGATCTGACCGCCGGCATCGACGGGTCGGCGTACGTCAACAAAGCTCTGGCATTGATGCCCGATTCGGCTGAGATACACTCGGCTGTCGACAGGATTAAAGCTGGTAAGAGGGGTTAGGCGTTGGTTAGCTTGGATAGGCGCGCGCATACTGGAGCGGTGGCTTTACTTCTTGCCCGAGCTTGGCTGCCGCGTGCATCGGCCAATACGGATCGCGCAGCGTCTCTCGCGCGAGCAGCACCAGATCGGCCTCGCCATGCCGGATAATGCCGTCGGCCTGATCCGCATCGGTGATCAGGCCGACAGCCCCTGTCGCGATTCCCGCTTCATTGCGAATCCGCTGAGCGAACGGCACCTGGTATCCAGGACCGAGCGGGATCTGTGCGCGAGCGGCATTACCGCCGGAGGAGCAATCGATCAGATCCACTTCCAATTTCTTGAGTTGTACGGCTAGCGCCACCGAATCGTCAATGGTCCACCCGCCCTCCACCCAATCGGTGGATGAAATCCGCACAAATAGCGGATTCTCCCGAGGCCAAACGGAATGCACGGCCTGCACTACTTCGCACAGCAGACGAATTCTGTTTTCAAACGATCCGCCGTATTCGTCTTCGCGCTGGTTGCTTAAAGGCGACAGGAACTCTTGCAGCAAATAGCCGTGCGCCGCGTGGAGTTCGATAATTTGAAACCCGGCAGTCAAAGCCCGCTTGGCTGCAGCCGCAAAAGATGCCACCACTTCACGAATATCGGCAATGCAAAGCGGGATCGGGTTGAAATCGGTGGGCCGGAAGGGTACTGCGCCGGGTCCAACGGTTTGCCACCCTCCGCTTGCCAAATCGATGAAGCGCCCGCCAGCCCACGGCGGCGTTGTGCTGCCCTTGCGCCCCGCGTGCGCCAACTGGATTCCCGGTGCGGCTCCCTGTTGTTCGAGAAAACGGGCAATCCGGGCGAGCGGCTCGATGTGCTCGTCCTTCCAGATGCCCAGATCTTCCGGCGAAATGCGGCCGCGCGCTTCCACCGCTGTCGCTTCAGCGAACACCAGCGCGGCTCCCCCGATCGCGCGGCTACCCAAGTGGACCAGGTGCCAGTCAGTTGCGAACCCGTCTTCACAGGAGTACTGGCACATTGGTGAAACCGCAATTCGGTTTCGCAACGTAACGCTCCGAATCGTTAGAGGCGCAAACAGGTGCGCTTCAGTGTTGTTTGAGAAAATCAAAATAAACCCGATCGATTTTGGCCGCAAGCACAAAATCGCTTTCGCTCAGACCCTTGATCTTGTGCGTGTAAATCTGCACGTCCACTTTCCCCCAGGTCAGACAGATATCGGGATGGTGCCCTTCGGCCTCGGCAACCTCGCCGATCCGGTTGACAAGCTCCAGGGCCTGACGGAAATCCGGAAAGACAAATGTTTTCGCGAGGTGATGCTCTTCGACGATCTTCCAATCGGGCACCTGCTGAGCGAGGGGAGTTAGAGCATCGCAACGCAGAGCGGGAACCCCGCCGCGGCAAGGCACGCAATGCTGATCTGCTAAGTTACTCATCGAGGTTCACCCACACTTCGCCATCTCTCAGTTCGACGGCGTAGGTCTTTAAAGATTTAAGCTGAGCGTCTATTCCGGGCACGTCCTTAGGATAAACGTTCCGCGGAAAGTGATTCGCTCCGGTTCGGACATCGTATTGGAAATGATGATAAGGGCAATCGATGTACGGGCCCCACATCCTGGCCCCATCGAGCGGGTTCAACTTGTGAAGACACAAACCTGAAACGGCGTAAACCGTACCTTCGTAATTCGCCAGCACGACCGGCCCTTTCTCGAGTGAGAAGTACACGGTTTGCCCGGGCGGAATTTCGTCCACCCGGGCCAGTTTCACGAACGGCACCGTTAGAAGTCAGAAGTCATGAAGCGTTTTGCGTAAGGCGAGTCGCCGGGCTTGCCACGCCGGAAGTGGCCGGACGGACCCTCACCCAGGTACTCGGAGAACCACGCTTCGTGCTCGATCTCTTCATTCAGGATCGCTAGGGCCATATCGTGGGTGCGATGGTCCTTGCCGAACGTCATGTTGCAAATCTCGGTGTAAGTGCGGATGGCGCAGCGTTCCGCTTCTACCAGGACTCCGAGCATGGCCTTCATGTCTCGCGGGTTCTCGGGCAGATAGGCATCCGGACATCCCGCAATGTCCGCAAACTGCCGGATATCGCGAGGCAGAGCCCCGCCCAATTCATAAATTCGCGGGAACAATACCTCAAAATGGTTACGGTCTTCAATGCGGGCGTCCTCGATGATCTCCTTGAGACCTTCGCCATCGAACCCGATCGAGTTCACGCGCAAAATGGTGTAGTAGTAAAAGGTGGTGAATTCGGCTCCCGCCGCGCGCACCAGCTTGTCGACCAGAACGTTTACGTCCACTCCGGCCTGTTCAACAACTTGTCTTGCAACTTTTCCCATGATCACTAGCTCCTTTTTAGATTCACTTACAAGAACTGCAAAATCCTCGCATCACAATTTCGTATTGGCGCATGGTGCGGCGGCCCAGCCGTGCCTGTTGCTTTAGCTGCGGAATCTCGAACCAGTCGACGTCCTCGACGCGCCCGCATTTGTCACACACGAAATGGTGATGCTTATCGGTGTTCGATTCGAAACGGACGGCGTGGCCCTCCACCGTAACCTCGCGTATCAACCCGGCTTTCGACATCGCGTGGAGGCTGTTGTAGACGGTAGCGAGCGAAGCCCGCGGATCCCGTTTGTTAATGGCGCTGTAAATCTCCTCGGCGGTAGGATGCACCCGGCTGCGCAGCAGGTAATCGAGAATTGTATAGCGCTGAGGAGTGCAGCGGACCTGCCGGTCGTGGAAAGCAGCGAGGATCTCAGGCCGGGAAAGAGTCACGATGAAATCTAAGAATAGTTCTAAAGTGAGAAGATGTCAATGTTGGCCGGGTAAGCGGGGCAAGCGGGATTCATTCCGTCAGCCGCGGGTAACGGCGCAGCTGCTGTAGTATTTGGCGCTCGATAACCCGTTCTGCCGCGTTGAGACGCAGTATTTTAGCGTCACTTCACCCTCGAGTGTAATGGGCTGGATTACTGGACATTCCAAGCGGAAGTGATCGGACCATTTCTGGAGACGCGGATTGAAGAGTGCAACGATTTGATCCGATGGCCGGATAATCGACCCGAGATCAGTGCCCTTATACCGATTACAGAGGATACAGGCGTACGCAAGATTGCGGGTTGTTGAGATCCCGCCGTGTTTCCGGCTTACGATGTGGTCCACCTGATGAGTAAAGCCGCCGTCCCGTTCATGGATCAGACAGTACTCACATTTCTCTCTCGCTCGGACAGCGACGACCGTCCGGCGCTCTGGAGTGATGTCACTCGCCACGCGAGAGAATCAAGCGGGCGCGAGCTTTGGCGATCCGAAGAATGTGCTCGAGTTCCAGAAAATGATCCAGCTCAGCCCGTTCCTCCGGAGACAGAACCGTTTCCTTCTCTTTGGCTATGAGTTCTTCCACTCTGGTTTGCGCTGTGATGGATGGACGAAAACTCACCACAGTCTCCGGTGTTGTTTCGGCGGCGATAAAGTCTACGATTTCCAGATATACGGGGTGGAGAGCGTTCTCGACCAACAGTTTGTCCTTGCCCTAAGTATAAGACCACGCGCCAGCGCAACGGTAATCATCAGCTTCACCGTTTCACCCGGACCGGTGGCGTTGACTTTGCTTTCCGAATGTGTGATTATGCAATTGACTGAATAATCATTCATCACCGGCCCATGGCAGCCTCCGCTCACGTCCACGCTCCGCTCAGCATCACGCCCCGCATTTCCGCGGCTGATTTCACGTCGGATCTCGATCTGACGCGCGATGAGCTGGCTAGCTTGCTCTCGCTCACCGCCCAGGTCAAACACAATCGCGGCCGCTACTCGCGCGCTCTGAATGGCCGTTATCTGAGCCTGCTGTTTGAAAAGCCCTCGCTGCGCACGCGCATCACGTTTGAGCTAGCGATTAAGCAGCTCGGCGGCGATGCGGTCTTGAGCAACGGCCCGATCGGAGACCGGGAGCCGCTGCAGGACGTTGCACGGAATCTGGATCGTTGGACCAACTGCATTGTGGCCCGTACGTTTTCACATGACACGATTGAAGAACTGGCGGCCTGGTCTAGCGTGCCGGTGATCAATGCGCTCAGCGATCTTTACCATCCTTGCCAGGCGCTGGCGGATATGTTTACTCTGCGGGAGCATTTCGGCGCCGATCTTCGCGGACGCAAACTCGCCTTTGTTGGCGATGGGAACAACGTCGCGCATTCACTGATGATCTGCGCCGCGCAGCTTGGGCTCGATTTCAGCCTCGCCCATCCACAAGGCCACGGTCCGAATACCGGCATCGCCGCATGCGCGCAAGATTTAGCCGCGAGCACCGGGGCGGCGCTGATCGTTACGACTGATCCTTACGAGGCGCTCGCCGGAGCCGATGCCGTCTACACAGACGTCTGGACCAGCATGGGGCAGGAGGGTGAGCGCGAGAAGCGTGTCCACGATTTCGCGGATTATCAGGTGAACCCGGCGCTGATGGCTAAAGCCCGTCCCGGAGCGCGTTTTATGCACTGTCTGCCCGCCAAACGCGGCGAAGAGGTCACCACCAACGTGTTTGAATCTCCTCAATCAATGGTGTTCGATCAGGCCGAGAATCGCCTTCACGTGCAGAAGGCGCTATTGTTGATGTTGCTCTCATAACGCGGGCATCGGGCCCTCGTTCCGGCATTCCTATGCAGAAACCGAAAAAGGTGGCTCTCGCCTACTCAGGCGGGCTCGACACATCCATCATTATTCCGTGGCTTAAAGAGCATTACGGGTGCGAAGTGGTAGCAGTGTGCGGCGACATTGGCCAAGGCGATGACGAACTCACCGGCCTCGAGGATAAAGCCCGTAAGACCGGCGCTTCGGAAGTGTACGTGGCCGACATGCGCGAGGAGTTCGTAAGCGAATACTTGTGGAAGTTGGTGCGCGCGGGCGGCGTTTATGAGCACAAATACCTGCTCGGCACATCCATTGCGCGGCCGCTGCTCGCCAAGCGTCAGGTGGAAGTCGCGCTCGAAACCGGATGCGATGCGTTAGCCCATGGGTGCACCGGGAAGGGCAACGACCAGGTTCGTTTCGAGCTCACTTACAAGGCGCTGGCGCCGCATTTGCCCGTGATCGCTCCGTGGCGCGAGTGGGACATCGTTTCGCGCGAAGACGCGATTGAATACGCCGCGAAGCACAACGTTCCGATTGCGCAATCCACAACCAAGATCTACAGCCGCGATCGCAATATCTGGCATATATCGCATGAAGGCGGCGCGCTCGAGGACCCGGCCAATGCCGCGCCGGACGAGATCTGGATGCTAACCAAGAGCGTGAAAGACGCGCCCGGCACGCCGGCGGATATCACCATCGGATTCGAGCAAGGCCATCCGGTATCCGTGAACGGGCAACATTATGTCTCGAGTGTCGGCCTGCTCGAAAAGCTGAACGAAATTGGCGGCACTCACGGTATCGGCCGTGTCGATCTGGTCGAGAATCGTTTCGTCGGTATGAAATCACGAGGGTGCTATGAGACTCCCGGCGGGACGCTCATCATGGCCGCGCATCGCGAGCTCGAGGCGCTTACGCTCGACCGCGGCACGCTGCACTACAAGCAGAAGCTCGCGCTCGATTACGCCGAGCTGGTCTACAACGGCCTTTGGTTTACGCCATTGCGGGCGGCGCTCGATGCATTTTTCGAGGTGACCAGCCAAACCACCAGCGGCGAAATCACGCTGCGCCTCTACAAGGGTACGATCGAACCGGTCAGCCGCAAATCGCCGCACTCGTTGTATTCGCTCAACATCGCCAGTTTCACAATGGGCGCCGAATACGATCAGAAGGACGCCCAGGGTTTCATCAATCTGATCGGCTTGCCGATGAAGGTCCGGGCCGCCAGCCAGAAGCACGGATGAAACTGTGGGGCGGCAGGTTTGAAACGGGGCCATCGGAGATCTTTGAGCGCTTCTCGGAATCGCTGAGCTTTGACAAGCGCCTGGTGGACGTGGACTGCCGCGGGTCACAGGCTTTTGCGCGCGCGCTGGAGCAGGTTGGCGTACTGACGCCGGCTGAGCGCAACACCATCGTCGATGCGTTCGAGCAGATTCGCCAAGAGACTCGTCAGCCCGGTTTCTTCGATGGCGCATCCGATGAGGACGTCCACACTCTGGTGATCCGGAAGCTCGGGGAGCGCGTAGGCTGCCTTGCCGATAAGATTCACACCGGCCGCAGCCGCAACGAGCAGGTCTCGCTCGATATACGGCTGTGGCTGCGCGAAGAGATCGATGCCATTCACGAACGGCTCCTGGACGTGCGACGGGCTTTGCTCACAATCGCGCGCGAGTATCCGGCGGCGGTGGTGCCGGGCTACACACACACGCGCCGGGCGCAGGCCGTTCTCTGGCCGCACTACATCCTCGCGTATTTCGAAATGTTCGAACGCGATTCTGAGCGGCTGAAAGAAACGCGCGGGCGCGCCAACGTCATGCCGCTCGGATCGGGCGCGCTAGCCGGGAGCGGGTTTCCATTCGATCGCGAGGCGATTGCTCGCGATCTGGGGTTCGACAGCATCACTCGTAACAGCATGGATGTTTCAGCGGACCGCGACTTCGCGCTCGATTTCCTATACACGGCCTCGATGATTATGCTCCACCTGAGCCGGCTCGCGGAAGACTGGATTCTCTATTCGAGCGAAGAATTCGGTTGGATGGAACTGGGCGACGGGGTCACCAGCGGCTCCAGCCTGATGCCCCAGAAGAAAAATCCAGACTCGCTCGAGCTCATCCGAGGCAAGTCCGGGCGCGTGCTTGGGAACCTGCATTCGTTGTTCGTTACTATGAAGGGCCTGCCCATGACGTACAACCGCGATATGCAGGAAGACAAGGAACCGCTGTTTGATGCCGCGGAGCAAGTTCGTCTGTCGCTTGAAATGATCGCGGCGGTTATCCGTTCGGCGAAGTTGCTTCCGGCCAGGCCGGCCGCGGCCGCTGAAGAGAGCTGGGTGGTGGCGACCGATCTTGCGGAAGCTCTGGCGCGGGCAGGCACTCCATTTCACCAGGCGCATCAGTTGGTAGGCAAGCTGGTATTGGACAGCATCCGAGCAGGCAAGAAACCGTCGGACTGGACGTCAGAGCAACTCGTCGCCTTTGCGCCGGAATTTCGCCCCGAAATGGCCCGATTGTTGAAACCCGCCGAGGGGATGAAGACCCGCGAAGTTGCCGGCGGAACCGGTCCTGAGACCGTGGCACGCGCTCTTGCGGATGCGGAGCGGCGTCTCGAAAGAATCGCGCAGTGAACAAGAGCTTCCGCCAGGGACAGATCTTGAAAGTAATCCGCTCGGGGCAGATTTTCACACAGGACGACCTGGCCGGCGAGCTCAAAGAAAAGCATGGCATTCAGGTCACGCAAGTGACGCTCTCGCGCGACATGCGCGAGCTAGGGCTCGTCAAGACTCAGGAAGGCTATCGTCAGGTGGCGGCGCCCACCGGCCCCGACTTCGCCACCATCGCGGGCGAATTTTTGTGGGACGTGCGTTTCGCCCAAAACCTGGTGGTGCTGAAGACCTCGCCCGCGCATGCAAGCTCCGTGGCGGTTTCGCTCGATCAGGAGGAGTGGCCGGAAGTGATCGGCAGCATTGCCGGCGATGACACCGTGCTGGTGATTTGTGCCGACAACGCCGCGGCAGAGCAGCTTTCGCAAAGGCTGCTGGCGTTCGTCCAGCCATAGAGTCCAGGAGCGTCCATGAGGGACATTGCCGCGGGTCTCGACTTCGGCACCACCAACAGTTCCATTGCGATCGCCGGCGCGGATGGGCGAGTGGCGCTAGCCCGGTTTCCCTATGTTGGCGGATTCACGGAGGCTTTTCGTTCTCTGCTCTACTTGGAGCGCAGCCGCACCGTGGGCCGAGCCACCACTCACTCCTGGACCGGCCCGGCCGCGATTGAGCGATATCTGGAGGCGGAGGAGAAAGGCCGCCTCATTCAATCCTTGAAATCGTTCCTAAGCAGCCGCACCCTCAAAGGCACCGAGGTGTTCGGGCGTCAGCATACGCTCGAACATCTGATCGCGGTGATGTTGCGCGACATACGGGCCGAAGCCGAACGGCAGTTCCATTCGCCGCTCACCAACGTGGTGGTGGGCCGCCCAGTTCGATTCGTGGGATCCGAATCCGCCGCGGATGATGAGTATGCGCAGTCACGCCTGGAAGCAGCATTGCGCCTGGCCGGATTCGAGCGGATCTCGTTCGAATTCGAGCCGGTGGGCGCAGCCTATCATTATGAATCGACGCTCGACAATGACGAGCTGATCCTGATCGGAGACTTCGGCGGAGGCACCAGTGATTTTTCGATGTTGCAGGTCGGGCGCACCATCCGCCAGCGTGGACGCCGGCCGCAAGATCTGCTCGCTAATGAAGGGATCGGAATTGCGGGCGATTCGTTTGATGGCAAGATCGTTCGCCACCTGGTCTCGCCGGCGCTGGGAGATGGTACTTCCATGCGGTCCATGCACAAGATTTTGCCGGTGCCAACATGGGTCTATCGAAGGCTGGAGCGTTGGCATCATCTGTCGTTTCTCAAGGCGAAAGAAGTAATCGATATGCTCCAGAGCGTGGAGCGGAGCGCCTTTGAACCGGAACGGATCGCGGCATTGCTGCATCTGATCCAGAACGATCTCGGATACCATTTGCATCGGTCGGTACAGGAATTAAAGAGCGCGCTCTCGGAGAGCGACCATGCGATATTTCGGTTCATGGACGCTGACGCTTACATTGAAGCGGGCGTGGAACGGCGGGATTTCGAAAGCTGGATTGCCGAAGAGTTGGCGGCGATCGAGGAGTGCGTCGTCCACTGCGTGAAGCAAGCTAACGTGGCGGCGCGCGACGTAGACAGGGTATTCCTAACAGGCGGTTCATCGTTTGTCCCCGCGGTCCGCCAGATTTTCGAGCGGCGCTTTGGAGCCGGGCGCATCCGCTGCGGTCACGAGTTCACTTCCGTTGCTCGAGGCCTGGCTCTATGCGCTCAGGCTCACTCGTAGCGTAACGCCTCCATGGGGCCGATCCGGGTGGCCTATCGAGCCGGGACGGCACTCGCGATCAAAGCTGCGACTGCGAACACCAGGACTGCATGCAGCGTCAACACCAGTTGCAATACCGGGCCGCGGCGAGCGACCGTGAAATGCATCAGAGCGAAAGTTCCAGTCAAGGATGCGCCCAGAGGGTGTCCCTGGGGGTCAGTTTAGTAATCGACAACGGGATATCGGTGAGTTCTGGAAGACGGTTCCTGGCGTTTGCCATCCCACCTGTTCAGAGGTCCTCAGGCCTAAGTCGGTGGCCTTGCCGATTTTGGCTAGGGCCGCTCGACCGATCTCCTCGCTGTCATGAAAACAAAACGTGAAATTCGGCCGGCCGCCGAACTGCAACTTTCGATGGGAGCCGACCTGCTTTTTCACTGTCCAGCCGTTTCGAAGCAACGCTGCAAACACCCGCTTCGCCTTGGTGGCTCGCCAGACGCTCACGCGACAAACAGGGCGCTCAGCGACTCGGGCAATTGGTCGCCGCTTTCCACCATGTCTGCCAAAATTTGCAGCGCAATCCCCTTAGCCCGGCGGATTGCAATCTCGTTTGTATCGCCGTACGCCATAACTCCGGGCAGTTCGGGCACCGAGGCAAGAAAGCGACCGTCATCCTCCACGTCGATTTCAATTCGGAGCGGTTGAACGTCAGTCATGATACCTTTATAGCCATTGTACTGAAAGTGCCGCACAGCGCATCTCGCGCTTCAGGTTTGCTAAACTCAGCAGACATGAAACCCATATCGTCTTTTTTGTGGATGGCCGCGGCATTCGCGGCGGTGTTGTCCGGAGCGGAGCCCGCAAGCTCCTCAGTGAGCAAGGTCCTCGATCAGCAAGTGAGCATGATCGAAGGGCAAATCGTGCCGCTTGCGGAGGCCATGCCGGCCGACAAGTTTAGTTTTGTTCCGACAGGCGAGGAGTTTTCAAAATCCCGGACTTTTGGCCAGCAAGCCTCGCATGTGGCTGCGGTTTTGAACGCAGTCTCGGCATCCCTGCTTGGCGAGAAGCCAGCGGCGGACATGGGCGAAAGCGAGAATGGGCCCGCTTCTCTCAAGACCAAAGAAGACATCGTCAAGTACCTGAAGGATGCCTTCGCTTATACCCACAAGGCCATGGCCGGCATTACCGCCCAGAATCTGACGGAGATGATTCCGTCGCCGTTCGGGAAAAACAAAGTGACTCGTCTTTCCATAGCAACGGCGCCGGTGTGGCATAGTTTCGATCACTACGGGCAGATGGTTATCTATGCTCGTATGAACGGTATCGTTCCGCCAGCCAGCCGGTAAGGAGTTGCTCAAAACCCGGAGCGATGGTATCCGACACGCAGTTTGCGCGGTTCGATTCGATTTCGCTCGACTCGGGTCCCGTTATTTCACCGGTAGAGGTTGCCTATGAGACGTACGGCGATCTGAACTCCTCGCGCACCAACGCGATTCTGATCTTGCACGCGTTTTCGGGTGATGCGCACGCCGCATTCATCAGCCGGAACGACGGCCAGCCAGGCTGGTGGAACAACATGATCGGACCTGGCAAGGCATTCGACACCGACAAATATTTCATCATCTGTTCGAACATACTGGGCGGGTGCAGGGGCACCACCGGACCAGGTTCCGTCAATCCCGAGACCGGCTGCCCGTACGGAATGTCGTTTCCAGCGATCACGATCGGCGACATCGTCCGGCTCCAGGCCATGTTGATCGACCATCTCGGTATCGAGCGCCTGCTTTCTGTTTCGGGAGGCTCCATGGGCGCGATGCAGGCTTTGGAATGGGGTGTCTCCTATCCGGATCGCATCGCCTCCGCTATTCCGATCGCCGGCACAGCGCGTCATAGCGCGCAGCAGATCGCGTTTAACGAAGTGGGGCGCCAAGCCATTATGGCGGATCCTGATTGGAACGACGGAAACTACTATGGCCGGAAGCTTCCCGGCCGTGGGCTTTCGGTTGCGCGCATGGTCGGTCATATTACGTATATGAGCGACGATTCGATGCGCGAGAAATTCGGCCGGCGCCTGCGCGAGCAGAACATGTTCGAAGTGGAAAGTTACCTGCGCTATCGCGGCATTCAATTTGTCGATCGGTTTGACGCCAATTCTTACCTGTACATTACGAAGGCGATGGACTACTTCGATCTGACGAATGGCAGGCCATCGTTGAACGCCGCCTTCGAGCGTGTGAGCGCGCGCTTTCTCGTGATTAGCTTCACGTCGGACTGGCTATACCCGAGCTATCAGTCGCTCGAAGTAGTTAAGGCCCTACGCAGCCGGAACTGCGACGTCGCCTATTGCGAGCTGCCGTCGAACTATGGACACGATGCGTTTTTAGTGGATGTCGGCGAGCAGACTGACTTGGTGCGCGGCTTTCTCGCCAGCACGTTCCGGGACAAGAGTTGATATGGCCGCCGCTCCCGCGCAGACACCAGCACAGCCATTTGTTCAGCAGATTCTGGGACGCAGCGACTACGCCATGATCGGCGAGATCGTTGCGCCCAGAACCAAAGTCCTCGATCTCGGCTGCGGCGAAGCGGAGTTGCTCGCATGGCTGGTGGCGAATAAAGGCGTGGACGCGCGCGGCGTCGAAATCAATGGCGCCCGGGTGCAGCGCGCCATCGCCCGAGGCGTATCGGTGTATCAGGGCGACATTGATGAGGGGTTGGCCGACTATCCGGATCAGGCTTTCGATTACGTCATTTTGAGCCAGACTCTGCAGGAGACCCGCGAGCCGCTGAAGGTGCTTCGAGAGATGCTCCGGGTGGGCCATCATGCAATCGTCGCGTTTCCGAATTTCGGCCACTGGCGCGTGCGGCTGGCGCATCTCTGGACGGGCGGCGCGCCCAAAACGAAACTGTTCCCGCACAACTGGTACGATTCACCGAACATCCACTTTCTGACGGTTCACGATTTTGAAACGCTGGCAACCGCCGAGCACTGGACTGTAGAACGCCGGATCTTCCTGCAAGGATCGCGCAAGATCACGGCCTTGCCAAACCTGCTGGCCGAGGTAGCGGTATTCCTGATCCGGAAGTAGGAGATGACGGACAGTGTTTCGCTCCCTGAGGCACGCCGGATCGCGCTTGCGGCTCAGGGCTTCGATCGTCCGCGCCCACCAAGCCGGGTCACCACAGCGCACATTCGCCGCGCCATCCGCCAACTCGGCCTGCTTCAGATCGATTTCGTCAACGTGCTCGTGCCCGCGCACTATCAGGTTCTGTTCTCGCGGTTAGGCCCCTACCAGAAGCCGCTGCTGAACGATCTCGTCTATCGTGGCGGCGAGTTCACGGAGCAGTGGGCGCACGAGGCATCCATCCTTCCGGTTGCGACCTGGCCGCTGCTGCGCCATCGCATGGAAACGCACCAGGTGCGCCCCTGGGGTTTCGAGTCATTCCTGACCGGGCATCCCGAGTATGTGAGTTGGATACTGGAACAGGTGCGCGCCCGAGGTCCCTTGACGGCGGATGATATTCCAGCCCCGGACGGGACGCCATCCCGTATTCCCGGTGACGCGTGGGTAGGAACGGTGCAACGTGCCGTACTCGAGGTGCATTTTGGCCGTGGCCACCTCGCCATTGCCGCCCGGAGACCCAATTTCGCAAGAGCGTTCGATCTGGCCGAGCGCATACTCCCAGCCGAGCATCATGGCCGCGAGGTGAAACGGGAAGACGCCCAACGAGAGCTGATTCGACTGGCGGCCCGCTCGCACGGGCTCGGTACCGCGGAGGATCTGGCCGACTACTATCGAATGCCGATACAGGAGGCGCGCCTACGCATCTCGGAGCTAGTCGAAGCGAGCGAACTGCTGCCGATCCGGGTGGAAGGCTGGAAGCACCCGGCCTATCTTGATCCCGGCGCGAGAGCGCCACGGCGGATTCAAGCCAGCGCGCTGCTCTCACCGTTCGATCCGCTAGTCTGGTATCGCCCACGCGCCTCGCGCCTTTTCAATTTTGACTACCGGCTCGAGATCTATGTTCCACGAGAGAAGCGGCGGTGGGGATATTACGTGCTCCCGTACCTGATGGGCGATCGGCTGGTGGCGCGTGTCGATCTCAAAGCGGATCGGGCGGAGCGACGGCTCCGGGTGCTGGCGTCCTATCTCGAACCAGCCGCCGATGCGGAACACGCCGCCGGAGCGCTCGCAGTCGAGCTGCGAACCATGGCTACGTGGCTGGAACTGGATTCGGTCTCGGTGGAACGGCGTGGCACGTTCGGGCGGATGCTGGCGGCGGCTGTGTAATCCGGCACCGCCACCACATCCACGCCAAACGACGCATCGAGCGACGGTAATCCTTCAAATGGCAGCAGCGTGCTTGCGGGTGGCTTCGCGCTGTTATAAAAGGTCGCTCGTACCGCTCGAACCCGGTCGGCCATGCCTCCCGATGCGAGATAAACGTGCGACATCGCCAGGCTGTCGAACCGGGCGTTCAATCCGCTGAGCGCCCTTTGCAGCCGCTCGAACGCCAGTTTCACATCGCTCTCCTGGCGGCCAAAGCCGAGCTGTGTGCTGGTCAAGACCAACCTCGGCGCCGTCACCAGCACCAGTTGTGAATAGCTCGGCGATGTATCCAGACCGGCAGGGTTCATAAAGCTCACAGCGGAGCCGGCAGGCGCTCGCAGCCGCGCTACCGCTTCGCATTCCGCTGCCGGGGTCACCGGCTCGCGCTGCATCTGCACATAATTGATTGCCGCGCGGGGGAAGGTGGATTCCATCGCCGTCCGCGTGGTGTGACTCTCCTCAATCGAGCTCAGGAAACACGTCACGCCCAGAGTATCGGACCGCTGCATCCCACCGGCTTGCAGCGCATTTTCCACTTTTACGATCGATTGCTCGACCGAAGCTGCCGCCTGGCCCGAAACGAATGCGAGCCCGTTCGGGTTCATCGTCTTCTTGTCCTCCGCGATTGCTTCGATGATCACTTGCGCTCCTTCCATCGGAAGCGCGCCCACTTGCACCACGCTCAACGCCGGCAAAGCCATGCGTTTCTCGCCGAAGACCTCGCCCAGGATCTCCTGGACGCGCCGCATGTCGCCCGAGCCCGCCACAAACGCGCGCAGCTTGATTACCGGCAAACCGTGGCTTGATCGAATGAGTGCTTGCAAGGCATCCCGGGTCTGCTGCGATAAAAGGCCTTTTGCGGACAATGGCGATATTTGAAAGATGAGCCGGTTGGTCGCTCCCGCTACAGCGGCCGGAGCTTCCCTGGGCGGCGGCAGGGTTTGGGTGAGATCCTGGTCGCCCTTCTTCTTCTTGGTCGAGACTTCCAGGTTCATGCCGTCTTCGCCGGAGTTCTTTTTCTTCTTTGCCCCATGCAGCGGATAGACCAGAAGCGCGATCAGCAGCGCGAAGGGAACAAAGGTGAAACGGCGTACCACGGTGTGCGACTCGATTTTAGCAAAGCCGCTCCACGATCCTTCTAATGCGTCCAGAAAAGACTGTACAGCAGCAGCCCCAGTACTATAAGAGAAATGCCCGCGTACTTCCAATCTCTCAGCCGGCAGAACGCGTACGCCGAAAAGCCAACTCTCGCCACCGGCGTTGCAATCAGCAGCAGCAGGCCGAGTTGAATCAGAGGTCTAGCCTGCAGCCTAATCGCCGCACGGAGGATCGCCGCCGGATGAGTGAGGCCGGCCCGCTCGCCATGGAAACTGCCGTACGCGGGGATTTCCGTGCCGTGCCGTATCAAATATAGGATCGCGCCCACTCCCACCACGAACGCGGACAACACTACCCCGAAGCGCAAGAGATTCCCAATGACGATTTCGAGCCGCCGCTCTTCGGACCGATCCATTTCAGATTTTTCCGGTTGCGCCGTTATAGATCATCTGAACCGCCATTGCCAGAATCACGAGACCGAACACGAGCCGCAGTACGCTGACCTTTGCGTCCGCGAGCACTCGTGCCCCTAGAAACGCTCCCGCTAGCACTCCCAGCATTACGGGCATCGCCAGGCCCGGATCGACATAGCCGCGCGAGAGATAGACTCCGGCGCTGGCTGCCGCGGTCACGCCGATCATGAAGTTGCTGGTGGTGGTCGATACCTTGAACGGCAGGCCCATGGCCTGATCCATCGCGATCACCTTGACAGCTCCGGATCCAATTCCAAGCAGCCCCGATAGGATACCGGCGAGCCCCATCAGCCCGAAGCCCGCGGGTACATGCCGGACGTGGTACGGTTGCAGTCCAGCGGCTGATGGATAGGAGCTATCGAGATGAAGCCACGCCGCGATGCGATCCGGTGGCCGGTTTAGCGGCTGTTCTTCGTCTTGTTTGCGCAGAGAAAGATACGCCGAGTGAAGCAGCGCGATTCCAAAGATCACGGCGATCGCCGAGGTAGACAGCAGCGAAGCCAGGAATGCTCCGAGCAGTGCCCCGATGGTAGTGGCAATCTCCAGAAACATGCCGACGCGGATGTTTGAGTAACCTTCTCGCACGTAAGCCGCGGCCGCGCCCGAGGAGGTGGCAATCACGGAAACAAGCGATGCGCCAATTGCGTATCGAATGTCTACCCCTAGCGCGAGCGTCAACAGCGGGACGATAATGACGCCACCGCCCAGCCCGGTTAACGATCCCAGGAAGCCCGCGGCGAGAGAGCCCGCGCCCACCATGGCCGTCAGTTCGAAAGCGTTCATCGGGGGCAGGCCGGCGCGAGTTTGGGACTAGCGCGCATTTCTCACGAACCAGGCGTCGAGATGAGTCCACACCTTCGAAAACCTACCGCATCCGCTGTGTTGCACCGAGTGGCACAGGCATTCTTGCCTGTGTTGCACTTAGACAAATACCCTGATGTTTTCAATCCGTCCTTGCCCGGCTGCCGGGCAGGAAAACACTCTTGTGGACTCTGATGCGTCAACTCTGGTGAGAAATGCAGGCTAAGGCTCGTGCGCCGGTACTGTAGGGATGTTCAGATCCGGCTCCTCGCTCGCTTGCGGAGGCGCGGGCAAAGCGGGCACCGCCTCCGGAGCGCTCGGGGTCGCCACGATCGCATCCGGCATCTCAGGCTCCGGCCCCGTCAGCGGCACCTCGCATTCGCAGCAGTCGCTGCACGCTTTACACCGCTCGCAGCGATGATTCCGGCATGCATCTTTGGTGCAGCGGACGCAGATGGCCGTCGAGGGCTCATTACAAATGCTGCAGGTGTAGACTGCCGCTTCGGTCACTTATGTTTCTCCCGCATGAGTGTGGCACGGCAGCGCTGCGCCTCCTGGTCGGCCACACGGAATTCCTGTTCTTTCTGCACCGCCAAGTCTTGCAAGTACTGGCGCAGTTTGTCCCGGTTGGCGCCGTTTTCGTTCGCGGCGCCCTGCAGCAGATCCGCAATGGCCGGATTCTGATACTTCCGGACGCCTTCAACTACTGATCCGAAAGTCGATTCCATGGCCTGCATACGGAAGTACGCATCCAGGGCGAGAGGCAGCCGCTCCGGCTGTTTTGACAACGCATCGATTGAGCTAAGCAGATAATTCATTTCCGTTTGCGCCGTTTTCCACTGCGTGACATAGGTTTGCGGCGCGCCGTTTGCCACCCAGCCGTCCGGCTTCACGCGCTCGATCACCGACTTGAAGTGCTGCATCTGCAATGTCAGCGCGTCCAGCATTTTACGGGTGTCCCATTCGCTCGAAACGCCTCCCGATTGCGCCCGAGCCGATGCGCTCCCAGCCAGGAACAAGAAAAACAGCAGTGTGCGCGGCATGAAGTTACAAAACCAGAATACCGCTGTTGTGAGATACCCTTACTTCACGGACAAAAACACCGCCGGACTATTCTGATTTCCCACTGTCAGCACCACCGTCACTCTCGACCCGTGCGCCAAATCCGCCGGCACCCGCGCGTTCACCTGCAGCAGGCCCGCCGCGGCACCGGGAGCGCCTCCCGCATACTGCACTTCAACCGGCTCACCATTGATCTGAACCGAGACTCGAAGCCCCGGCCGCGGTAGCGCGTCGGCTGTAATAATGTTGCCGTCGATTCCGGGGGGATCGGTCTGCCCTTCTCCGGTCGCAAAGATGCTGACGTAAGAGCCTGGATCGGCCCCGGTCTGCGGGAAGTTAATGCTTCCGTCCGCGTTCAGGATCGCCCCTTGACGATCGCTGGTCAGCGTGAAAATGGCCGGCGCGGAATCGGCCACGCGAAGATTCAACGTATTGGAGAGCGCTCCATTGAACGACGCCTGCAAGGTAACCACGGCTCTTCCGAAGATCTCATAGGGCACGATGACGTTGACTTGGTTGTCGGAAGTATACGTGATTGGCGCGGCAAAGCCATCGAACAGCACCTGGGTGCCTGAGTTCGTAGCCGCCACTTTCCCACTTGGGTCCAGTTGTGCTGTAGCCGAGGTTGCAGGTCCTAGGCCAGCGCCAAAAATGGCCACGATCTCGCCCGGCGAAATCGGCCCCGGGGCGAAGCTCGCCGCGTTCGTAGTGGCGCGGATGTTCGGGGCGACTTGGCCAACTGTGAGTGCTACGCTCACAGTCACCGGCGCAATGGAAGGGTCGGCTGGCGTGATAATCACCGATCCGCTGTAGCTGCCCACCGGAAGACCGGCTGCATTTGTGGAGACGGTGACATTCGCGGGCGTCGTCCCGCTCCGCGGAGTAACCAGTAACCAGTTTGGCCCGGTTGCTACCAAACCCGCGGCAGTAAAGGGAGTCGCACCCGCGCTGCTGCTCACGGAAACGTTTTGTGTTGGTGGAGCGCCCAACACCGAGGGGGAATGGAACGAGAGTGAAGCCGGAGAAACAGTCAACGCACCGGATGCCGGAACGTTCAACGTCACCGCGATGATTTGCGCGCCGGTCCCGGCAACCGAGACCGTAATCGATCCGGTATACGTACCAGGAGCGAGCCCGGCGGCATTCACGAGGGCAGTCAAAGTCGCCGGTGTATCGCCCGCGTTCGTGTTGACGAAAAGCCACGGCCCGCCATTCACGGTACCCGCAGTCGCGGTGAAGTGCGCCGGCGCTCCGCCGCTCGCAACCACGATCGATTGCTGGGAGACGGTGCCGCCGGAAGCTGGTTGCGTAAACGTAAGGGCTGCGGGACTAACGATCAGCATCGGAGGCGCCAGGATCGTTAACGTTACTGGAACCATCACCGGGCTGTTACTCGCGCCGGAGATGATTGTGATGGCTCCGCTGTACGAGCCGGCCGGAAGTGTTCCGTAGTTTGCAACGCTGACGGTCAGCGTTCCGGGCGTCGAGCCGGACGTGCTATCCAGCACCAGCCAATTTCCACCGTTAACGGTCGAAGCGGCAGCCGTGTATGGTATCGCCGTTCCGGTGCTCGTGATCGAGAGAGTCTGGGGCGCGGGATTGGTACCGAATCCCACCTGAACGGTGAACGTGAGCGACCCAGGTTTCACAACCAGCGCCGCGGCTCCGCCGGCCGGGAGGATGGTCAGCGCAAAGTTGGCGGTGGCTCTGCTCCCACACGCGTCCTGCGTCGAGAGCGTGAAGTTCGAAGTCCCTGCCGCGGTAGGTGTTCCCGCGATAGCGAAGGCGCGGTCGCCGACCTGTTGCACGCTCAGCCCGGCGGGGAGCGTCCCGGCTGCCAAGCTAAAGGTGGGAACCGGCGAGAATGGAGTTACGCAACCGCCCGAGCTGGTAAGCGCCTGCTGATACGCCTGGCCGGCAACGCCACTGGGGAAACCGGTATTTGCGATCGTGAGGACGCTGGAACTGCTGACGACCACCAGTGAGAAAGCCTGGGTCTGGGTCTGTCCAGCGCTATCGGTTACGGTCGCAGCCAGCGTGTAGTTTCCAACCGAGGACGGCACGCCGGTCAACACGCCGGTGCTGGTCAAAGAGAGTCCCGGCGGTAGGGCCCCGTTTGCCGCCCACGTGTAGGGAGGCGTACCGCCCGATGCGGCCAGCGTGGCGGCATAGGCAATGCTAACTGTGGCAGCCGGCAGGTTGGAGCCCGTCGTGATCATTAGTGGACCCGGGCCAGTGCCGCCGGCGGCGGCTTGGTTGATGGTATAGGTTTGGCCGGCGATGAGAAGCGTGCCCGAACGCGCCACTCCCGTATTCGCCGAGACTGAATAGCCGACCGTGCCGTTCCCGGTTCCGTTCACACCGGACAGGTTGGTGATCCAGCTTGCGTTGACGCTCGCGCTCCAGCCGCATCCGGCGGGTGCGATTACACTCACGTTTCCAGTTCCACCTGTGGCGCCGAAGGACTGACCGGCTGCGGACAGCGAGTAAGTGCAGGCCGCGCCCGGTGTCACTTGCAGCGTAAACAACGGCGTGTTCTGCAGTCCGCCCGCATTTGCGAATAGGGAAACTGTACCAGTCTGCGCCCCCAGCACCAGGTCGCAGGTAGCGAGTCCGCTGAGGTCCGTTAAGACCACGCCGCCGGGTGCGTTGCACACAGCGGAGGGCAAGGATGGATCGGAAGCATTCACGATTTGCACACCAACATTTGGAACAGGTTGTCCCGACATCGCTCCGCTTTGGACCGTTACCCGAACGACGACAGCGCCTGGCAAAGTGCTCCCGGCCCGGCCCGAGATCATTCTGTTACCCAGGGGCGGGGTGACCAACTCCACCAGGGGAGGCGCAGCCAGCCCACCACCGGGCTGTCGCGAGATCGAAGTGGTAACAAAGAAGCTGGCGGCGCCTAAAGCCGAAGTGGCGGTGACCGTGGCAGGGGCAAATGATAGGCCGGGATTTAAGCTGCCGAGAAAGTTAGTACTCGCCAACCCGTTCGCGTCGGTAGCTGTCATTGCATTGACAAGCGTTCCCGAACCTAGGGTGATTGACCAGGTCACGCTCACACCGGGGGCGGGTCTCCCGGCCGCATCTTTAGCCCGCACTACCAGCGGAGCAGACGTCACAAACTGATCGAGAACCAGTTGCCCGTTCCCTGAAACAACAGAGAGCGATTGCCCGCGCAGCGGCACGGCGGCTATCATGAAAACTGAGAAGACCGGGACGAAAAGAAAAGAAGAGCGCACAGGATTACCTCTGACGGAGACGATTCACTGGAGCGCGGGGAGGCGGATGCAAAACAAGTTTAACATGGAGTACAGGTTCCGCGGCCGGACTGTGTAACTATCCAGGCCGGCGCTGAGTCTAGGCTTGTAGCGTAACTCGCTTCGGGAGATCGAAATGCAACGGATATCTTTCTTTTTGGTATTCTTATTGGCCGCCATTCCACTAGCACAGGCGCAATTTAAAGCCGAAATTCAGGGCACGGTCACCGACAGCAGCGGCGCCGTAATCCCCGGCGCGGATGTCAGCCTCACCAATTTGGAGACGGGCAAGGTCCAAAAGACCACCACCAGTGGTGAAGGTTTCTATCACTTTGCCGGCCTGGCGCCGGGCCGTTATACCGTGACGGCTTCCAAGGCGGCGTTCAAACAGTCTTCCATTCAAGACTTGAAGGTGAACGCAGAGGAGAAGCAGGGCGCGAACCTGACCCTGGATCCCGGCGCAATCACGGAAAGCGTTACAGTCCAGGGCGAAGCCGCCGCCATCCTGCCGACCGAAAACGCTAACGTTTCCGGCACCATCTCCACCGCGGACGTCCGGCAGTTACCCCAGGTGGGCCGTGACCCGTATGAGTTGGTGCGCCTGGCCCCGGGCGTATTTGGAGACGGCGCGCGATCGGGCAACGGCCAATCCACGGCGCTCCCGAATGGCAACGTTGGACCTGGCGGTTCCAACCAGTCCATCTTCCAAACCGAAAATCAGATGCCGATCTCGGCGAATGGGCAGCGGATTTCTCAGAATAGCTACGAGATCGACGGTGTCAGCGTGAACAGTTTGGGCTATGGCGGCGCCGCGGTGGTCACTCCGAATCAGGAATCCGTCAAAGAGATTCATGTCTCGTCGAGCGATTACGAGGCCGATAAAGGCCGCAACTCCGGCGCGCAGGTGGAAGTTGTTTCGCAAAACGGAACCAATCGATTTCACGGCAGCGGCGTTTTCAAATACAACGACCCGAAGTTTAACGCGTATAACAAATACGGCGGCACCAATGGAGCGCCCATTCGAGTCAATCAATACCTGCGTGATTTCGCGGCAAGCCTGGGCGGCCCCGTTTGGAAAGAGAAGCTGTTCTTCTTTTTCTCCTATGAGGGATTGCGGAACAACAGCACGAATTACACCAACTCTTTCGTGGAAACGCCGCAATTCCGGCAGCAGGTGATTGCGGCGCGGCCGGGCAGCAACATCGCAACCATTTTCCAAAATGCGAATATCGCGCCGCGCCTTGGCGGGGTTCAGTCCGTCGGCTGCCCCACCGGATTTGCGGCTGGCACCTGCCAAGCGGTCAATGGCGGACTAGACATCGGATCTTTGACCGGCGCCCGTGGCCAGTATACCGGGATCGTAGCGGGCGCCCTGGACGGTATTCCGGATATCCAGTTCGCCCGCATCGCCTCGCCCAATATGTTTACGGGCGATCAATATAACGGGCGCGTCGACTACAACCTCGGCTTGAACGCATTCGCGCTCACCACGTATTTCACACATGTGGATAGGCTGGATAGCGACCCGGGCGGCGGCTCCCGGCCGCTTGACGATCTTCGCGCGACGCCGCTGAACTCCGCCATTACTTTTACCTACAACCGAACGATCACGGCCACGCTACTCAACGAGGCGCGGTTCAATTTCACGCGTTTCTCGTTCAATCAGGTTGCGGCCTCCTCCAACACCAACTTTGGCATTCCACGGCTGGAGGTGGAAGGCCTGCCGCTGCCGGACCGCATCCGCTTCGGCGCGCCGCAAAGCGAATCGACGCCCGGAATCTTCGCTCAGAATACTTACGAGTTTCGGGATTCGCTCAGTAAGGTTTGGGGCAATCATGTCTTGAAAGCCGGCGTGGAAGTGCGCAAAGAACAGGACAACAATAACCTGGTAGGCGGCGCGCGGCCGCTGTATTCGTTTCAAGGCCTGAACAATCTCGCGAACGACGCGCCTGTCTTCGAGCAGATCAATGCGGACCCAACCACGGGCGCTCCGGCTTCGGCCCAGCGCTACTTCCGTACGTCCGACTATGCGGGCTACGTGCAAGACGATTGGAAAATGCGTCCGAACCTGACGCTGACTTTCGGCTTGCGCTATGAGTACTTCTCCCCGCTTACAGAAAAGCGCGGGCGGATCAGCAATCTCGATTTTGGCCCATACACGCTGACCAATGCCAAGCTGCGCGTGAGCGATCAACTTTTCAACGGAGACAAGAACAATTTCGCTCCGCGCTTCGGATTTGCGTACAGCCCTGGACAAAAACAGAACATTGCGATACGTGGCGGATTCGGCGTTTATTATGATCGCGTGCCGAACGTACTGTTCGATAACACGCGTGGCAATCCGCCCTTCTTCGCTCGCTACGGCATTTGCTGCGGTACCTCCGCCACTCCCTTCGCGGGCGGCCAAATCCAGTACGCCCTCGGGAGCAGCAACTCTATTTACAGCTATCCCGCCAACCCGATGCTGGCGGTAGGAATCGATCCGAACACGGGCGGTCCCTTGAACCGCACAGTGGAAATCTGGGGCGCGCAACGTGACTTCCCCAACGCGTACGCCTACATTTATTCATTGAATGCGGATTACCGGCTGCCGTATCAACTGATCGCCTCGGCGGGATATCAGGGCAGCACGGACCATAAGCTGATCCGGATCGTCAATCAGGCTTTCCTGTACCCCAATCTAGCCAATCCGGCCTTCTCCCCGGTGTACTTCCCGCAGCCAGATGTGAACTCGAATTTTAATGCGCTGAACCTCGGGTTGAACCGGCAATTCGCGAAGGGTTTCGGCGTGAATGCGAAGTACCGCTGGGCGAAAAGTATCGACGAGAATTCGAACGAAGGTCCCGGCTTCGTCACCAACGGAACATTTCCGCAAGACTTGCGCCAGGAGCGTGGGCCGTCGGATTTCGACGTGCGGCACTACTTCCAGATCAACGGAATTTACGAGCTGCCTATGTTCCGCAGACAGCAAGGCTTCCTGGGCAAACTGCTGGGCGGCTATCAGATCTCGGGAATTGAAACCTGGCACAGGGGTTTTCCGTGGACGCCCGTGATTGGTCAATCCGTACACACGCCGGGCGGTCCAACGCTGGCTCCAACCCGTCCCACGCAGTACTTTGGAGGCGCGGGCACGGACACTTCCAATCAGGCCTTCATAACCGGTAGCAACTTCGCTGGGGGCGGGGCGAAGTACTTTAACACCACGGCATCCGGGCCTCCCGGCGTAGGGCGCAACTCTTTCCGCGGGCCGCATTTCTTCGGCACCGATATCAGTCTGATCAAGCAGACGAGGTTGTCTGACAAGTGGCACTTGGGCGAGGCGGCGTTGCTCGACATTCGCGCCAATCTCTACAACGCGTTCAACAACCTGAATCTGGCTCCGTTCAACTTCAACGATATCGGGACACAAGCCGACAACAGCATTTTCTTCGGCAGGTCGTCAGCGGCGTTGGCAGGACGCGTGGTAGAGTTCCAGGCACGCCTCACATTCTAGTGGAACATGCTTTAGCTTGTCCCCTAAAATCAGGATTCCTAGCCATCGCCGTGTTCGCGACGCTCGGACAAGCACCATCCCCGGAAACCGAAACCCTAACTATCGACGCTATCTCAGCGACCAAGCCCTTCCCGCACGTTTGGGAACAAATGTTCGGTTCCGGCCGTGCAATCCTCTCTCTTCGCGAAAGCTACCGGCGTGACCTCCGCCTGACGAAAGCGATCACCGGCATCCAGTATGTTCGCTTTCACGGAATACTGGACGACCAGGTTGGAATTTATCGAAACGGCAGCTACAACTTCTCCTACCTGGACGAGATCTACGACGGCCTACTGGCAAACGGCGTGCGCCCATTCGTCGAGCTGAGCTTCATGCCACGCGATCTGTCCGCCTCGGACAAGCTTCACGCCTTCTGGTACAAGCCGTATCCGAATCCACCCAAAGACTACTCGCGTTGGGAAGATCTGATCTACAACTTCACCAGACACTGCCTGGACCGGTATGGTGAAGATGAAGTCGCGCGCTGGTACTTCGAGGTCTGGAACGAGCCGAACATCGACTTCTGGACTGGCGAACCAAAACAAGCCAGCTACTTCCAGCTTTACGATCACGCGGCTAGGGCGGTAAAACGGGCGAGCGCGCGGCTGCGGGTGGGCGGCCCGGCAACGGCGCAGGCGGCCTGGGTGGACGCGATGATCCGGCACTGCACGGAAGCGAAGATTCCGCTCGATTTTGTTTCCACGCACGTGTACGGTAACGATCGCGCGCAAGATGTTTTCGGCACCGACGAAGACATTCCGCGTTCCAGCATGGTGGCGCGCTCGGTCCGGAAAGTTTTTGATCAGGTGAAGGCCTCAACCCGGCCGGGCATCCCGATTATCTGGTCCGAGTACAACGCCAGCTACATGAATGAAGTGGACGTGACGGACTCCCCGTTCATGGGCCCGTGGCTCGCTAACAACATTCGGCAGTGCGATGGCATGACTACGTTGATGTCCTACTGGACCTTCTCCGACGTTTTCGAAGAGCAAGGCGTTGTGCCAAAACCATTCTATGGAGGCTATGGACTGATCGCGGCCGGAGGGATTCCAAAAGCGGCGTTCAATGCGTTTTCGATGTTGCACCGGCTGGGTACGGAGCGGATTCCGGTGGCGTCCACGAACGCGCTGGCGACCAGGAAGCCCGACGGCGGCGTGGCCGTTGCAATTTGGAACTATGCGCCGCCTGGCGAAGCGGGGCTCCCGCGGCGATTTCAGATCTCGACTGCCGGGCTGGGTCCGTCCGCTCATTATCGGGTAACGATCCTCGATCGCGATCACGGGTCGGCGCTGACGGCCTGGCAGGCAATGGGGAGTCCGGCGTTTCCGGCGCGCGCGCAGCAGGAGCAGCTTCGGAGCGCGGCTACAGCGCTTGGTCATTCGAATTCGTCTACGGTGGTGTTGGCCGCGCATGGTTTGGCTTTGGTCGAAGTGGATAAGTGATTTTGCAAAACGAACCCAATTTCGGGTTAGGCGGACTTTGGTGGTCGACCCAAACACCGGGTCGCCGGCAGGCGGCAAACCCCGACCGCCTGCCCCACAGTGTGCGGCAAAGCCGCGCTGTACTACTCGCTCCGATTGTATAAGTGGAGTGTGAGAAAACGGATCGCGAGGTGGGCAGGATTGGCTGTAAGTGAGTGGGAACGTGGGAGTAAAAATTATTTTTGCGAGTCGTGACCGGCCAGACGTGAGAAGATAGTAGTAACGTGCCAGTGAAAGTGCAGGTTCCCGCAAAAGCCGGCATCGTTCGTTTCCTCTTCCACCCCGCGGGAAAAACAATACTTGCTGTATTTGTTGCCGTTGTCACTCTGGGCCTGGTCTGCTTCACGTATTACTATGTGAAGTACTCCAAGCTCATCGAAGCGAAACTGGCGGCCGGTCCTTTCGCGAACACATCCATGCTGTTCGCGGCGCCTCATTCCATCGCGGTGGGAGAACAGACCAACCCTCAGGAAATCGCATCCGAGCTTCGGCACGCCGGCTACAACGAATCCACCAACAACCGGATGGGGCACTTTACGGCGCGCGGCGATGAAATCGACATCTACCCGGGGCCGGATTCGTACTTCAAGCGGGAAGACGGCGTGGTGAAGTTCGCGCAAGGCAAAGTCGCCCGCATCATCTCTTTGGCTGACAATACCGAGCGCACCGAATACACGCTGGAGCCCGAGCTGATCTCGAATCTATTCGATAAGAACCGGGAGAAGCGCCGGCTGGTCCGGTACGAAGAGATCCCGCCGCTGCTGGTGCATGCAGTGATTTCCATCGAAGACAAGCGCTTTTTTCAGCACTCGGGATTCGATCCGATCCGGATCGTAAAAGCTGCTTATGTGGATTTGAAGGAGCGCAAGTACGCGCAGGGCGCCTCTACACTCAGCCAGCAATTGGCGCGGAGTTTCTGGCTGGATAACGACAAAACGTGGCGGCGCAAAATACCGGAGCTCCTCATCACGATGCACCTGGAGCAGAAGCTCAGCAAGCAAAAGATTTTCGAGTTTTATGCCAACCAGGTTCCACTCGGCCACCGCGGCACCTTTGGCATACGGGGTTTTGGCGAGGCGGCGCAAGTCTATTTCGGTAAGGATCTGAACCACCTGACACTGGCGGAGGCTGCCACGCTCGCCGGGCTGATCCAGCAACCGAGTTACACGAATCCGTTCCGCTGGCCGGAGCGCGCGCGCGCCCGCCGCAACGTCGTGCTTAAGATGATGCGCGAGAACAAATACATCGACGACAACGACTACGAAACTGCCATCGCTTCGCCACTGGTGTTGACGAGACACAGCACGGAATCGACGGACGCGCCGTACTTTGTGGACCTGGTCAACGACACGTTGCTCGACAAGTTCCAGGACTACGATTTCCAGACCAGCACTTATCGCATCTATACGACTCTCGATCTCCAGTTGCAGCGCGATGCTACCGAAGCGGTCCGCGCCGGCATGGAAGAGGTGGACAAGCAACTAAAGCCGCGGCACAAGAAAAATCCGAACTACCCCGATCCTCAGTGCGCGCTGGTGGCTCTCGATCCTCAGACGGGGGAAGTCCGGGCGATCATCGGCGGGCGCAATTATGGAGTCAGCCAGCTCGATCACGTGTTGTCGAAACGCCAGCCCGGGTCGTCCTTCAAGCCGTTCGTTTACGCTGCCGCGCTTAATACCGGATTGAGGGGCGGATCCACTGTGTTGACTCCCGCCACAGTGCTGCAAGATGAGCCAACGACCTTCTGGTTCAATGGGAAGCCTTATGAGCCAGGCAATTTCCACCATGAGCTGTTTGGACCGGTGACGATGCGCAAGGCGATCGCGCATTCGCTAAACATTCCGACCGTGCAGCTTGCGGAACAGACAGGCTATGGAGCCGTGGTGGACATGGCGCGGCGAGCGGGCTTGAACGAGGACATCCAGGCTACGCCCGCCGTGGCGCTGGGCGCTTATGAAGTGACGCCTCTCGAGATCGCCGGCGGCTACACGATATTCGCTAACCATGGTATCTTTGCGAAACCGTACTACATCGCCAGCATTGCCGATCAACATGGCGGTGTAATTTTTGACAGCAAACCCGAGAAGAAGCAGGTGCTCGATCCGCGGGTGGCTTTCCTGATGGACAGCCTGCTCGAGGAAGTCCTGCGCAGCGGCACTGGCGCGGGTGTTCATGCACGGGGTATCAACTTTCCGGCGGCAGGCAAGACAGGCACTTCGCACGATGGCTGGTTTGCGGGCTTTACGAACAAGCTGATCTGCGTGGTCTGGGTGGGCTTCGATGACAACCGCGTGCTGGACCTGGAAGGAGCGAAATCCGCCCTGTATGTCTGGGCGGATTTTATGCGGCGGGCCCACGAGCATCGCCAGTATCGGAACGTCTCGGAGTTCAACCCGCCAGGCGGGATTGTGAGCGCCCAAATCGACCCGGAAACGGGCCAGCTCGCAACCGCGAATTGTCCAGCCGTGCGGACCGAGTTTTTCATCGGAGGCACGCAGCCGGTCGAGATGTGCCAACTGCATGGCGGCGGTGGAACGCGCGTGGCGGGATGGGAGACAACGCCGGGAGTGCCGGAAACGCCGGGTTTGCCGGGTTCGCCAAATAGTGTTGAGCCGCGGCAGAACCGGCAGGAGAAGAAGAAGGGAATTTTCGGGAAAATCCGGGAGATTTTCAAGTAGGAGGCAGCCTGCGAGATTACGTGCGGAAGATTCCGATGCTCCGTAGGGAGCCGCTTGCTCAGGAGAAAACCCCAAAGCCGCTCGTATTCGCCGATCGCGTCGAAGCGTTTCAAAGCTCAACGGGGTTCTGCGGAAAGCACGGCAACTCCTCCCGATCACGTTACAAGGACTTCACCGCCCGGCGCGCCGCTACACGAAGGGTTGGATCCAAAGTTTTTAATTCGCACCCATTAAAACATTGGTCTCGACCGCAATCATCGATACCAGTTCTCTCACGGAGCATCGCACCCTGCCCGATTCCCGGCGGGACCTGGACGGTGTCAAAGAGCTCGTCAATGGAACGGTCCAACTCTTCCCCTTCACGACTAAGATTTTGTAACGGCTTTATCTCCCCGCAGGCAGCCGCCTGAAAGGGGAAAGGATTAGCCCAAGCTGCGTTGAGCTGAACCGGTGACGCTGGACGTCACGAGTTCCTGGCTATGGCAGCGGCGCAACTCTCTCCAAATTGCCATAGAGGCTGATCACCGGATCCTTGGCGTTCCGCATCGCATCCAGTATGGCTGCTCCGCTGGCCAGGGTGCGCGCCTGCTGCAGCAATGCATTCAGGTGTGGCAGGAACTGGGCCGGGCTGTCAGTCTCCATCGGATTCTGGCTCAAGAACGCAATCGAACCCTGGACCACGCTGTCGCGTAGCGGGCCATTTGGCATCAGATCGATCAACCCTGCATACAGGATGGCCCCCTCATGGAAATATTCGGCCGGCGATGCCTCATCCCGCGGATTCCAGGCCGCCAAATCGCTCAGAAACTGGCGCAGTTCATTCTGCCATTCGACGCTTAGCTTCTGTTCCACCGTAAGCGGTTGCGAAGAATCTCCGAAGCGCAGATGCTTGATCGCGAGCAGCAAGCGCCGAGCCTGGGGAGTCCGCCAATACTCGACGACTTTCGCTTTGCCATCCACTTTGAGCGGTTTACTTTCGCCGTTGGTGATCGCGTTTAGATCGACGCTGGCCAGGTAACCGGCCAAACGGAGGCGTTCATTGAACTGCGTTACGGCCTCGTTTGCCGCCTTTGCACCCGCATCCGAGCAGCGCTCCCCAGTCAAGTGCTTCACGAGAAATGTACGGTAAGCCGCGAGAAGGGTGTCGGCCGGCACGCCCTGCTTTCGGCTGCCGACGCTCAACTGGATGATCTGGTCCCCAAGAGCCAGGCGTCCCATCGTCAGTGAAAAGGCCCGATCTCCATCCGCGATATCGTTCAACCGGGAAGCGAAGATGTTCACCAGCTTCTGCCTCTGCTCGGCGCTGGCCTTCATCATACGAATCGTTTTTGCCGCGGCGGGCAACGTCGTCGAGGCCGGGATGGACCGCAGGTATGGTTCGAAAAACTGAACCGCATCTCCCCGGTTACGCTCCTCCACTGTGAAGGAGCGGTCCATCACCTCGCGCGCGGTATCGTATAACGCGCTGCCGTTCGGCACGAGATCCTCTTCACAGGAGGGATCCGCGGGCATCGCCAGAGCGATCTCGAGAAATAGCTCTCGCGCTCGCGCTGGGTCCAGTGTGAGCATTTTCTTCACCGCGCGGGAGCGAATCGACAACGTATCCAGTCCGAGCCCAAGCCCGCTCGCGACAGCCCACGAACGTGTGTCCGTGTGGGTTCCCGCATACAACAACGCCATTGGATATTGTGCTTGCGACGCGGCGGCGAATAGGCCCTCCAGGATTTCGCGCTGGGCTTTTGGAGCTGTGATCTTGCCGGCATCGATCAGCCGGAAGAGTACATCCGCGCGGAATTCCACGGGCACGGCCCTCGCCCCGTCCACCAGGTTCTCAATCCCGGCAGGGTGTTCCGGGCTCTCCGGCGCCTGAGCGAAGGCGCAAAAGCACAGAGCGCCGGCGATCACCGCGCTACTTTGCGATCCCGAAATACGCATGATACTTCTCCGGCAGCTTCACAGGCCTCATCTCCGCGCTCAGGAAAATATGCTTGGTTTCGCCTGTGGCCGCGCGCGGCCGCCCTCCTCATGCATGTCGTAGGTGAACTCGACCATGCGCCGGTTCGCACCGGAGATCCATGTAGTAACGACGATCTCTTCGTCATAGCGTGCAGCCGAAATATACCTGCAATGCGCGTCCACGACCGCGAGCAGCACGCCGTCATTCCTCTCCATGTCGCGATAGCGGATGCCAATGGTCCGGCAATACTCGGAGCGGCCCAGTTCCATCCAGACCAGGTAATTAGCGTAGTAGACCACACCCATCTGATCGGTCTCGGCATAGCGCACACGAAAACGGGTCTGGTGCGACGTCATGAATAACTTGATTGTCGCCAATTCTAATGCGGGCTAGCCATACTGCCGATAGATAGACCTGATGGCGATGGATTCCGCCAGCGAACGGCGCAGGCACAGCCGCATTCGAAAGACGTTTCCGCAGACGCTGCGGCTCACGCTGGAAGAGCACCCCGGCGGCCCGATGACGGAGATCATCACCAGGCTGGTGGATACCTCGGAAGGCGGTTGCTGCGTCGACCTGGGAACCCCACTCCCGGTCGGCTCGGTGGCGCTGGTGGACGGACAGATCGTGCGCGCGCCCAAGCCAGGACTCTGGTCCGCCCGCGTCACCTGGTGCCGTTTCAACTCGCAGGCGAACTATTCCGCCGGGCTTCACCTGGAAGCTCCGGCTCATCCTCATGGATCGTCAGGCTCCCATGTCCTTGAGTTCGGAGGCAAGCCGTTCCTCGATTACTATGATGTCCTGCAGTTGAGTACTAAGGCGGATCCGGACACCGTCCACCGTGTTTACCGGCTGCTCGCTCAGCGGTACCATCCGGACAATCCGGATTCGGGCAGCGAAGAAATGTTCAAGCGCCTGCTCGAGGCATACGAAGTTTTGATTGACCCGGAGAAGCGCGCCGCCTACGATGTGCGGCACCGTTCCGACCAGCGTGTCCGCTGGAAAATATTCAATCAGCCGCAGGCGGCTCAAGGCAAGGAAGCGGAGCGCCGCAAGCGCCACGGGATTTTGTCCGTGCTTTACACCAGGCGGCTCAATGAGCCGGGGCAACCGTCCATGAGCGTTCCGGAGTTGGAAGAGCTGCTGGCGGTCCCGCGCGAGCACCTCGAATTCAGCTTATGGTACCTGAAGGAAAAGAACTGGATCATCCGCAGCGATAACGCCAGGCATTCCATCACGGCCACCGGCGTGGAGCAGGCGGAAGCCAATGAACTCTCGTTGGCGCGCGAGGACCGGCTTTTGCCCTCAGCGCAAGAGTAGAGAGCATTTTCTCATCGAAGAATGAGCCTGGATAAGAGGCGGAGCGGTCCGGCGCTGGGACTCCTTTCTGATTTGGTGTTAGCGGGTAGAAACTGCTTCGTTTTTGCATCCTTGCGCGTCTCTTCGG
>JBPCOQ010000183.1:0-9306 GCA_051000095.1 Bryobacteraceae bacterium | reverse complement strand
CCCCCCCCCCCCCGCAGCCAGGTGGATACGCCGCCGGTCCACAGTCCGATATCAAGTCCGACACCGGCACCACGTACCCCGCGTCGTGTAGAATCGGACAGAAACCCGCTGTTGCGAAGCTTGGCTTGGGTGCTGGCGGGAATCGGATTGGTAATGTTGGTGCTGCTCGGCGCGCAAAAGCTGCTGTTCAATAATGGTCCCTCGACCAGCCAGGCGAATCCGCCGGAGCAGGCCTCCGAACAAGCTTCCGCGCCTGTGAAACAGTCTCCGCCAACGCCTGACAAGCCAAGCCCGGTGGGAGAGAATCCAACACCGGCCCCATCGCTTAGCAATGACACGGCCAAGCCCGGCGATCCCACGCCTGCTCCAGCAAGGTCCTCCCAGCCTCCCACCCAGGCCAGCTCCGCCGGCGAGCGCACCATTCAATTGCTAACGGACCCGCCCGGCGCAACGATCCAGGTAGACGGCGACGCGGCGCGCTCCTGCAAGACGCCTTGCATGTTGTCGTTGCCCGCCGGCCGCCACACGATGACCACGCAACTGGATGGCTACCGTCCTTACCCGCGCGTGATCAACGTACCCCAGGAAGGCGATCAATTTCTAAAGCTGGCCAAGACGGTGGGAACGCTCAGTGTGACTTCCAGTCCACCCGGCGCCACTATTCAACTCAACGGTGAGGCGCAGCCGCAGAAGACGCCCGCCAGTTTCAACATCGCGCCTGGTACCTATCATGTCCGCGTCACCCGCGAAGGGGTGCCTCTCGACTTTGACGTCGAGATCAAAGACGGCGAATTTCAAAACAGGAACGTGAACTTTCAATGAACATTACCAGACGTAAATTATTCGCTCTCACCGGGGGAGCCGCTTTCTACACCCGGCATGGCTTGGCGGACGTCAAGACGCCGGGTTTGATCATCAATTCCGCGCGGCCCAAAGATTACGAGATGGCGCTCGCGGGATTCAGTAACTGGATCACGCCTTTCGATCAATTCTTCATTCGATCTCACCACTACACGCCGGATGTGAAGCTCTCGGAGTGGAACCTGAAGATCGAAGGAATAGTGAACAAGCCGGTGACGCTTTCCATGGACGACCTGAAGAAGATGCCGCGGGTAACCATGACCGGCGTTCTTGAATGTGCCGGTAATGGGCGCGCTTTTTATACGCCGCATGTTCCCGGCATGCAGTGGCGCTTCGGGGGCGTCGGGAATGGCAAGTGGACCGGCGTGCGCCTCCGCGATGTCCTCCAGAGAGCAGGTATTAAAGATTCGGCGACAGAGATTTTATTCGACGGAGCCGATGTGCCTCCCGGGACCATGCCGAAGTTCCAACGCACGATCACTATAAAGAAAGCTCTCGATCCCGACACCCTGCTGGCCTACGAGATGAACGATCAGCCCATTCCGATGGACCACGGCTTTCCGTTGCGCCTGATCGCTTCCGGATGGGCCGGCGATTCCTGGGTGAAATGGGTGAAGCGTATCGAAGTGCTCGACCATGAGTTTGAGGGCTTCTGGATGAAGGTGGGCTACCGGCATCCGCCCAAGCCTGTTCCGCCCGGGACCGCGGTGCCGCCGGAGCAAATGATCCCGGTCACCGATCTGCCGGTGAAGTCCGTAATCGGCAGCCCGGCTGAGAGTTGGCGTCCGCCGGGCTCGACGCGTATCACTGGCGCGGCCTGGTCGAATGGTTCCGCCATCACTGGCGTAGATGTGTCGGTGGATGGTGGAAAAACCTGGAGCGCAGCCAAGCTGGGTAGAGATCAGGGTAAATACGCTTGGCGATTGTTTGAATTCCCGTGGAAGGCGGCCGAAGGCAACCATACCCTGATGTCTCGTGCCAAAGATGCCGCGGGGCGGGTACAGCCGATGGAGCAGGAGTGGAACCCTTCGGGCTACCTTTGGAACGTCGCACAGCCACGCGAGGTGGCGGTTTCAAAAACCGAGCAGCCGCCACCGGGCAACTCGATAGCTGGAGCCGAGCAGCCGCGCGGCTATAAGTCCGCATGCCTGACTTGTCACGATAACGACATCGTTCAAATGCAGCATCTGAACTCGGCCCAATGGGACAAGGAAGTAGGCAAAATGACCGGCTGGGGCGCGCAGATCAAGCCCGAAGACCACGACGCCATCGTCAATTATTTAAAGACGAACTTCAAACAATAGAGTGGCACAGGCTTTCGGGCCTGTGTGGCTCTTCAGCCCACGTCAACAAAGTGCCACACAGCCAAGAATGGCTGTGTTACGGTTGGGCGCTCCAGGGACAGCCCATTGCCATCGTGGAAGCAGATTTCTGAAGGTGAAAGCGCACACGAACCGCACGTTTTTCGCCGCCTCGGCAAGGAGTTGACTGTGATTTCAGGTTCCGATCAGAGCCCTGATTTTTGCGCGCACATCCGCCAGCTCGGATACGGCCGCCTTTCCTCTACGCTCGGCATTCCGGACCCGCCAATCCAGGCTTATACGCGGCGGGGCTCAGCACTAGCGCCGGCCGGTGTCCGGCCTGCTCCCGCCCCGCCTGGGGCGTAAAGTTGAGCCAGACGATATCCCCAGCCTCCGCCACATAGCCCCGCGCCATCACCAGACCTCTTTACCCCGTGCCGGCCCGAAATCGACCGCGTCATGCCGGTTTTTCGCGGTGATGCCTTTCAAAAGGTCGTCGAGCCGGTAGGTCTTCTCCCGGACAGGCTCGGATCACGATGCGGCCGCCTTCCTCGCGCACATGCACTTCGTCATCGAGTTCCAGGCGCATCGCCTCCAGCACCGCAGCCGGAAACCGGACTGCCGCGCTATTGCCCCATTTCTTGACCACGCCCTTCATTTGTAAGCTCCTGTTTCAACGATGTATGCACATCGTGACAGCATTTCAGAGGGTGTGTCAACAATATAGATACGTGTGCAAAGAATCGGGATCATGCCAGCATGACAGCCGACGCCGGGGATCCACCTCGCCGACCCGAATACCGCCGTTGTAAGCTCATAACGGACGGACTAGTTTCAACAATTGAACTTTCCGCAAAAACGCCCGGTCCGTCCCTGAACCCTTATGAATCTGTTCGAGCTAACGCGCGCGCTGGTCGACATTGAATCCATCACGGAGAATGAGCTTGCCGTTGGCGAGTATCTTTTGGACTACCTGCGCAACATGGCCGCTGAGCATGGCGGCAAGGTCGAGACCATGCCAGTGGCGCAAAGCCGGTTCAACGTGTTCGCGCATTGGGGCGAGCCAAGGATCATGTTCTCCACGCACATCGACACAGTCCCGCCCTTCTTTCCTTCACGCGAAGACGCAATAAACATCTGGGGCCGCGGCGCGTGCGATACCAAGGGCATCATCGCGTCCATGATCTTCGCGATTCGCGAGTTACTGGATGAAGGCACCCGTAACATCGGCTTGCTGCTGCTGGTGGGCGAAGAGCGCAACAGTGCCGGAGCTTTTGCCGCGTCCGAAGTGAATCGCGGATCCAAGGTGATCATCAATGGCGAGCCCACGGACAACAAGCTGGCCCTCGGATCGAAAGGCGCGTTGCGGTGCAATGTGATTGCGACGGGCAGGATGGCTCACTCGGCGTATCCGGAGTTGGGGGAATCGGCCATTGAGAAACTTCTCGACGCGCTGGCGGCAATTCGACAGCTTGAGCTACCGGTGGATGACCTGCTTGGGCGCAGCACTGTCAATATCGGCACGATTCACGGTGGCCGCGCTCCGAACGTAATTCCGGATCACGCGCAGGCCGAAGTTTTTTTCCGGCTGGTGGATGACGGCAAGTCCACTCGCGAAGCGCTCAGAAAGGCTATCGCCGGAAACGCGGAACTGGAGGAAGTGCTTACCGTGCCGGCGGTGCGGCTGGGCTCTCTGCCGGGATTTGAAACCACGGTGGTTTCATTTACGACCGATATTCCAGCGTTCGGAAAGAACTGGGGCGTGCCGTATCTGTTAGGGCCGGGATCCATCCAGGTGGCCCACACATCGGAAGAGCACATCTCGAAACAGCAGTTGACCGAAGCAGTACACATCTACAAGAGGATGGTGAGAAGCCTCCAATAAGCCATGCAACCGAAGATTGAAGTTGGCATCCTGGGCGCCACCGGAATGGTGGGCCAGCAATTCATCAAATTCCTGCAAGGCCATCCATGGTTTGAAATTACATGGCTGGGCGCAAGCGACCGCTCGGCCGGCAAGCCTTACAGGGAAGCCACAGTCTGGCGTCTGAACGGAACCATGCCAACCAGCGTTGCCGGAATCGAAGTGCAGGAATGCAAGCCGGACCACGCGCCGGGCCTGATGTTCTCGTCGATGGATGCTTCGGTTGCAACCGAAATCGAGCGGGCATTCGCTCACTCCGGCCGTGTCATCGTTTCGAACTCGCGCAATCACCGGATGGAGCCGGACGTGCCGCTGCTGATACCGGAAGTGAACTCGGAACATTTGCGGATTATTCCGTTTCAGCAGCGCACACGCGGTTGGAAGGGACGGATCGTGACGAATCCGAACTGTTCCACCGTCGTGCTCGCCATGGCGCTGGCGCCGCTGAAGCAGTTCGGGATCACGCGCGTGGTTGCGACTACGATGCAGGCGATCTCAGGCGCGGGTTATCCGGGCGTGGCATCGGTCGATATCAACGGGAATGTGATTCCGTTCATCGGCGGTGAAGAGGAAAAGATGCAGGAAGAGACGCAGAAAATCCTGGGCGATTACGGTGGAGACAAAATCCGGCCGCTGGCAGCCAAGGTGAGCGCGCACTGCAATCGTGTACCGGTGGTGGACGGGCATTTGGTAGCGATTTCCGTTGAACTGGAGCGCAAGGTTTCGGAGCGGGAGTTGATCGACGCGTGGAGCGGCTTCCGGAGCCTGCCTCAGGAACGCATGCTGCCGAGCGCGCCACCGTTGCCGATCCAGTACATGGAAGAGAAAGACCGGCCTCAGCCGCGGCGGGATGTGGAGCGCGACAATGGAATGGCTGTATACGTGGGCCGTCTGCGGCCCTGCCCGGTACTTGACTACAAGTTCATAGCGCTCGGTCACAATACCATTCGGGGCGCGGCGGGAGCCGCTGTGTTAAATGCGGAGTTGATGTATTCCTGTAGCACAGGCATTCCTGGCTGTGTGGTAGTTCAACGGTGATCGTAATGAAGTTCGGCGGCACTTCCGTCGAGTCCGCCGCAGCAATCGAGCGAGTCACCGCCATCGTGAAAGACCATCTCGACCGCGGACCAGTAGTCGTCGTATCCGCGATGGGCAAGACCACCAACAAGCTCCTCGAGATCGCGCAGCAAGCCACCTCAGGCCACCGCGAACGAGCCCTATCCGAGCTGTACGATCTGCGCGATTTCCATCTCCGCGAATCCGGGATGGAGCGCACGGTGGAGCAGCACTTCCAGGAGCTCGCGGAACTCACGAAAGGGCTGTCCATTTTGGGAGAGCTAAGCCCGCGTTCCATCGATGCGATCTCGAGCTTCGGCGAGCGCCTGTCGAGCCTGATCGTCACCAATCATTTCCAGCGTCATGGCCTGAACGCCATTCACGTGGACTCGCGCCAGGTGATCGTCACGGACGGGCGCCACGCACAAGCCAATCCGCTCTATGCAGCGACGTACCAGAAGCTCGCGCGAACCGTCCCGCCGCTCGCCCAAGACCATGTGGTAGTGATGGGCGGCTTTATCGCTGCAACGGAAGACGGTGTCACGACGACGCTCGGCCGTGGCGGCTCGGACTTCACCGCATCGATTGTGGCGGCCGGAATCGATGCCGAAGAAATCCAGATCTGGACGGATGTGGACGGCATGCTAACCTGCGACCCGGCAGTCTGCGCCGGCAGTCATCGCGTGCGCGCCATCTCGTTTGCGGAAGCCGCGGAGCTGGCGTACTTCGGAGCCAAGGTGCTTCACCCAGCGACCGTTCTGCCCGCAGTCGAGAAGAACATCCCGGTACTGATCCTGAACTCCCGCCGCCCCCACGTGGAGGGCACTCGTATCACCGCCGCTTCAACCGCCGGAAAGAACGTCGTGAAATCGATCGCTTGCAAGCAGAAGGTAACGGTGCTGAACATTCGCTCCACGCGCATGTTCCTGGTGCACGGTTTCCTGAGGCGTATCTTCGAAATCTTTGATCGCTACGAAACTTCCGTGGACATGGTCGCGACCTCGGAGGTGAGCGTGTCGCTGACCCTGGACGAAACCGCGAAACTCCCGGGCATTCTGAAAGAGCTAAGCGAATTTTCGGAAGTCTCAGCCGACAACAATCAGTCTATAATCTGCCTGGTGGGGGAGAAGATCCCAGTGACGGCCGGAATCGGGGCCAGAGTTTTCAAAGCGCTCGGGCCAATCAATGTTCGCATGGTTTCGCAAGGGGCCTCTTCGATGAACTTCGGCTTCATCATCGAGTCGAGGGATCTCACCCGGGCCGTCCAATCCCTGCACGACGAATTTTTCAGCGACTTGGACCCGGCGGTATTCGATGCCTAAGCTCGCCATTATCGGCCACGGAAAAATGGGCCACTTGATCGAGCAACTCGCGCCCGAATTCGATTTTGAAGTCAGCGCTCTGGAAGCAGCCGACGTCGCGGTGGATTTTTCCGTGCCGTCCGCCGTTCGAGCCAACGTGGCGCGGGCCTCTGGCCTGCGCATCCCGATCGTAGTCGGCACTACGGGCTGGCGGGATCACCTCGAAGAAGTAAAATCCCTAATCGCAAAAAACAACTCCGCTCTGGTCTGGAGCCCCAACTTCTCAATCGGTATCAACGTTTTTACTCGTGTCGTATCCGAAGCAGCGAGACTCCTGAAAGACGACCCAACCTACGGCGCGTGGGCCTGGGAAATCCACCATATCACTAAGCAAGACGCGCCATCCGGAACGCTGCTGAAGCTCGTGGAAGCGATGAAGAACGCGGGCTACGATCGCCCGATCCACTCGTCATCAAGCCGCGCGGGAGCGCACCCCGGCACACACGAGATCGGCTTTGACTCGGCCGCCGACACCATTACTCTGCGCCATACGGCGCGCAATCGCGAAGGCTTCGCGCGCGGAGCGTTGAAGGCGGCACAATGGATGGTAGGCCGGAAGGGCTTCTACGAATTTAGCGACGTCTTAAACGACGTCCTGTTTGGAGGCTGATATGTTCACAGGTTGCGGCACTGCCCTGGTTACTCCGTTCAAGAGCGATCTTTCGCTTGACGAATCGACGCTGCGCGCGCTGATACGGCGGCAGATCGGCGCTGGAATCAACTTTCTGGTACCTTGTGGAACCACCGGCGAAAGCCCCACGCTCTCGCATCGCGAACATCTGCGCGTGGTCGAGATTACGCTTGAAGAAGCCCACGGCAAAGTGCCGGTGCTCGGCGGCGCCGGCGGCTACAACACTGCCGAAGTGATCTCGCTTGCGAAAGAACTCAAGACCATCGGCGTGGACGGTATTCTGTCGGTGACCCCTTACTACAACAAGGCCACGCAAGAGGGACTGTATCAGCATTACAAAGCGATCGCGGCCGCAGTGTCGCTGCCGATTATCGTCTACAGCGTGCAAGGCCGCACGGGAGTGAACGTGGAGCCGGCTACACTGAAGCGGCTCGCCGGGATCGAGTACATCGTGGGCGTGAAAGAGGCTTCGGGCAACATCGGCCAAATGGCGGCGGTGCTGCACCAGGTGCCCCAGGAGTTCACAGTATTATCCGGCGATGATGCCATCACAATCCCGCTGATCGCGCTGGGAGGAAAGGGCATCGTCTCCGTGGTCTCGAATCAAATTCCGAAAGAAATGACGCAATTATCGCAGCTCGCTCTGGCAAACGATTTTGAGGGCGCACGGGCGCTCCAGCGCGAGTATTTTCCGCTGATGGAAATCAACTTCATCGAATCGAATCCGATTCCCGTGAAAGCGGCGATGGGACTGATGGGATTGCTTGAACCGGCATATCGCCTGCCGATGGTGCCCCCGAGCGCGGCCAATCTGGCGAAGATTGAAAAGGTTCTCGAAGGCCTCGGTCTGTTGGCCGGCCAGACCGTTCATGCAGGCTAGGTGGCACGGACATTCTTGTCTGTGTTGCACTTTGACCGAGACAAGGAAGCCGGTGACAAATGCAAATGAGCATCGAGAGGCTGTTCGACGACAAGCCCCCGGTCTACACCGACGAACATTTCCGCTTATTCGGGAATTTCAAGCAGGCTCTGAACGAAGGACGCATTCGCGCGGCCGAGCCGGATTCCTCAGCTAGGACCGGGTGGCGCGTCAACGCCTGGGTAAAGAAAGGAATCCTGCTCGGCTTCCGCATGGGCGTCGTCGTCGATATGTCCATCGATTCCGAGCGGCAGCCTTGGCTCGATAAATCCACTTATCCGGTGAAACAGTTCGGGACCGATAGCGGCATCCGTATCGTTCCCGGAGGGTCGGCAATTCGCGATGGCTGCTACATCGGCAAAGGCGTGACATGCATGCCCCCGATGTACATCAACGCGGGCACGTACGTCGGCGACGGCACAATGATCGACTCGCACGCGCTGGTAGGGAGCTGCGCGCAGATCGGTGTGAACTGCCACATCTCAGCGGCCTCGCAGATCGGCGGTGTTCTGGAGCCAGTGGGCGCGCTACCGGTGATCATTGAAGACGAGGTGCTGGTGGGCGGCAACTGCGGCGTGTACGAAGGGACAGTGGTCAAGCGCAAGGCTGTTCTCGGAACCGGCACGATCCTGAACCGTTCGACGCCGGTCTACGACATCGTTCGCGGCGAGATTTACGGCGCCACCGATGATGAGCCGCTTATCATTCCCGAAGAAGCTGTAGTCGTCGCCGGGTCACGTCCAATCTCGAAAGGCTTAGGCAAGCAGTGGGGCATCTCGCTCTATACGCCCGTGATTGTGAAGTACCGCGATTCGAAAACGGATACGAAGATCCAGTTGGAAGACTTGCTACGGTAATTACGCCTCCTGGCGCAGCGCCCTGGCAGGCTCGACGCGCGCAGCTCGGAAGCTTGGGACCACCGTAGCCGCCGTGGCCACGAGAACCACCGCGAAAACAACCGCCGCAAGAGTGCCAGCGTCCGTTGGCTTGACGCCATAAAGCAGGTTTCGAATCCACGGTGCTGCGGCCAGGGAGGTGATCATACCCAGGGCCAGGCCGGCGGCGACCATTGTCCCGGCTTCCAAAGAAATGATCTTCACCACGCTCCGGGTTGTTGCGCCCAGGGACAGCATTTTCTCATCGAAGAATGAGCCTGGATAAGAGGCGGAGCGGTCCGGCGCTGGGACTCCTTTCTGATTTGGTGTTAGCGGGTAGAAACTGCTTCGTTTTTGCATCCTTGCGCGTCTCTTCGG
>JBPCOQ010000182.1:0-52434 GCA_051000095.1 Bryobacteraceae bacterium | reverse complement strand
CCGAAGAGACGCGCAAGGATGCAAAAACGAAGCAGTTTCTACCCGCTAACACCAAATCAGAAAGGAGTCCCAGCGCCGGACCGCTCCGCCTCTTATCCAGGCTCATTCTTCGATGAGAAAATGCTGTGAGAGAGTTGTCCAATACAAGATGATCCTGAAACAGGACTTGATTCCAATACAAGGTGATCCTGAAAATGAAAGGAGGCTAGGCGATCTGCGGCCGAATGCAAATACGCATGCAGAACGCAGGAGTGCTGACATGGGAACAGATCCAGGAGTTTCTCAGGGGCAGCGAGGGAATCGAGTTCAGCGGCCAAAGCCGGGCCGAGTTGTACGGCTGGGTACAGCAGGTTTTGGTAGGGCAGGAGTACGCTGGGCAAGACAAGAAGCAGCGTGGAGCGATTCGAGCTTATCTGAGCAAAATGACTGGCCGGAGCTTGCCGCAGATCACGCGGCTGATTCGCAAATACCGCCAGGAAGGCATGGTGCAAGCGGCTGTGTATCGGCGTCGGCAATTTCCGGTCAAATACGGCAGCTCGGATATTGCGCTGCTGGCGGAGACCGATTGCGCGCACGGCTGGCTCAGTGGACCGGCCACGCTGCGAATTATGAAAAGGGAGATCGAGGAGTTCGGCAACAACGAGTATGCGCGTTTAGCGGAAATGTCTGTTGCGCATGTGTACAATCTGCGGCACAGCACGCGCTATCGAAAACTGGGGGCCAACTGGGAGCCGACGCGCTCCGGTGCGATCACGATAGGCGAGCGACGCAAGCCGGATCCGCAAGGGAGACCAGGTTTTCTGCGCATCGATACGGTGCATCAGGGGGACTGGAACGGAGTCAAAGGGGTGTATCACGTGAATGCCGTGGATTCGGTAACGCAGTGGCAGGTGGTGGGCTGCGTGAGCAGAATAAACGAGCAATATATGCTCCCGGTATTGGAGGCGATGTTGCACCAATTTCCCTTTCGAATACTGGGTTTTCACTCCGACAACGGCTCGGGATTCGTGAATCACGATGTGGGAAAACTGCTCAAAGGTTTGCTCATCGAGTTTACTCGAAGCCGCGCCAATCGCACTCAGGACAACGCATTGGTAGAGGGCAAGAACGGAGCGATAATTCGCAAGCATCTAGGCTATGGACACACGGCACGTGCGCAAGCGCATTCCCGCCGAGCACGCCGAGGCAGTGCAGAAGTTCTACACGGCGCAGTTCAACCCTTACTTGAACTTCCATCGTCCGTGCGGATTTGCGACGGTGAGTCTGGACTCACGAGGCAAGCGGCGACGGCAATACAAGCGCGAAGATTATGCGACGCCGTACGAGAAGCTGAAGTCAGCGCCGGAGGCAGAGCAGTACTTAAAGCCAAGCATGAGCTTTGCGCAGTTGGACAGGACGGCGCTGCAGATGAGCGACACACAATGCGCTCGAAAGATGATGGCCGCCAAAGCGGAATTGTTGTGTCGCTGCAAGATCGAGTCGCCGGTTCCACCGCGGTAAAGCTGATGCGAAAACCGGTCTATGGAAATGCCGGGCGGTGGAAAGCCTGGAAAACCAGAAAGCATGTTTTCCAACCTTCCCCCCGCCCTTGGAAATCTCGCAAAAGCGCACGAGATTTCCACATTCCCACAGCCCCGAGTGTTTGGGCAGACTCCGAAAAACCGGAGAGAAACCGGGGAGCGGCGCAAGGAGGAAAAGCAATTTTGAAGCCCCTAAAGAGAAGCAGAAAGGACGGCCAGAGACCGACCGAGCCCCGTTCAAGATCATCCTTCGATTGGAATCGGGATTTCAGGATCATTCTTCGATTGGAAAATGCTTGAGGGCTATCTGCTTTGCCTTCGTTTCAGGAAGGCACTCACCTCATCGAAGAGCCGTTGTGCGATCTGGATGGCGTCCGCCGCCTCTTTCCCGTCAGGTTCGCGAGGTGCGTCAGGGTAGCGGAAGGTGACTGCGTAATCTGTCAGAACGGCGGTTTCCGCGAGCAACGGAGCCAGCGCGGGATTCAGTGCGGCGCACTGTTGTCCCAGTTCTTTCATGTCATGCGTGCCGCGGAATGGCATGTTGTGAATGGCGAGGAAGGCTTTGGCGGCCTTCTCGGCGGCCTGCTGGCTGTGGAAGACAGACCGCGAAGGCTCGACTGCCACCAGCACACGACCGGCACGCAAATCCTTTGTTGCTTGTGCCAGCCAGCGTGTGGCTTCGTCATGCCGCAACTCTTCTGGCGTCATAAAGCAGCGTCCCCTCGCGCAGGATCGTGGCTGGCAGCGATGCTGCCACATGCGCGGCGCGCGCATCGAAGTCGCTGGCCGGCCAGCGAATCACGTCCGCGGCCGTGCCGACCCCCCAAAGCGCCCGATGCACGCCCGGCCGGTAAAGACTTTCCGGCGCATCGTCCGGCAACACTACGCAAAAGTCCAGATCGCTGTCGGGTCCATCGTCGCCGCGGGCGATGGAGCCGAACAAGTAGATCCGTTCCGGCTGGAAATAATTTACAAGACGGCGCGTGATTTCGGCAATGGCTTCGTCCCGGCGCATTCACTCCCTATTATGTGCGACTGTGTAGATCCTCGCTGCCTTGGCAGCGAAAGGGTTTTATCGCACCATGACGTTCACCGGCGCGCCCGCAACCCCGCCTGCGCTCAACTCGAGCGTGGTCGATCCTTTCACGGTATCGGCAGGCAGCCGAAAGTTCACTTGATCCCAAAAACGGTAGTTGAGACCTGGAAGAGTTGCCATCGCCTTAAACTACAACCGATTGCGGAAGAAGCGATGATCACCAAAACTGCGCAGCAGTAGAAAATCGCGGGAGGTAAGGAACCCAATCCCACGCAGACAGTGACGAGCGTAAAATCGCTGCCGTGGGTTAGGGTCACCCGTCAACCGTGGTCCGACTTGTCGGCATTCACGTAATTTCCCACGATCTCGCCGCGAGTGTTGATCCCGAATGCCTGGATAATTGTAGCGTCCAGCGCGGGGCCAAGAGCGAGCAAGTCGAGTGGCGTCTTCGCCGCCTACAAATGGCAATCGCAGCTATTCCGATCCCCGCCAGTGCCATCGAGGCCGGCTCAGGAACCGCGGCTGGAATTGAGACCGCTCCGCCGATCGAACCGGCAGATGGGTCAAGGTTGCTCACGAAGCTGGTATTACCGTTCGCCAGGTTGAGAGTGACCACCTGACTCGTCGCCACATTGAAGGCGTAAATTGTGCCATTCACCTCTACCACGGCGCTAAGGCCCAGGGTGGTAGGCGCGAGGACCGTCGCAAGTCCTGTCGAGGGATTGATCTGGTACAGGCGGGCAGGAATGACCGGCGTTGCCGCGAAGGATACGGGGTCAAGCGTGTCAGCATCGAAAGTTGCGTACAGCTTGCCCCCAGCGCCGAATAGACTCTCAGTAAAAACATTTAGAGAACCATCCGGGTTGGTAGTAGAAGGGATAGCAGGAACAGCCGGAATACCGGTATGCCCAATCAGCGTCGTGGCGCCGGTGGCCGCGTTGACGGTATAAAGATTTCCGCCGAAGTCTGTCCCATAAATAGTTCCTCCGAGTTTCCCGAGAGCGCCGAAAGAGGTTGGCCCGCAGGGAGAGGTTGGCGACGTACAATCCGCAAACCCTGTTACACCAACGACCGAGGTGACGGCAGTGGCAGGGATAATCGAGTCGAGCGTGCCAGAGAAGGTTACAGCAAGCAGAGATCCGTTTGGCCCTGCAACCAGGCCCCCGTCTCCCTCCGGCGTATCGGGACCGATTGGATGAAAAGCCCCGGTGGCCAGATCCAGCGTGCCAAATTGTTGAGAACCGGTGACTACATATACCAAAGGACTGGCGCTTGCGGAAGCGGTGAACAGAACCAGCGCGAGCCAAACGATCATCTTGCGTTGCGACAGCATTTGACAAAATCCTCACAGGTTAAAACAGGTTGTCCCTACACTCCAAGAGGCGTAGAATGCGAAACGAAACGCTCACGCAAAGACTATAATTTGAGGGGACCGGCGTGTCCCATAACGCCGGTATAATTCAGCGAATAGGCGATGCAGAGAGTCAACAACCTGGTGAGGCGGCTGTGGACGACATAAGTGAGCTGCTCCGCGCCTGGAGCGAAGGAGACCAGAGCGCGCTCGAAGAGCTGATGCCTATCGTTTACGACGAGCTCCGCCGCCTGGCTCACCGCCACATGAAGCGCGAGCGTCCAGGCCACAGCCTCCAAACGAGCGCGCTGGTCAATGAAGCCTACCTGCGCCTGGTGAATTATAAGCGCATGCAGTGGCAGGATCGCGCCCATTTCTTCGCGGTTTCGGCGCAGTTGATGAGGCGCATTCTGGTGGACCATGCACGGCGCCGTAACGTGAAACGCGGGGGCGGCGCCCGGCATCTTTCATTGGAGCAGGCGGCTCTGGTGGGCGGCGACCGGGCCGCGGACCCAAGCGGGGATCTGGTCGCGCTCGATGACGCAATGAACGCGCTGGCGCGGCTCGATCCACGCAAAGTGCAGGTCGTGGAAATGCGCTTCTTTGGCGGACTCAGCGTCGGAGAGACGGCCGAAGTGCTCAAAGTATCGCCCGCCACCGTGAGGCGCGAATGGAGCACCGCCAAAGTTTGGCTGTACCGCGAACTGGGCGGCGGGACAGACGATGGATTCGGAACGATGGAAACAGCTCGATAACCTGCTGCAGTCGCTGCTGGAACGCGTGCCCGAGGAGCGCGACGCGTTTCTACGGCAGGCGTGCGCGGGCGACGAGCTGCTGGAATGCCAAGTCCGCTCTCTGCTGACGTTAGAACGGGAGGTAGGAAGTTTCCTGGAGAGCCCTGCGATAGAAGTGACCGCGCGGGCAATCGCTCTCAATACCGCCGATTCCCTCACCGGCAAAACCATCTCCCATTACCGCATCGTCGAGAAGCTGGGCGTCGGCGGGATGGGCGTGGTCTACAAGGCCGAAGACACCCGGCTCCAGCGCTCTGTCGCGCTCAAGTTTTTGTCGGACGAATTCGGTCGCGACCCGGGGGCCTTGAATCGTTTCCGGCGCGAGGCCCGAGCCGCTTCCGCCTTGAATCACCCGAACGTCTGCACGATTTATGATATCGGCGAGCAGGACGGCAGTTCCTTTTTCGTCATGGAGTATCTGGAGGGCGCCACGCTCAAGCAGCGCATTGGCGGTCGCCCCCTGGCGTTGGATCCGCTGCTGCCGCTCGGAATCGAGATTGCGGACGCGCTGGATGCCGCCCACAACGCCGGGATCGTCCACCGCGACATCAAGCCCGCGAACATTTTTATCACCCCGCGAGACCACGCCAAGATCCTCGACTTCGGCTTGGCTCAATTCGGCCCTCAGGACGGCGCTGACGAGCCGCTCACAAACCCCGGCACAGCGCTGGGGACGGCCCTGTATATGGCGCCGGAGCAGGCGCGCGGAATGCCTTCGGACGCGCGCGCCGACCTATTCTCCTTCGGGCTGGTGCTCTACGAGATGGCGACCGGCACGCCTCCTTCACCCGGGATGCGCCTGAGCGGGGTGCCGCCGGGGGTAGAGCGCATCGTATCGAAATGCCTGGAGAACGACCGTGAGCTGCGCTACCAGCACGCTTCGGAAATTCGCGCCGATCTTCAGCGGCTGAGCCTGGAGGCGGATTCCAGCAGGAACATTCCAAAACGCTGGAAACTAATCGCTCCAATTGGGGCGGTGATGGCAACCTTCGCCGCAGCTTACTTCTATTTTCACCGCACACCGAAACTCACGGACCGGGACACGATCGTCCTCGCCGATTTCAGGAACATGACGGGAGACCCCGTGTTTGACGGCACGCTGCGCCAGGGTTTGGCGATACAGCTAGAACAGTCGCCCTTCCTCAGCCTTCTCTCCGAGGGGAGTATCCAGAAGACGTTGCGTCTGATGGGCCAGCCGGCGGAGGCGCGGCTTACACCGGAGCTCGCTCGGGAAGTCTGCGAGCGAACCGGAAGTGCCGCGGTGCTCGAGGGCTCGATTGCAAGCCTCGGAAGCCAGTACGTATTGGGGCTGCGCGCCAGGAACTGCCGCACCGGAGACTCGCTCGATGAGCAGCAGGCGCAGGCAGGCAGAAAAGAAGACGTTCTCAATGCCCTGAGCCGGATTGCGACTAAATTCAGAACCCGAGCCGGCGAATCGCTCGCCACGGTCGAAAAGCACTCGACGCCGCTTGCCGAGGCCACCACGCCGTCGCTCGAAGCGTTGAAAGCCTTCAGCACCGGTTGGAAGGTTCTCTCCTCCAACGGCCCTCCCGCCGCTCTGCCCTTTTTCAAACGCGCTACTGAGATCGACCCCAAATTCGCGACGGCGTACGCGTGGCTGGGGCGCATGTACGTCGATATAGGAGCGCCTGTTCTGTCCGTGGTGAGCACCAGCAAAGCCTGGCAGTTGCGGGATCGCGCGAGCGACCAGGAGAAGTTCTTTATCGATTTTTCCTTTTATCGACTGGTGATTGGCGACGTGGAAAAAGCGAGCCAGACCTGTGAGTTGTGGGCGCAAACTTATCCTCGCGACATGCGCCCCCACGGATTCCTGGGGTCAAGCACTTCCACGGCCCTCGGCAAATTCGAGAAGGCGGCGGAAGAAGGGAAGAGAGCGCTCGAGCTTGATCCGGATCATGCTTTCACGTATGGCAACCTTGCCGCGACCTATGTTTTCCGGGATCGCCTGGCCGAGGCTCAAATCACGCTGCAACGAGCCGCCCAACGCAAACTGGAAATCCCCGAGTTTTTGGCTCTGCGCTACCAGATCGCCTTTTTGCAGGCTGACAAGGCGGAGATGGAACGGATAACGGCTCTAGGGCAGGAAAGATCCGGCGCGGAAGATTGGATTCGCGACTGGACTTATGACCAGGAGGCTCTCGTGTTGGCATATTCCGGGCACTTGCAACAGGCAAGGAGGAAGTCACGGCGCGCGGTCGAGTTGGCTCGGCAGGCGGGCCGCCGGGAAGGGGCGGCTCAACACGAAGCCGGAGCGGCCGTGCGCGAGATCTTGTTCGGGAATGCGCCCGAAGCACGACGGAGCGCGCTGTCGGCACTCGATCTTTCCAATAGCCGGGATGCGGAGTATGGCGCTGCCTTGGCACTGGCCCTCTCGCTAGGTTCTTCACAGGCTCAAACACTGGCAGACGATCTGGAAAAGCGCTTCCCGGAGGATACGATGGTCCGGTTCAGTTACCTGCCGGCGCTTCGCGCACTCGTTGCGCTGAACCATACCGAGCCTTTAAAAGCCATCGAACTGCTGCAAGCAGCCGCTCCCTATGAGCTGGGCTACGAGGCCAGCGCCTCGGTTGGGTTCGTCGGGTCGCTCTATCCGATCTATGTGCGTGGCCTAGCTTATCTGGCCGCGCGCCAAGGCGCCGAAGCCGCCATGGAATTCCAGAAAATTCTCGATCACCGCGGGATCGTGGTCAGCGATCCGATAGGCGCACTGGCGCACTTGCAACTAGGCAGAGCGTTCGCTTTGTCCGGAGACAAGGCCAAGGCAAAGACTGCCTACCAGGATTTCCTCACGCTCTGGAAAGACGCCGACCCCGGCATCCCGATACTGAAGCAAGCCCAGGCGGAATACGGCAGTTTGTAGTAATTCCGCAGTGAGGTAAATTGGAGCCGATGCGCGGATTGATGATGGACTATCCGCTGACGCTCACGCACATACTGGAGCGATCGGCAAGGCTCTTCACCCGTACTGAGATTACCAGCAAGACGCCGGATGGCATGCACCGGTACACCTATCGCGAGTTTCACGATCGAGTGCACCGGCTGGCCGCGGCGCTGGTCCGGCTCGGGATTCAGCCGGGCGAGCGCATCGGGACGCTGTGCTGGAACAGCTCTCAACACCTCGAGCTTTATTTCGCGGTGCCTTGCTTCGGCGCCGTATTGCATACCTTGAATCTGCGGCTCGCGCCCGATCAGCTCGCCTATATCATTCATCACGCCGAAGACCGCGTCATCTTCGCGGAGGCGTCACTGGTTCCTTTGCTCGATGCTATCCGCGATCAAATTCCAGGCGTCAGGCAGATCATCGTGGTTCCCGACGACTACGAAGCTCTTCTGGCCGAGTCGGGGAGCAAGCCATACGCCTGGCCGGAGCTTGACGAGAATACCGCCGCGGCAACCTGTTACACTTCCGGGACCACCGGCAATCCGAAGGGCGTCCTGTATACACATCGGGCGCTGGTGCTCCACACCTTTGGCATCTCGCTCACCGATACATTCGGAATCTCCGAGCGCGATACAATCCTGCAGATCGTCCCGATGTTTCACGCCAATGGTTGGGGCATTCCGTTCGCCGCCGTTATGAACGGCTCGCGAATCGTATTCACGGGACGTCAATTGCAGCCGGTGGACATCGCCGGTCTTATCCAGAGCGAGCGCGTTACGTTCACGGCGGGCGTGCCGACGATCTGGATGGGCCTCTACGGCTTCCTCGAGGAGAATCCGCACGATCTGTCGAGCTTGCGCCTGGTAGTCTGCGCCGGTTCAGCCATGCCGCGCCAGTTCATCGAGAAATTCGAGAAAAAGTATGGCGTGCATTTTATGCTGGCCTGGGGGATGACAGAGACCACCCCGATTGCCACGGTGATGTCGTTGAAGTCGCACCTCGATCGCATTCCTGAAGCTGAACGGTTCGACCTGCTCGCGCGCCATGGCTTGACGGTTCCCGGCGTCGATGTTCGCATCGTAGACGAGAGTGGCCACGAACTTCCCTGGGATGGCGCCAGCATGGGCGAGTTGCAAACGCGCGGGCCCTGGATCACCAGCGGCTATTACAACGATCCGCGAGGCACGATGCACCAGAACTCGGAGTCATTCATGAATGGCTGGTTTCGCACCGGCGATGTCGCCACAATCGATGCCGAAGGCTACATCCAAATCATGGACCGCACCAAAGACCTGGTGAAGAGCGGCGGCGAATGGATTTCGAGCGTCGATCTGGAAAATGCGATCATGGCGCATCCCAAGGTCATGGAGGCGGCCGTGATCGCGGTATTCCATCCTAAATGGCAAGAGCGTCCGCTAGCCTGTATCGCGCCATGGCCTCAGCACAAGGAGGAAATCTCGAAGGACGAGATTCTGACGTTCTTGAGCACGCGCGTCGCGAAGTGGTGGTTGCCGGACGATATCGTTTTTATCGAAGCGGTCCCCAAGACCAGCGTCGGGAAATTCAACAAGCTTGCGTTGCGCGAACAGTTTAAAGATTACGCATTGCCCGGCGAATAGGTGCAATCGCCAGCAGCGCCAGGCCGGCTGCAAACAGCATCGCGCTGCCCGGTTCGGGAACAGCCGTACTTGACCCCCTGATCTGATTGGCGTTGAGGGTCTGAACGGGGTCGAGCACAAAGGCGTGGCTCTGACCTTGATACCTGCCGCTGCCCACGATCTGGCCTGCATTGTTGATCCCGTACGCCTGCTGTAACTGCCAGCCAGAGGTGGAACCAATCAGGGAGTTTAAGTCGGAGAGATTGCCACCACGATACAGAAAGGCGTCGGCTCCGCTGTAGCCGACCACGGCGCCCCCATCGTTAATATCATAAGCGTAGCTGTTGCCGCCGCCCAGCGTTCCAAGATCGGTCAGAATTCCATTGTTATCGACAAAGGCATGTTCGTAGCCGCTAGCGACCGTGGAGTGGCCCGCCACCTGACCTCGATTGTTGATCGCCATGGCATAACTGTTGCCGCCGCCCAGCGTTCCAAGGGTCTTCAGGCCTGTCGCAGCCGTCCAGGTGAAGGCGCGGAAGATGCCGTTGCCTATGTCCCCATAGCCCGCCACCATGCCGCCATCGTTGATGCCGTAAGCTGCTGTCCAATTACCGCCGGAGATTGTGCCCAGGTCCGTAAACTTTCCATTGTCGTAGACGAAGGCGTGCCCATTGGTCCCGGCAACTTGACCAGACGAGTTGATCGACATGGCGAAAGTGCCGGCTCCGAGATCCGTGAATCCGGAGCCGCTCCAGACGCTGCCATGATTTTGTCCATCCACATAAGAAGTGCCCGCGATCTGGCCGGAACCGTTGCTATCGTAGGCCAATGAATTAGACGCCGAGGCCTGATTCAGGTCCTGCAGGGAACCGAGGCTGGTGCTGAAGGCATGATTGTCAGCGAGCGGCGTCGCCGACCAACCCACCGCGACCCCGGCGTTGTTGATCCGGTAGGCGACCGAACTGCCGCCCCCGAAGCTGCCCAGATCGACGACGGAATACATCGTCGCGGAGCGCACGACAGTTGCGCTGAAGAAAGTAAGAAGTATGAAAGCCTTCATTGTCGTCGTAGCCGCAAATTCGCGGCTGTCCGAGTATCCCACGCAAAACGCAGCCGGAAGAACACCCAATCGTCCCAATTTGAAACGTCAGAGTCCTGGGTACTTTATAGCTATTCTTGGAGATCTTTGGAATACCCCTTCGCAATTTCTGAGGAGTAGAAGGTGGTCTTAACGCAGGATTGCGTCTACGGAGCGTATGGCTCCGCTTTGAAGGTCCACTCGACAGGCGAAGTCGAACGAGTCCGAGCCATTACGACCATCGGCGCGGGCTGTGCCTGTGATGCGGTCGTTTCGGCCGGGCCGGTCGTCCGCTCTTACGGCTCCGAAACTGACTCGGTCATATCCTTCGTTCCGGATTTTGTCTTCCACCGCACGTTGGCATGCCTGCACCGCTCCACCGTTCCCGCCGGGCACGGGGGGCTGATATCGGTCGCCTTGCAGGGGCTCGATTTGGGCAGAGCGGACCCGCCCATTGTCAAAGTTCACGGAACAGGAGAAACGGTATTCCTCTTCGCGGTTAGGTCCGCGGCGAATCGCAAACGAGCCGACGACCCAATCGTTGCGGCCTGGGTTGTCGTCGAGCGTGGTTCTTCGAAAGGCGATGTCCTGATTGCGGAAGCGCTGCGTGGCCTGCTGCCGGATCGCGTCTTGGCAAACTTGCACGGCCTGATCCGCCGAAAAAGCTCTGTTGAAGCCGCGGTCTCCCGCTCCCCGCCTGTCGTCCGGCCGATAGCTGCCGGGGGCGCCATTCGGAGCACCCGGATATCCGGCGCCGCGCCAGGTGAGATCGAATGTGTATCCTTCCGTGCCTCCTTGCGGATCCTCAATTCGGACCACGGCACCTCCACCGTTACCAGGCTCGCGGACCAAAGTCTGCTTGCCGCGCCCGTCCACTCCCGAAAAGCGGAACTCCGCCGGGTTCAGCGGCATCGGTGCGGTACATTCGAAGCGGCGCCATTGGGGCTGCTGGCCGGCAAGATTGCGCAGCGTCCCCAAGTCGCCGCGAACCTCGACCTCAACGGCCCCGTCCACTACGATTTCAATCGTGCACTTTCCCCGATCCCCGCCGCTACCCGTGATAGCCGCCCGTCGTTGAAAGCCCTGACTGTACACCGACGCCGTGATGGCGGCTAGTGTTCCCGTTATTCGTGCCAGACGTAAGAACATGTTTTTCCTCCTACTCAAAGCATAGCTGAAGGCGGCTGAGCAGCCAGTCTATCGTGTAAGTGAAGGTATAATTCCCGGTACGCACGTCCTGAATGGTTTGAATGCGCGCGTTGGAGTTATTCCACGCCACCCCCACCCCGGCTTGATAGGTAATTGCGATCTGATTCCCATTCGTATCTTCCATCAGGGTCGATAACTGGTGCCCGCGTCCTGCTGGGTTCCCGCCGCCGTCGCCCCGAATACCCAGAAGCTGCCATCGTTGAAATACAGCCGCTGCGTGTTGGAGTCGTACCAGACATACAGACTTTCTTTGGACGACCACACTCCGTTGCTATTCAGATCCAGCCGGTACTCCGCCCCGGTCGAATCGGTGAAGACATAGTGATGAATGGAATACCAGCCCTGATACACCGCCCGCAACGACCCAGCTTGTAAGCGCCAGCCAAAACCATAGCCCACATCCCGGCCCTCTTGCCAGATATTGCCGTCTGACATCCAGTTCTGCGAGTTATAGCTCAGGTGGAAGCCCACGCCCCACCCACCCCGCCCTTGCGCCTTCACCAGCGGCTGGGTAAAGTTCAGGTTGCCCGAGCGCATGTCGATCTGCTCCCCGGCTGAGCCCCAATACGACCCCGTGGGACGTACTCCGATCTGGCGCGGGCTAACCGATCCCACCGGCGGAGTGATCACCGTAAGGTACGTTAGTGCCGCGCTCCAGTGATAGTCGACGACCTCGATCATGTAAGTGTAACTGGCGCCCGGCGAGACGGTGGCGTCCGTGAACGACAGCGTTTTCGATTCCGTGAGCTGGACGCCATCGCGCTATAGCGCATAGTAGGAGAGCCCCGTTCCGTTGGGATCGTCCAGCACGCCCTGGAACTGGAAATCCACCTGGTTCGGGGTGGCCGATAACGCTACCGATTGCGCGTTGACCGCCGTTGGCGGTGTCGAGTCGATGGGACCCAACTCCACGAGCGAAATGCTATTGCCGCTGGGAGCATCCGCCACTCCAACGCCTGGCGCGCCGGAGGGCAGGCTACTCATGGATGGCGACATGGCGAAAATATTGTCGTAATAGACCAGGATCAGGTTATTCAACATCACCGCCGTGATGGTCATGCCATCGTGACAGGGAATGGTAACGTTATCGGTAGGATAGTGAACTCCGCCACCATCCACGGAATAGAACTGTAGCGTTCCAGTACAGGCCCCACCCGAAAACGTCGGCTGGGCCAGTTGCACCGCATAGTAAGTGCCCGTCGGGGTTCCGTCCGCCTTGGCGTCGGGCGAGCCGCGCAAGAATGCCAGATAGTAACCGCCCGAAGCCGTGAGCTTCAGCGTCATCTTCACCTGATAGAAAATGTTCTGCGGCGCGGCTACTTTCGAGATCAGCGATCCCGCTCCGGCTGAGGTGAATCCCGCCGATGAGGTGCTGACCGTTCCGTTCTGGTTCCAGTTCGTGGTGTTGACAGAAGTGAGCGGGGTCAGCGTAATACGGCTGGTAACCGGTGGAACCGGCGGGACAGTTCATGGCCAGATCCCGTATGTCCCGTTGACCAGGAGGGGAAGTTCCCGCATAGTAGGCAAAAATATAGCGGGTCTGTCCATCTTTCAAGCTGGGCGGTACCGGAAAAGTAAAGCCGTGATACCCATAGCCGAAAATCTGCTGCAGGTCGCCGCGATACTGGTTGGCGATGAAGCTGGTGACAAACGTGGTGCGCGTGTTCGCATCCACGGACAGCCACACCACTCGGCCCGTCACGGCAGCCGCACCCCAAACCGATTGAAATCAAAATCTTTCTTCTGTTGCTTGAACTCGGCTTCAATATCGACTTGCTTAGCTATTCCCTTTACGAAGGTTTTGACCGCCCGGTCGGCCAGAATATCTTTGAAAGCGCTGCCCTGCGCGGCCACGAATTCCACCAGCGCGGACTTTCCGTCGTCGCTGATCTGATAGCTATATCCGAGAATGCCGGTACGCGCAGGGGGATGGATCGCGCCCGCCAGCGGCACCGCACTGATGACGCTGGTGAGAGGCGCGTAGAGGGGGCGCCGCGGATCGGCCATGGTGCCTGTGCCGATCATGAGGAGAACGGCGTAGCATCTTTCGTGCATGTGCCGCGGGGCCAGCTTTTGCTGGGCTTCTATCCCTGGCCCGATCAAACCCATGGCTAAGACACACGTCAACTGCGCGGCTCTTGAACGCCGATCCATAATCCTCACCTCACGGAAGTAAGTAAATCGGAATGTTTTGAACGACTAAACGAGATTACTCCGGTTCGGAGCGGAATTCAAGATATTGTTTAAGATCGAGGAAAATTTTTAAACTTATTGACGGGCACTCTAAACTCCCAAGGACGAAATCCTGGGAGTAGCCCCGCCTGCCGCAGTTCATACTGGAGACGATTCTGGAACAGCAGATAATCGATACGCCCGGCTGGCTCAGGAGTTAAAATCGAGCTTGGCCAGACGATCGAGCCATTCCCCGTATAACTGCCGCATACGATCCCGGCGCGCCAGGCCGGTACCGCCGCCATCGTTGCCACAGGTTCATATGCAATTAGCCTCCGGTTGCTCGGGTTCGGGCGTTCATCAAGCCGGCGATGGCCGCGCTCACTTGATTCCAGCGGTTCTGCTCGGCGGACAGATGCTTCCGGCCCGATGGCGTCAAGTTGTAGTATTTTCGCGCGCTGCTTGTTTTCGGATTGCTTCCACTCGGATTTGACCCAGCCTTGCCGCTCAAGCCGATGCAAGGCAGGGTAGAGCGACCCAGTCTCAACCTGCAGAATCTCTTCGGAACCGCAGCGGATCGCCTGGCTAATCCCGTAACCATGCTGCGATCCCCAACACAGTGTTTGTAAAATCAACATGTCCAGGGTGCCTTGGACAAGCTCGATTCGATTCTGGTACTGTTCTCTCTTCATGACCGGCTGTAGATAACCTACATCCATAGCCGTTGGAAGTCTACGGGGCGAGTCGAAAACGGTTCATTGCGGAGTTTTGCCATGTGTCGTAACGTGTCAAGGAGAGGCTACGTGGATCCACTCACATCCGGCAGTCTGAGCGACAGGGCTTACGAGTTAATCCGAAACAAGATTCTAAAAGGGGAATTCCCGCTCGGAGCGCCCTTGTCCAGACGCAAGCTGGCTTCGGAATTTCAGATGAGCTTTCTGCCGATCTCTGAAGCTGTTCAACGACTCGAGAGTGAAGGACTGGTTGAGAGCCGTCCGCGGGTTGGAACGCGAGTGCGAATACCTACGACGCAGGATCTTCGTGATCGATACATCATCCGGGAGGCTTTAGAGTCACAAGCTGCTCGATTATTTTGCGAAAGAGCCACTTCCGCCGATCGGCAGAAGCTTCGCGCCGAAGCCGACAGCTTCGAAGAAATGATTGAAGTCTCCGCAGAACAGGCCGCTGACCCGGAATTTCAATTTTCTGTTCAGACCGCCCATGTGGTTTTGCATATGCGCATTGCCGAAAGCAGCGGCTGTATGCTGTTGTGCGATCTGCTGGAAAAGAATCAGTTGTTGATCTTCAACTGGTTTTACGATGTCGCCGCTGGTTATAAGATAGAGGGCGGCCGGCACCGGGAGCTCGTCAAAATCCTGACCGGCAACGATCCCGATGCAGCGTGTCTTGCCATGGGTCAACACGTGCGGAGCGGTATGCATGAAATACAGGCCGCGATCACTGCCCGGTTCGGCACCACCCTTTCCAGGTTGAACAGACAGCCTAGGGGAAGCCATCCTGTACAATCCAGTTCCGTTCTGCCTTGGCGTCTGCCAAACCGCTGAGAATTCTCGTCTCACCCAAGATGAGCCGACAACCTCGTGCCTTACGATGGATCTACTGGAGGCGTGCTCTGAATATCACACTCGGCACTCGAATCATTTTCGTTACCAGTCTGTTTCTGGCCTGCTTGTTCGGCGATCAAGTCACCTTGACCAACGGCGACACCATCACCGGCGCCATTGTCAAAAAAGACGGTGACAAACTCACCATCAAGAGCGAGTTCCTGGGTGAAGTCACCATGCCCTGGACCGCCGTTAAGGCGATCCAGTCGGATAAGCCGCTGTTCGTGGCTTTAGCCAGCGGAACCGAGGTGAGCGGCGCCCTAACTACGGAAGGCGAGGCGATCCGGATCGCAGCCACGCCCAGCCCGCAAACAATGCCGCTGAAGGATGTTTCCGCCATTCGCAACGAAGCCGAAGAGAAGAAACACGAACGTTTGCTTCAGCCTGGCTGGCGAGAGCTCTGGGCGGGATATTTCGACCTGGGGCTTTCACTGACCCGCGGCAACGCTCGAACGAATACGCTGGCTACCTCTTTCAATTCCTCACGCGTCACCAGGAACGATAAGACTACTCTGTACTTCAACGACATCTCTTCTAGCGCGAAGTTGAACGGAATCGTCGCGAAGACCGCTGACGCCGCTCGCGGCGGGCTCGCGTACGATCACAACCTGAAACCCCGCATTTTCGTTCATTTCCTGAACGATTACGAATATGATCAGTTTCAGAGTCTGGATCTGCGGTTCGTCGCGGGCGGCGGGCTCGGGTTCCACGCCCGGAAGTCCGAACACATGTTGTTGGATTTCTCGGCGGGCGCCGATTACGATCGCGACAAATTCAGCAATCACCTGACCCGCAGCTCGGCCGAGGTGAACTGGGGTGATGACCTGGCTTATAAGATCGCCGGGCGTACGTCGTTCACGCAGTCCTTCCGCATGTTCAACAATGTCACGCGGACCGGGGAGTACCGGATCAACTTCGACGCAGGTTCGGCGACCACGCTCCGAAAATGGCTGAGCTGGCAAGTTACGGCCAGCGATCGTTTCTTGAGTAATCCGGTACTGGGGCGCCAGCGCAACGATCTGCTATTAACGACGGGCCTGCGGGTCAGCTTCGCTCCTTAACGCCGCTACAGCGTCACGGCCGGCAGATTGGCCTGCGTCAACTGTCTATTCAAGTCGGCCAAATCGGCGGTCTTCAGCGCGTTCCAGCGTTGCAGCAATTTCGCCATCGCCGCGTGCCGGTCCGCCACGGCCGCTGTCGATTGAGTGCTGGGCGCAACGTCCGCTCCTTCGAGCGACTGCATCAACAACGCCAGCGCTCCGGAAACGCTGGTCAGAGTATCGGGACCCGGAGCTGCGCCCCGGCCCCCCCCGCCGCCCCGGCCGAAGCCGCCGGCGCCTTCGATCGCGACTGCCTTCCGATCCATCGCCGTAATCGCCTCGGTCACTCCACCTTGTCCGCCACGTTCCCGCAATTGTGTCAGTTGCTTCCGCAGCGAACGAATCTGATCGAGCGCCTTGGACGCCGCGATCGTGTCGTCATACACCTGCTTTGAAAGCGTGAACTGCCGCGTGACGCCCGCCATCGATGTGCGAACACGCGGATCCATCTTCACCGTGAAGGGCTGAGTGTAACTGCGCCCGTTCACTGTGAGCTTGACGGTATAGTTGCCTGGCATCGCCCAGGGGGCGCTGGCCGCCGGAGGCGTGTCCTGGTAAATAGCCTGCATCGGGTAGTTCGTGCGGGCCCGCGTCACTGGTGGATAGCGCAGATCCCATAACCAGCGATGCATTCCCGGGGCGCTCGACAGAGCCGCCGCAGGCCGCACCCAGTATGCCGGAATCGCGAGCATCGGATCGAGCGGCTCCACCGGATCGTCGCTCGAGTAGCGCCGCACCAGCTTCCCAGCGCTGTCGAGCACTTCCAGCATCACCGCGCCGGATGCTTCCGCGCCAATGTAGTAATCGAGGATCGCCCCATCCGGCGGATTCTTCCCAGCCGGCTCATCGGGCGGGAGCGGCGTATCCGTGTTCATGTCCCAGCGCACCCGGACCGCGGTTTCCGGGCGAAACAGGAATGCTCCTGCCTGCGCCACCGCCGCGCTCATCTGGCGCAACGGCGTCACGTCGTCTAAAATCCAAAATCCACGGCCGTGCGTGGCCGCCACTAGATCGTCGTCCTTAACGATCAGATCGCGAATCGACGACGCCGGCATATTCAGCCGCAGCGACTGCCAATGATCGCCGTCGTCGAAACTGACGTATACCTGGCGCTCCGTACCGGCGTAAAGCAGGCCCTTGCGCTTGGGATCCTCGCGCAACACATCCACCGGCGCGCCATCGGGAAGTCCATTGACGATTTCGGTCCAGCTTTTACCGCCGTCGTGCGTGCGGAAAATGTGAGGCCGCATGTCATCCAGGCGCAGAGTGTTGATGGCCGCGTAGGCCGTATTCGCGTCGAAATGGCCCGCATCGAGAATGGAGACCTTCGCAAACGGAACGAGCTGAGGCGGCGTGACATCTTTCCAATGCAAGCCGCTATCCGCCGTCATTTGTATTAAGCCATCATCGGTTCCCACCCAGATGCGCCTTACATCGAGCGGAGAGGCCCCAATCGCATAGATCACGCCGCGCTGGCTGGGCCGTGCCGTCGCGGAATCGCGGTACTTCCCTACGCTGGGCGGCACTTCCCATGTTTGGCGCGTCAGGTCGGGGCTGATCTGCCGCCACGAGCGTCCCCCGTCGCGCGTCTTCCACAAAGTATTCGCGCCAAAGAACAGAGCGTGCGGATCGGCTGGTGAAAACAGCAGCGGCGCGGTGCGCAGCGTTCGGAAATCGGCCGAGCGGACGGGCTTGGGCGAAACATTTTCCACCTGCCCCGTTCGACGGTCATAACGAGTCACTTTGCCGCCGTATACGATGTCGGGATCGAGTGGATCGGGCGCCGCGTACCCATACTCCTCCACTCCCGCGGGGTGCCACTCACGGAACGTGATCGCGCCGTCATTGCCGCGGCTGGCCACGCAGGCCGAGCCGCTCTCCTGCTGACCGCTGCAAAGCCTGTACGGATAAGCGTTGTCCGCGGTGGCATGATACATTTGCGCGGTGGGCTGGTTGTACCAGGAGCTCCACGTTTGCCCGCCGTTCACGGTCACAATCGCACCCTGATCGCTCACGATCAGGATAATGCGAGGATCGTTCGGATTGATCCAGATGCCCTGGTAATCATCACCGCCCGGCGCGCCGCGAATGCCGGTCCAAGTCTTGCCCGCATCCACCGATTTCCAGGTGACGGTGCTCAGCGAGTACAGCGTATCCGGATCTTTCGGATCGACAGCGGGCACGGGCAGGTCTCCACCTCCGATGCGCCCCGCCGGGCGCGCATCGGTCGTAGTCTTTATCCATGTCTCACCGGCGTCGTCCGAGCGATACAGTCCAACCGTGCGGGAACTGGCGACACTGGCGTAGATACGGCTGGGCCGGCTCGGCGCTATCGCAAGATTGGCTTGCACCACTCCGTCTTCGCCGGATGGCAAACCTTTTGTCAGTGGGCGCCAGGTAGTTCCGCCGTCCATCGATTTGAAAATGCCGCCGCCTGGACCGCCCCACGCGCTGTTCTCCCAGGGGCCCTGCCGCGCTTCCCACATCGTCGCGTAGACGATTTGCGGGTTGGCTGGATCGATATCCACGTAAGCGCCGCCCGTGTTTTCATCCTTGAAGAGAACCTTTTCGAACGACTGCCCGCCGTCTGTCGAGCGAAAGATACCGCGCTCCGGATTGGGACCGTAGGGATGCCCGAGGACAGCTACGAACACCCGGTCGGGGTTGCGCGGATCGACCACAATGCGAGGAATCTGCTGGCCATCGCGCAACCCAAGATGCATCCAGGTCTGGCCGGCATCGATCGACTTGTAGATGCCATCGCCAGTGGATAAGTCCGGGCGCTGCAAACCTTCGCCGCTGCCGGCGTACAGGATGTTTGGGTTAGAGGGCGCGACCGCGATTGCGCCGATGGACCCGGTCGGCTCGTGGTCAAAAATCGGATCCCACGTTCTACCGAAATCGTTGGTCTTCCAGATGCCGCCGTTACAGACGCCGATGTAGAAAACATTCGGCTGGCCTGGAACGCCCACGGCGGTTCGAGTGCGCCCTCCGCGAAAGGGCCCGATCGACCGCCACTGCATTTCGCTGAATAGCTTGGGTTCGTAAGGTTGAGCGCGAACAGGCTGAGCGCAGACAAGTCCTGACAGCAGCAATGCCGCTGCCGTTGTAGTTGACCCTCGCACGATGAAACTACGCCGTCACTTTGAGAAGCGCTATCTTGAACTTGGCCATGTCCTCGCGAGTTCCAACTGTCACGCGGACGTAGGTAGGCCACACTGGCCACACGCGGCCGATGTAGACATTCTGCGCCGCCATCGCTTCAACCACCTCGCGGCCCGGCCGGCCAGTATCGAGCATGAATTTGTTGCTCACCGACGGCACGTACCTGAATTTGTTCTTGTCCAGGAAGGCGAATACATCCTCGCGAATGTCCTTGACAATTTTGCGGCGCTCGGGGACCAGGCTGGCCGACTTCAGGCTGGCCGTAGCGCCCACCATTCCAGTGACGGGAAGAGCTCCGGCCGCATAGCCCGCGATCTTGTCGAGCAGATCGGGACGGCCCATTGCGGCCCCGGCTCGCAATCCCGCCATGCCATACAACTTCGAAAACGTTCTCAGAATAATGATGTCCTTGCCCGACGCAACCAGGTCCGATGCAGGGGGAGCTCCCGAGAAGTGAATATAAGCTTCATCGAGCAGGATCACGCTGCCGGCCGGCTTGTTGGCTACCAGGTAGTCGATATCGGCTCGCGAGGTCAGTGTGCCCGATGGATTGTTCGGATTACAGACATAGATCGCGCCCGCATTCGGATCGGCTTTCGCCATGGCCCGGACATCGTGTGCGTAGTCCTTCGTAAGCGGGACCCTGATCACCTTGGCCCCCACGAAATCCGCGGCATGGCCGCCCGCTTCATAGCTCGGGTCGGCTACCACAAAGCTCTTTTGTGGCGAAGCGAAGGCCAGCACGGTGTAGTGCAGCGGAGCGCTCGAACCCGCGAACGGCAGCACATATTCCGGCTTTAGACTTTCCTGCTCGGCGAGCAGACGCTGCAGATTGCCGGTCTCCTCCCACATGTAGCGGCCGCCTTTTTTCACCACGTTGTAGATAGCGTCGGCCGCTTCCGGGCACGGTCCCATGGGGTTCTCATTGGCATTGATGAGAACGGCGTCGGATGAAACATGGCCCTTCAGCTTCGCCAACTGCGCGAGGGCAGGTTCGTTGTAGAACGGCAGCGCCGCTCCCGCCGTGATCATCGTGGCAAGGCGGCCGAAATTACGGCGCGTGAAGCCGCGCTTCAGAAACTCCCGCCGCTGATCCGCGCTCAAACGATCCGAATTCACATTTACGGTCATGGTGACCTCCTTCTGGGCTTTTAGACAGGATAACTGAAACTACAGTCCACCGGGAAGCGGGTCGCGGTAGTCTGAAGCTGGTATGTTCGTTTCGATCACGCGCCTACACCTTCGCTCCCTGCGGTTTCTGCCACCATTCCTCTGGATCACCGAAAAGAGCGCGCGGCAACTGTTGACCGAGCCGGGGTTTCGCGGTGGAAAACTATTGATCGCCGCTCCGCGGGAATTCTGGACGGTGACTGTCTGGGATGACGAGAACAGCATGCGCGAGTATCGAGCGGCGGGAGCCCACCTCCAAGCAATGGGGAAGTTGACGCACTGGTGCGACGAAGCATCTGTCGCTCACTGGGCGCAAGAAACGGACGCGGCGTCCGATTGGGAGACGGTGCGCCGGTGCATGGTGGAGAACGGACGCCGCTCCAAGGTCAATCATCCTTCAGAGCGGCACAGCGCGAATCCGTGGATAGTACCCCAGCCGCGCTGGCACCTCGAACGAAATCTGAAGCCGCGGCTAAAGCAACCCTAACCAGCGAACCGGGAACGAATTGGGCAGTGCGTTAGCGAGCCGCTCGTCCGCAGTCACGAAAGGTGAATTCGAATTGATCGCAAGCGCAACGTAGATGCAGTCGTAAATGCTTCTCTGGAAGGTCACCGCAATTTCGAACGCATCCTCCAATAGGGCCGCGGAGGAATGCGTAGGAATCTTGCTGTCTCGCAGAGACTTGATGGCCAGGATCGCGGAGGCCTGCGACACTCGGCCGCCCCGCACGGCTTTGCAGAGAACGTTCCCTAATTCGGGCCAGAACAGGTCCGGCACGATCAGATGAATCCGCCCTCGCGCATAGCCGTCGAATAACCGCTGAGCTTCTAACGTCAGTGTGTCTTCAGCGGACAGAAACCATTTCGCCGCAACGCTCGCGTCGAGAACGTAGACGCTCACCTCTCACGATCTTCGCGTACCATCTCCTCGGCAGTCGGGAACGGGCCGGGGGTTGGAGAAGGTCTGGAGCGTATTCTCCGCGCAAGAAGTAAAGTCAGCGCGTTTACATGCGCCCGTTTCTTTCCCATCTTGCTGATCAGCTCTCCTTCGACCAACTCGAGATGCTGCTGATCCAGCAGTCCAGACGCCTCCAAAGTGGAGCACTCCGCGCGAGTCCATCGCTTGCGCGGCGGATCCAATGCGAAGGGTGGTAACGGAGCATCCATCAGGGCAGTCGGCATAACCGTTCCATTTTAACTCCAGTCATCCGAGTGGCACAGGCACGGCACGTGCGCAAGCGCATTCTTGCCTGCCTGCCCGCAAGCGGGTGTTGCACTTAAACCCAAACCCTGATGTTTTCAATCCAGTCTTTGCCCGGCTGCCGGACCGCGGCAAGAAACAGTCTTGCGGACACCTATAGCCGCAGCTAAAACGAGTGGGGACACGGTACGCAGGGTGCCATTCAGGTGAGCTCCACTTTACTCAAATCGATCGAAGCGGCGGGGTACTTCAGCCGCATACCTTCCAGCGTTTTGACAATGATTTCCGATATTGCGTAGTTCCGCACCCACTTATCGTTCGACGGGATGATATACCACGGGGCCCAGTCCGTGCTGCACTTGCGCAGGGCGACCTCGTAGGCCTTGGCGTAGTCGTCCCAGCGCTGGCGCTCCTCGAAATCCGGCAGCGAAAGCTTCCAATTCTTGGTTGGGTCCTCCAGCCGCGATTGGAACCGCTTCTTCTGCTCCTCCTTACTGATGTGCAGGAAAAACTTCAGGATCGCGACATGGTTGGCGCTTAGGATGCGTTCGAAGTCATTGATCTGCCGGTAGCGCTTGGACCACACTTTTTTAGGCGCGAGATCATGCACCCGTACCACCAGCACGTCCTCATATTGCGAGCGGTTGAAGATGCCGATATCTCCAAGAGGAGGCACTGCTCGGTGTATTCGCCATAAGAAGTCGTGCTGCAATTCTTCACTCGATGGAGCCTTGAAGGAAGTCACCTGACAGCCCTGCGGATTCACGCCGGACATGACGTGGCGGATGGTTCCGTCCTTGCCGCCAGCGTCGAGGGCTTGCAGTACGATCAGCAGCGCGTGACGCCGGTCGGCATAGAGAACGTGCTGCAACTCATTCAATCGATCGAGATTCCTGGCTAGCGCTTTGTCGTCCCGCTCGATTCCAAGGGGATTGTCGGGATCCCAGTCGGCCAGCTTGACCTTCGAGCCCGGCTTGACCATACAGCGTTTGGCGATGTCCACGCTTTTGAGTATACGGCCTGATGGATTTCGAGCCGAAATCACCGTGGTACGCAGGGTCGCGATTTTATCAGTCACAAAAATCTTGCACCTCAATTTAGCGCATTTTCATGGATTTACGAATAAAAACGCGGTGGAGTTGCGGGTGCGCCCGGTAGCTTGAGGTCGTGAGTGATCTTTCGAATCGAGCGAAAACAAAAAGGAGCTAATCATGCCAGGAAGCAACCCCATCATCGTTATCATCATCATCTCTCTTCTGTAATTTAGAACCAGAGAGGACGAATCGAGCAGCAATAAGACCTCGCTGACGTTGAGATTCTCCGTCGGCTAGGCAAAAGCTGGTATGATGCTACGACGTTCATTGCAGTGTTAATGAGAGTCTTCTCACGTCGCAAGCGAAACGAAAGGAGCTAGCATGATGGGCAGCAATCCGATTATTGTCATCGTGCCCTTCCTGTAATTCCGATCAGGGTTAACGAATTGAGCAGCAATATGACCCTACCGATAGAGAGATTCTCTGTCGACTAGGCAAAATCTGGTATGATTCCTAGGACTCTTATTGCAATTTTGTGAGAGTTCTAGGGATCGTTAAAGAGTGAAAACAACTCGATCCTGGCTCCGGATTTCCGGGGTGTCGCTAGTGTTGGCTTCCGCTGTGGGGTCCACGGGCTCACACCGTCCCCGTATTATCGATCTACAAGTTCGAGCTAACCACGCCTGCCTTGTGAAATTGGGTAAGCAAGGGTTGAATGAGTATAATGCAGGCTCATTCCAGAAAGCGGCCCAAACTTACGAGCATGGTTATCGGTTCGCCGTTGCTACGGGCGATCTGGGCTTGGCTATGCAATTCCTTAACAACGTGGGAGGTGCCGACCTGGCAATATTCGATTACCAGGGTGCAATGAAGGTGCTGCTCGAAGGTAGAAAGCTAGCTGAAAAACGGCAGGATAGAGCTTCGCTTAGCACTATCGCCATCAATTTAGCGACAGTGTACTTGCAACTGGACAACGTCGCCGCCGCAAGCCAAATAGCGGAGCAAGGCCTTAGTGCCGCGTTGAAATCCGATCCACATGGATTCCGGTCTCAGCTCCTAATTACTCTTGCTAAGATCCGGAGGGAGCAGGGCCGCCCCAGCGAGGCAATCGGATTACTGCACGAGGCAATCCAGCACGCGACCGGTACTCGAAACCTCATCGCTCTAGCTAGCGCATGGGATTTTTTAGGCGAAGTGCTGCTGGATTCGGGGGATACATCCGGGGCTGATGGGCCGCTCCAGCATGGACTCCGCCTTCGCTTGCGTCTCGCCGACCCTGACCTGCCCATCTCCTATTTGAAACTGAGCCGGCTCAGACTCGCCCAAGGCGATGCCGATTCAGCGGCCAGCCTATTGGCAAAGGCTGAGGCACTTCCACCCAGCCATGTCGGCTTTCCTGTATGGCGGGTCCACCTGCTTCGCGGCGAGATTTTAAGGGCCCAGCACAAGAATACGGAGGCGCTAAACTGGTTCTCTAAAGCAATCCAGGCTTGGGTAAGCTCGCATGGCGAATTGCCTTCATCGGACGCTATGAGAACCAGCTTGGCGTCTTCTCATTTCGTTCATCCTCTATTCAGCTCACTCATCGACACTGATTTAGCTTCGAGGCCGACCCCAAACGTAGATTCGTTGATCGCGGCTGAAGAGTACCGGGCCATCGCCATGCGGCAAACACTCACCGAATCTCCCGCTTGGCGCAAGCGCTTGCCTCCTCAATACTGGCAGACACTGCAGCAACTGCGTGCGGTCCAAGCTGCTCAATTATCTAGAGATACCAGCGAGTCTAGCAGGCAGATTGCACGCTATCAACTGGAACTTACCGAATTTGAAGTAGGCGCAGGGCTACCTCCTAGTCGTACTGTACGTAATAAAACTTTTGAGAAAGTTGATGCCTCGGTGACACTCAGAGGTATACAGAAAGCCCTGGGGCCGGAAGAGACGTTGCTCAGCTTCTATTCCGATGACTCGGTCTCCGGGGTTTGGGCTGTTACGGATAGTAAGGTGGAGTTCCATCGCCTGCCGTCCGGAAAGATTCTTGCCGCCAGCGCGAAACAGTTCGAGCAGGCGGTGCGATACGGTTACCCGGACAGGGACCGGCTAGGGGAAGAACTGTACAAGCAGCTCTTTCACGATTTAAGTCCCGAGGCAGAACGTAGGCAATTTTGGCTGATTGACGCGGCGGATGATTTGTTTGATATACCTGTGGCGGCTCTGGTGATAGAAAGAAGAGACGGTAGACCGGTGTACCTGGTCCAACGGCACGCGACCGAGCGCATTCCCAGCGCGCTCCTGTTTCGGGACAATTCAGCGCAACCGTCGCAGGGGTCATTCCTCGGAATCGGCGATGGCATATATAACGCCGCCGATCCACGATGGAGACCGGAGTCTCCGGGCGGCAGTTTCCTCGGCATTTCACTCCCTGGCAGGAGACCAAGGGCCGCTTTTGAATTGCCGCGCCTCGCTGGAAGCTCGCATGAAATCCAATCGTGTGCCCGCATCTGGCAGGGTTCGCGCCCCCCTGTTTTACTTACCGGCGGCGCATCTTCGCGCGCTGGTCTCGAATCCGGATTGCGAGAACATCCAGCCGTAATTCATATGGCCGCGCATGTGATCGCACCGGCCGGCCAGCCCAAACAAGCGCTGATCGACCTCGGACTCTCTCCTCAGGGACAACCGGAAGTATTGACCTATGACGATATCGCGAACCTCGAAGTGCCCGGGGCGACGGTAGTCGTGAATGGATGCGCTTCCGCCAATGGCGGCGCGAGATTCGGCGCGGGTGTCATGGGCCTGACTCGAGCGTGGCTGATGGCCGGAGCGCAGTCCGTAGTAGGTAGCCGATGGCCGATTCCGGACGACACTGGCGATCTTTTCCAGTCCTTCTACACGAACTGGAAAAGAAACCAGGCAAGCACTCCGGGAAAGCGCATCGCCGCGGAATCCCTACAACAGGCCCAGCTCTCAATTCTGCATTCCAATACCTGGCGTTCCGATCCGAAATACTGGAGCGCCTTTTACGTCTTCGGAAAGGAATAGACTTTCAAATGGTGGTTATGGCCGAACAGCCTCAGCAAGGATTAAACAATACAGGCGCGGACGACGTTCCGTCGAACCTGTCGGCAATTTCCGCGGCATTGCCAGCGGTTGAGCCGGAGGTTCCGCCTGCCTCGGCCTCCGCCCAAATCAACTGGATCGATCTGGTGGACCGGATCCGCACTGGCGATGAATCCGGGATGGAAGAATTGTACCGGATCTTCGCCAAGGGAATCCGGTTCTTTTTATGCCGCCAGCTCGGTCCGCAAGAGCTGGATGACAAAGTGCACGATACCTTTCTGATTGTCGTGCAGGCGATCCGGCGCGGGGACCTTCGAGAACCGGAGCGGCTGATGGGCTTTGTGCGCACCATTGTCCGGCGGCAGGTGGCTGCCTACATCGACCAAGTAGTGCATAGCCGCCGGGAAGAGCTGGATGTCGAACTGGGTGGGCGAGTCCCGGACAGGCGCAACAATCCGGAGCAGACCATGGCGTCCCGGCAGAAGCTCGAGCTGATGGGTTCCGTTTTGCGGGAGCTGTCCGAGAAAGACCGCGAGATCCTGACCCGCTTCTATCTGCATGAACAGACCCAGGAGCAGATTTGCGAGGATATGGAGCTCTCGGATACCCAGTTTCGTCTGCTAAAATCGCGAGCCAAGGCGCGTTTTGGAGAATTAGGGAGAAAAAAGCTACAGCAACGGGCGCTTTTGTCAGTATTCATGAGAACTGCTGTGGGTACTACGCACTAACTTTTTGGGTATAGGTTGCGTTACTGTTACCCATTGATGGGGGTGACCATGCAAGTTGAATTCGATCGGCACGTTGCCGAGGATGTATTAGAGAAGTATGCCATGGGCAAGATTGCGGAAGATCAGATTCCGCCTCTAGAAGAGCATCTATTAGTCTGTTCGGATTGCCAGGTTCGCCTGGCAGGTATCGATGACTACGTGCTTGCGGCGAAAGGTGCCGCTGCCGAACTGGAAAACAAAAAGGCCACCCGGAAGCCGCCTTTGTTGGAACTGTTGTCAGGCCGTTTCTGGCACATTCCGGCGCCCCTGTGGGCCGCCGGACTTGCTGCTGCAATGGCCATAACAATTGTTCCATTCACCCACAGGAATGTGCCCGAAACGGAAGTCTATCTCAGCACGCTACGAGGTTCGGACACAGGTACAAGCGCGAGCGGCAAGGTCCTGCTCAACATTGACACGTCAACGCTTGCCACCTCGCCGGCCTATCAACTTCAACTGGTTAGTTCCAGTGGAAGCGAGGTTTGGAAGAGCCGGGTGATTCCCCAAAACGGGAGAATCATTGCGGCGGTTCCTCGCAAATTGGGCGCCGGCCGATACTGGGTGCGGATCTACAGTGAAACCGGCTCCACGCAACCGCTCCAGGAGTTTGGGCTGCGCGTGGACTGAGAAGTACCTCAGACCAGCGCTTTTACTCGCGACGCTATCTCCGTGCATGAATATACGTCGCGCTGAAGCTGCTCTTGCGTGAATCGCCTCCCGGCGACCATGCGAGAACTGGCCGGCGTGCCGGTCTCAAGGTGGCGGAAGGTGGAACTGCCTAAGTTTCAGAATCCGCGCGTGGACTTGCTAGGGGAGGCTCCGGACGGCACCCTTATCCATATCGAACTGCAAAGCCGCAATCAGCCAAAGATGGCCCTGCGCATCCGGGACGCACGCAAGCGTGGCGGAATATGCACTCGGGATTTACCGGCTGGTTGGTCATTTTCCGTGGCAGATTCTAATGTACGTTGGCGAAGCGCCACTTCAGATGCCAGCCGAGTTGAAAGCCCCAGGCGTGTTGTTCCAATATGAGATGATCGATTTCCGCGATTTGGATGGGGAGCGGCGGCTTTCGAGCGATGACGTCGGGGATAATGCGCTTGCGCACGTGCCGTGTATAGCGATTCTGGCGCGTCTTCAGGACCGGAAGGCTGCGGTTCATAGGATTATTGGAAAGCTTTCCAACCCGGATATTGAATCGAAAGAGTTGTACTTGGTCGCGTTGTTAACGTTGGCCGGTCTGCGCGGGCTGGAAGATGTTGTGGAACAGGAGGCAAGGAGAGTGCCGATTCTCAATGATATTTTGGAACACAAAGTTCTCGGACGCGAATTCAAAAGGGGTATCGAACAAGGCCGAAGAGGGCCGCGCAGCGTGAAGCCGTAACGCTTCTTCGGGGCATAATCGAGAAACGATTCGGCCCGCCTCCTGCGTGGGCGGAAGAACGCCTTTCCGGCCGGAGTTTGACCGAGTTGGAGGCCCTCAGCCTGCGATTCCTCGATGCCACGAACCTCGAAGACCTGCTGAAGTAAGACGCTCCGCTTCCGTTGTTCAGATAACCTGGAAGCGTGACGCACCTACGCTCTTTGCTCGGCTTCTTTCCGGGGCTGCTCTTTGCGCAAGTCAGTGTTCTCACCTACCATAACGATCTGGCTCGCACCGGCCAAAACCTCAGTGAGCCGCTCTTGACCAAAGCAGCCGTCGCGAGCGGCCGATTTCAGCAACTGTTTTCACAGGCCGTGGACGGCTATGTGTATGCCCAGCCCCTTTACATGCCGGGCTTGAGCATTCCGGGCAAAGGAACGCACAACGTCGTATTCATCGCCACCGAGCACGACGGAGTCTATGCATTTGATGCGGATGATAACTCCGGTGCAAATGCGAATGCTCTCTGGCACGTAAGCTTTCTTGGACCGGGCGTCACCACGGTTCCCGCGCAAAACGTGGGCTGCAGCCAAATCGTCCCCGAGATCGGCATTACGGGCACGCCCGTGATCGATCCCTCCACCGGAACCATGTACCTGGTGGCAATGACTCTCGAAGGATCGAGTTACGTTCACCGCTTGCATGCGCTCGACATCCTGAGCGGGGCCGAACGGACGGGCAGCCCGGTAGTGATTGACGCATCTGTCCCGGGCACTGGCGAGGGGGGCGCCACTCTCACGTTCGAGCCGAAGAATTACAAGCAGCGGCCTGGCCTGGTGCTGCTGAACGGCTTGGTTTACACAGCCTGGTCATCGCATTGCGATATCGGAAAGTATCACGGGTGGTTAATGGCTTATGACGCGAAAACGCTAAAGCAGGTGGCCGTCTACAACAACACACCAAATGGAAATGAAGGCTCGTTCTGGGCCAGCGGCGCGGCCCCAGCCGTAGATGCCAGCGGAAACATGTACGTGGCGGCCGGAAATGGAACCTTCGACGCGGACCGCGGCGGCCCCGATCTCGGCGAAAGCTTTATCAAACTGTCGACCGTAGGCGGCCTGAGCGTGGCAGACTGGTTCGTTCCATTCAACGTTGCTTCCCTGAACTCGCGCGACCTAGACATTGGATCGAGCGGACTTGTATTGCTGCCAGATTCCGCAGGCTCGCCTGCTCACCCGCACCTGATGGTGAGCGCCGGAAAGGAGGGACGCATTTATCTCGTGGATCGTGACAATCTGGGCCATTTCCAGTCCAGCGGCGATACCCAGATCCCGCAGTCGCTACCCGGTGTAATCGGCGCGCTGTTTGGCATTCCTGCTTATTTCGACAACGTCGTGTACTTCTCGGGCGTTGGCGATAGTCTGAAAGCGTTTCCAATACAGAACGGGCAACTCGCCGCGCGGCCAGCATCACAAAGTCCTACCAAGTTCGGGTTCCCGGGCTCGGTACCCAGCATTTCCGCTAACGGATCGAATGACGGTATCGTCTGGGTTATCGAGCCCACCGAAGGCGGACGGCTGCATGCCTACGATGCATCCGACCTATCGCAGGAGCTTTTCAGCGGCGGTACCGGCTCACAAGTGAAGTTCTCGGCGCCCACCATCGCAAATGGAAAAGTGTACGCGGGAACTCAAACCTCAGTCCTCGTTTTCGGATTGCGATCTGCCGGGACTCCGGCCATTGGCGCAATTGAGAATGCAGCCAGCTTTCAACAGGGCAGCGTCGCCCCCGGGTCGCTGATCTCGATATTTGGGGCAAACTTATCGGTCGCCACAGCTTCGGCAACCGGATTTCCGCTCCCTTACAATTTAGGCGGCACATCGCTAACGGTCAATGGCGCCCCAGCTCCGCTTCTGTATGCCAGCCCCTTGCAGATCAATGCACAGGTGCCGTTCGAAACCAGTCCGGGCACGGCCACCGTGATGGTAAATGGAACGACAGCGGCATTCACCTTATCGGTGCAGGCGGCTGCGCCCGGTCTGTTCACCTTCGCGAATAATCAGGCAGCGGTCCGGAATCAGGATGGGACCATCAACAGTCCGGATCACCCGGTTCCAGCCGGAAACGTAATCTCGGCATATCTTACGGGCCAGGGTGCGGTCAATCCGCCGGTGGCAACCGGAGAGGCGGCGCCGTTGGATCCGTTAGCTCTGGTAACTCTGCCTGTTTCGGCGACGGTCGGCGACAAGCCGGCCATGGTTACGTTTATGGGGCTCAGTCCAGGATTGGCAGGAGTGTTCCAGGTGAATCTGACCGTTCCAGCGCTTGCGACAGGGACATACCCGCTGGTGGTTGCGGTGAACGGCGTTGCAAGCAACGCAGGCCGGGTGTCGGTTATATGAGGATCGGTAGGCGTATGTCAATCCGCATTATTCTTCTGGCGCTTTAGCTGTCCCCGGTCTTCCTGCAAAACCCCTTCGCCTCGCCAGACGATCTCGATGTCCTCGATGAAAAAGGGCCGACAGGCGAAACCGCCAGGCGATTTAGCCTGTGTGAAGCGGATCCATTTCTCCTCGGCGAAACAAAATCCCGCTACACAGAACTAAAGCCAATAATGCTCTTTGCATTTGAAAAGAAAAGGCTTCCGCCTCCAAGTATAAGCCTGATAAAAACTTTTGATTGGTCCGGCTCTCCTCGCGGGCTTAGGCTGAATATATATGGCCACGATGCAAGTTTCAGAGCCCCCATCTTCTCAACTCGATCTGCTGCACCGGATCAGCGGCATTGTGAGCTCCGAGTTGTCGATCGATGAGATGCTTGGCGAGATTGTCGGATTGACGGTACAGGTGACCGAGTGCGACGCCTGTCTGGTGTACCTGCTCGAGCGTGAGACCGATGAAATCGTTCTGCGCGCCTCCCAGGTGCCGCATGCCGCGGACCTCGGCAATCTACGCATGAAAATGGGTGAAGGCGTCACGGGCTGGGTGGCCGAGCACAAGTCCGTGGTTGCACTCGCCGGGAATGCGTTTGCAGACCGCCGGTTTAAACACTTTCAGGCCCTGGTGGAAGACACCTATGAGGCGTTCCTGTCAGTTCCACTGGTGAGCGGTGGTGAAGTGATTGGCGTCATCAACGTGCATCACCGGCAGCCGCACGAACATACCGTGGGTGAGGTATCACTGCTTACCTTTGTTGGTGAACAGATGGGTGGAGCGATCGCCAAGGCTTCACTCTGGCAGCAAAACGCGCGCTTGCTCGAAGAGACGCTCGAAATGAAGCGCCAACTCGAGATCCGGAAGCTGCTCGAACGGGCCAAAGGAATCTTGCAGCATCGCCACAATTTAACCGAAGAAGAGTCCTACCTGAGATTGCGAAATGAAAGCCGCCGCCTGCGCCGCCCGATGCGCGACCTAGCCGAAGCCATCATTCTGGCCGAGGACGTGAGCCGAAAAAGCGACTACTCCGGCCAGCCTGCCAGCTCATTTCCGCTCGTGTCCGTGAAGTGAACCGCCGTCCACGCAGAGCTGCACACAAGCTTGTGGAAACACTGTCTCAATCGCTTCCGGAAATCTTGGGCTGCGTCGGCTCACCTTCCAGATACATCGCGATCAGACGCGTGATCTGCTCCCGGCTGAGCCCGGACCTCCTCACGATTTCGGACTCTGAACCCGATTTCGCCGCTCGCCTCTAAAAGCGCCCGGATCTGCTCCAGGCTTGGAGCTTCTGCCGCTTGCAGCTTACGATCAACTCCCAGCATGCCGAACGGCCCATCCAGGCTCATCTTGTATGAGATAAGACTGTGGGTTGAACTTCCAGCGTGTTAGGCTCGTAATTGCGATAGAGGTTTGCATGACAAAGTTAAGAAACGCAGTTCTAGCATTGATCGTGGCTCAGGCAGGCGCTTTCGCCGCCGATCAGGGCCTGCTCAGCATGGTGATGCCGGACGCGAAAGTGGTGGCGGGTGTCCAGGTGGACGCCAGTAAGAATTCACTCTTCGGGCAGTATGTGCTCTCGCACATGCAGGTTGACGACAAGAACTTCACGAAGCTCCTCGCGGACACCGGCTTCGATCCCCGCCGGGATGTGACGGAAATCGTAATGGCTTCCAACTGGAGCGGCGATGCGAACGCACGCTGGTTGGTGCTAGCCAGAGGGTTCTTCAACGCGACGCGCATCGCGAGCGCCGTACAGACAAACGGCGGAAACATCGTGAGCTTTTCCGGCATAAACCTGCTAGGCGGCAGCGTGACACCGAAAACCGGACAGAACCCGGTGGTCGCTTTCCTCGATCAGTCGAACGCGGCGATGGGTGATCCGGACTCTGTAAAGGCTGCTGTTCTGCGCTTTCAAAAAGGTGAAAAATCAGCGGCCATTCAGGCGAACACGAAGATTCAGGATCTGATGGGAAGCAACGACTTCTGGTTCTATTCGATGGTGCCGATCTCGGAATTTGCGGGCGCGATGCCAGACCCTAACTTGGGCCAGGCCATGCAGGGCAATCTGCTGCAGGCAATCACACAGGTGAGCGGAGGGCTGAAGTTCGGTTCCATGGTGCGGCTTTCGGCCGAGGCGGTGACGAGATCGGATAAGGACGCTGGCGCGCTGGTGGATGTGGTCAGATTCCTCGCGGGAATGATTCAATTGAACAAGGACAAGAGCCCGGCGGCATCGGACGTCTCATCGCTGGTCGATACGATGGATCTGAAGACCAACGGCAATGTAATGACGATGTCCCTCCTGATTCCCGAGGCGCAGTTGGAGAAGATTCTGGAGAGCGCAAAATCCGATAAAAAACAGACCGCGCACAAGTAGTGAAGATTCTCAGCCGCGCCGTTTTTCGTGAAGTCGCTCAGAGCGCTCTGCTCGGCACCGTCCTCTGGACTTTCGTCGTGTTTCTCCAGCGCGTGGGCCGGCTTTTTGAAATCCTGGTCCGTAGCTCCGCTTCCGGGCGGACTGTCGGCGAGTTGTTCTTGCTTGCCATGCCGTTCACGCTCAGTTTCACGATTCCTCTGGGTGTCTTGATCGGCATTCTGATAGCGCTGAGCCGGATGTCGAGCGACGGCGAGATCACGGCCATGCGCGCCGCTGGCGTGTCCAGCCGCAAAGTAGTCGCGCCGGTGCTCACGCTGGCGTTTCTGGGAATGCTGATCACAGCCACGTCCTCGCTCTGGCTGACTCCGTATTCCATTTCGACAACCTACCGGATCCTCAACAAGCTGGTCGCCGAGGAATTGACTGCCGAAGTCCGCCCGCGCGTGTTTGAAGAGCAGTTCCCGAATACAGTCTTGTACGTGGGTGACGTGATTCCCGGCTCAATCACGCGCTGGCGCAACGTGTTTATGGCCGACATCCGGCCACCCGCGGAGCGCAAGTCCGGCAGCGAAGAGCGTGGCGACGCGCCGCGAGTTACCGTGGCGTCCCAGGCGATTGCCGTCCCCGATATCGTGCACAACCGCATTCAACTTTCGTTCCTGAACGGCAGCACGCACGAAGTTGGCAAAGACATCACGCGCTATTTCACCACCTCATTTCCGAAGGGTGACCAATTGCTGGAGGCGACCAAGCCCAATGAGGTTCACCCGGCCAAAGAGTACACGGAGATGGACACGTGGCCGCTCTATCGCGTGGCCTACCGGGACCCGAATCTCGAGCCGGCCAAAAAAATCGCCGCCCGGATTGAGTTACACCAGCGATTCGCGCTTCCTCCCGCCTGCATTCTGCTCGCGTTGATTGGGATACCGCTGGGCGTCTCTTCGCGCAAGGGCGGTAAAGCAACCGCGTTCGTGCTCACCGCGCTGCTGGCTTTCCTCTATTGGATAGGACTAATCGCCGCCAACGGCCTGGCCCGGCAGGAGAAACTGCCGGTCGGAACGGCCGTGTGGATCCCCAACATGCTGCTCGCCGCGATCGGGATTATGCTGCTGATCCGCATGGAGCGGCCCACCCGGCACGATTGGATCGGGATCGCCCGGGATTTCATTGTGTCCGGGTGGCAGCGGATGCTGGGCAGGCGGCCTACCGGGCTGGGCGCGCGCGCGGCACGCCGCCGCTGGACCTTCCCGCTAGTCCCGCAAGTGATCGACCGGTACGTGCTGACCAGCTTCCTGTTCTATTTCGTGTTGTTGCTTACCAGCTTTGTATTGATGATTCACGTGTACACCTTTTTCGAGCTGCTGAGCGACATTGTCAAGAACAGGATTCCGATGTCGCGCGTGATCACCTACCTGGCATTTCTCACGCCCAAGCTGATCTACGACTCAACACCCATCAGCGTGCTCGTCTCGGTCCTGATCACTTTCGGAGTGCTGACCAAGCACAACGAGGTGACTGCCTTCAAAGCCACGGGCGTGAGCCTTTACCGGTTGTCTGTTCCGGTTCTGATCGCCAGTATTTTCGTGAGCGCGAGCCTGTTCGCCTTCGATCACTATTACGTGCCGCAGGCCAACCGGAAACAGGACGCGATTCGCAATGAGATCAAGGGACGTCCGGTGCAGACCTACCTGCGGCCAGACCGCAAGTGGATCTTCGGTCTGGGATCGTCGCGCATTTACTATTACAGGTATTTTGATCCGACCGAAAAGGTGATGCTGGGCGTGAACGTGTATGAGCTCGACCCCTCGAATTACCGCCTGATCCGCCATATCTCCGCGGAGCGAGCCCGCTGGGAGCGCACCTTGCATCAGTGGATCTTCGAAAATGGCTGGAGCCGTGATTTCACGCCCAAGGGAGAGCGGCCGCTCAATAATTTTATTGGACAAGCCACCACCTTCCCGGAGTTGGATGAGCCGCCGGATTACTTCCTCAAGGAAGTGCTACAAGACAAGCAGATGAACTTCCAGCAGCTTTCGAACTACATCCGGGAGCTGCAGCAAAGCGGGTTCGATACCATCGCGCTGCAGGTGCAGTTCTACAAGAAATTCGCGGTGCCGCTATTCGCGGTGATCATGGCACTAATCGCGATCCCATTCGCCTTTTTGGCTGGCAATCGCGGTGCCATGGCGGGCGTTGGCATCAGCTTCGGAATCGCTATCGCGTACTTTGCGCTCAGCCTGCTTTCAGAACAGGTCGGCGATGTTAATTTACTGCCGGCCGCGGTGGCGGCCTGGTCGCCGGACACGGTGTTTACGCTGGCCGGGCTGTACTTCTTTTCGCGGATGCGAACGTAGTTGCGCGAGTCTGCCCACGCCGGACGATGTGGAATGCCACGGCCGGAATTGCCACTGCCACGCCTGCGTACACTACCATGGTCTGTAAGCGGCGCGGCGGCTTGCCAATATGTTCCGGCCGAATACCCATACCAACTCCGCGGGCCACAAGATGCTGCACGCCGGGTATCGGCAGGATTACCTTGAATTGCCAGGGTGCTTTCACTGCTTCCGTATTCTGAAAGATACGCGTGAACAGCTTGTGAATATTAGCCTGCAGACGTTGTGTGACCCGAGTGGGAAACTCGCGGCGTCGCTGTACCCGCTCGAGCAACGCTTCCGTAACGAGCCCCTCTCGAAGCGGACCGGCCAGCAGATTGGCCGTCGCGACCGCATCCTGAATCGCCAAATTGATCCCCACGCCTCCCGCCGGCGACATGGCATGCGCGGCATCGCCGATGCACAGCAGCCCCGGACGGTACCAGCGCCGCGGACGATTGAGCTGTACCGTCAACAGCTTGATCTGGTCCCAGTCCTGTAGCTTCTCCACGCGATCACCCAGGTAGGGCTCGATCTGCCGGATGCTGTTCCGGAAAGCAGACAGCCCATTCTGCTTCATCTCTTCGAATGAACCTTTTGGGATGATAAGACCCGCCTGAAAGTAATCGCCCCAGTTGATCAGAATGAGCGCCCGGCCGTAGTTGACATTGCCCAGTAACTGATCCGGATCCTCCAGATTGCGGCGGATGCGGAACCAGCGCACGTCAATCGGGACCCCGAACTCGATCATCTCCAACCCCGCTGCATTCCTGGTTGTGGAGTGACGGCCATCCGAGCCGACGATCAGGTTCGCTCGTATCTCCGCGGTTCCGTTTGGGCTCCTCGCCTGCACCCCCGCGATCCGGCTACCACCTCGCGAATCAGCTGAGAGGACCTTCGGCATATCAATGCCTAGAATGGCTATGATTAGTCGCCCTTTGCTCAGCTTGGGATGCGCTGCAAGAACGAGCGCTCCTCGCTGATGATGCAGGCGGACTGATCCGCGCGAGCAAGATTTTCGCGCGCTTCGTTGTCAGCCATGAGTGCTTCGCGGTATTCCTCGTGGGCTGCCACACTGGGGAACTCAATGAGTGCCAAGGCCACATTGGTCGGCCCGGCGGATTTGGTCGGCAGAAAGTAGCCGATCAGCTCGCCGCCGCAGCGGCGAATCGGTTCCGGCCAGTGCCGCGCATACTCCTCAAAGTTGTGGCGCGCGTGGTCCGTATCCGGAAAGCTGAGAGATGGCGGCCTACCGCTTGAAGTCGATTCCAAGCAGCTTCCCAAGCTGCTCCTGCCCCTTATGCGTGACACGTACCGCTCGCGTTCTGTCGATCCGTACGAGCCACTTCAGTTCAAAGAACCGTTGCAGTAAAGCCGTTCCAAGAGCGCCCGCCAGATGATGCCGTCGTTCCGTCCAATCCAAGCACTGGCGCGCGAAGGCACTGCGGCCAGACTTGATATCCGCTATATCGATTCCCAACTCCTCAAACCAAACCCGCCCCTGGTTGGTGACGCGATATTGCTTATCACGTCCCGGCGCTAAAAAACCGCGTTCCTGTAACGATTCGTTGAATTGGACCGCGAGGGAGCCGGCCAAGTGGTTGTAACGCGTGCCGGCAAAACGGAGCGGATTGCTCTGCCCGGTTTCCTGCTGCGCATGCACTCTCGTTCGAGGCGCCACGGTTGCCAGGGCTTCGAGGACTGCCCCAATTTCGGGACTGGCCAGACGGTAGTAGCGGTGCCTCCCTTGCACCTCGGCACTGAGCAACTTGCCTTCTAACAATTTCGATAAGTGCGCGCTAGCCGTTTGCGGCGCCACATTCGCGCGCATCGCCAGCTCGCCTGCGGGAAGTGCCAAACCGCCCATCAAAGCCCACAGCATATGGGCTCGGGTGGGATCGCCAATTAGAGCTGCAACCGCGGAAATATCTGCATCCATGTGGTCGAGGTTAACAACATCTTTGCATAGAACGTTTCCATGACGGCCGAATCGTTTATTCCCGCGGAAGGATACACTTTGCAATAGAATATGAAAACTATGATCGCGGAAAAGATTCCGGGGTACACCTACGGGGAGTCCAGCGTGGCGAGATCTCCCATTACTCCACGAGAGTTGGAATCGCTGAAGCAGAGCGCCGGTTTTACCGGCCAGGATCAACATTACCTGCGGCTTGCCGGTGAGGTCTTATCGGATCAAACCGAGAAGTTAGTGGAGCGTTGGCGTGCTGTTATCTCTGTGCATCCCCATCTGGCAAAACACTCTCAACGCCCGGATGGCCAACCCAATCCGCGCTATTCCCGTGACAGCGGATTGCGTTTCCAGCAGTGGATTCTCGACACCTGCTTGCTCCCATATGATCAAGACTGGCTTAATTACCAGCAGGAGATCGCGCTCCGGCACACCAGTTTGAAGAAAAACAAAACCGACAATGTGGAATCCAGCGGCTTCATCCCATTGCGCCACATTGTGGCCTTCACGGGTGTTATTAACGATGCCGGCATCATCAAACCTTTCCTAACCGCAAAGGGCCACACCGCGGAAGAGGTGGACAGGATGTATCGGGCGTGGTGCAAGTCGGTGCTGCTACAGATTGCACTCTGGACCGAACCATACACCAATTCAAAACTCGCGCCCAACGAGTGGTGAACGCCGCGGATTGCTCCGCCGGTCCAGGCGTGGCACCGATTTCATGTATAATCTCGGACCGGGGGGCATCGTATGAAACGCTACTTGGTTTCGTTACTGCTGATGACCGTTGTGACCGCCGCCACCTGGGCTTTTCAGGGATTCGCGAGGGTTAGTTCCGTGGAGCCGGATACTGGAAAAGTGGGAGACGCTGTGAGCGCCAAGGGAGAGAGCCTGGACAAGTCGAAAGTCGGCGAGCTTTATCTTACCGATGGGAAAAACGACACCAAGGCGACGATCACGGAGCAGACCGCAACCGAGATCAAGTTCAAAGTGCCGAAAATGGCCGCGGGGCGCTATCGTCTGATGCTGCTCACCGCGAAGAAAGACTCTATGATCGAACAGCCGGTGATCTTCACAATCGAGTGACGGACCACTCCCTTACCCGTTTGCGGGCAGGCTGGTCGCGGCTCTGTTTGGTCTACTTGTTCAATCCGTAAGCCGGCTTGGTACCGTTCGTCTTCCACTCGCGCAAGGCAGAGAAGCCGCGGGCGATTTCGGGTGCGAGTATGTTGCAGTGACCGTCGTGCTCGACGAACTGCTGGACGAACATCTCCGAGGACCCGGCCCGATCGGCAATGCCCGGATACATGTCGGGGATTCGTACGGGCACCAGTGGATCATAGGTCGTGTGGATCGCCAGCATCGGATGCGTCAATTTGCCGGTAGGTGAATACCAGGTGCGAATGTACTCGGCGGCGCGTGGATCGGCCGGGTAGCGCTTCACGCCTCGATTGAGGGCGTTGTAATCGCCGGCGCTCTCGTAAATGATGCTTCGGTTGTCGAACGGATTGCCGCCGGAACGATCGTACAGCTCTTTCAGCAGATACGTTACGAATGTCACTGTACTGCCGAGGTCCTTATTGTTGTGCAATCCCGCATATCGCCGCAGCGCAGCCGATTTTTCGGGTGTGTCGTCGAGAATCGCGACGATCTTCTTCGTCAATTCCGCATTGTTGCGGAAATCAGCCGGAAACTTGTCCGGACCTGGAAGAACATCTGGATAGTAATAATCGAAAACAACCTTCATATCGAAAGCGCCGCGCGCCATGAAATAGTTTGCAGGTGCAAGCGGTCCACACAGGGCCAGGCCCCCATCGTAGGCATCCGGATAGCGCTCCATCAGCAGCATCGTGAGAAAGCCACCCATGGAATGCCCTGTCACGAAAGTCTCTTTTGGCTTGCCATATTTGAGCGTGAAGTACCGGCGCAACGATTCGGTATCGGTCACCGCTTCCTGCACCGCCCAGCCGCCCGCGGCATAGCCGGACTGCGCCAAAGCGTAGCCTCGATCCGTGTACAGAGCGAAGATGGGCGGTAGTTTTGTGTCCTTATAACTCACCGGATCGGCGTTGTAACCGTGGCAGTACATCACCAGGCCGCCATTCCAGTTTTCGGGGATGTCGATCCGGAACTTTGCTCCGTTCAGTTCTCCAATCTCCATCTTTGGGCCAACGGACGGCCCGGCCAGACACACGGCGGCGCACGCCATAACCAGACTCAATCGCTTCATGCGGACTCCCTTACGTGAAGACGCTCTATGCTTCAAAAGTATAATGCACATGGAGGATCGATTGTTATCCGAACTGCAAGGGACAACGGCGTTGGTAACTGGCGCTTCGCGAGGAATCGGCGCGGCGGCGGCCATTACACTGGCGCGTAACGGTGTATCGCGAGTGGTTTTGCACTATGGTAATTTTCGCGAGGGCGCGGAGCGGACGGCGAGTCTGGCTGAGGGCGCGGGAGCTCAGACCGACTTGATTGCGGGCGATCTATCCACGCCAGCCGGCATTCACGAGTTCGTATCCGAGGTGAAAAAGACCGCTCCCGAAATCGACATTCTTGTAAATAACGCAGGGTCGCTCGTGAAGCGCGCCAAGCTGCTCGAATTCACGGATGAGCTGTACGACCAGGTAATGAACCTGAACGTGAAGAGCGTCTGGTTCCTTTGCCAGGCTGTCGTGCCCTACATGTCGCGGAAGGGCCGCGGCGCGATCGTCAACGTGAGCTCGATTGCCGCCCGCAACGGAGGCGGCCCCGGCGCGGCGATCTACTCCGCCGCCAAAGCCGCGGTTTCCACCATGACCAAAGGCCTGGCGAAAGAGCTCGCGCCGCAAGGGATCCGGGTGAATGCGGTAAGTCCCGGCACCGTGGATAACCACTTTCACGAGGTGTTCTCGAATCAGCAGACTCTGGACAGCATGGTGGCGATGACACCGGCGGGCCGGCTAGGCACGAACGAGGATGTCGCGGATACGATCCTGTTTTTATGCTCCGAGGCGGCTCGTTATATCCACGGCCAAACCATCGAGATCAACGGAGGGATGCTGTAACACAGCGCGGCTTTGCCGCAAACTGCGGGGCAGGCGGTCGGGCTTTGCCGCCTGCCGGGCGACCCGGTGTTTGGGTCGCCTGCAACCGCGGCTAGAAGTAGACAGCAAGACTCTCTGCGCTACAGTTGCGAAATCGTCGCGGCGCGCAAAGATTTAGTAGCACAGGCACGCATCGTGCCTGTGTGGTTCTTTGACAGAGACCGTCTAATGGCCCCAGTTCAACCCCACCGCCAACGGCCCCGATCCTGGCGCAATCGACGGCCCGATCTGAGGATGAAGCAGCGCGTGCGTGAAACCGTTTCGCTGATGGATGGAATGATCGTAATGGGTTTTGAAAACGTATCGGCCTGTAAACCATCCGATCCCGGCCCCGATGATGACATCGGAGGCGAAGTGCTGCCGGCCCGTAATTCGCGACACGCTCACGAGCGAAGCGAGCGAATAGGCCGCAATCGGTACGAAGATGGTCTTGTTGTATTCGGATGATATGACGGAGGCGATGGACCATACCACCACGGTGTGGCCTGAGGGAAATGAGGCTCCACCATCGAAGAATTGGCCTTCGTGTTCAAGCGGGCGCGATCTGCGCGTCACGAGTTTCAGTCCTTCCACGATGATCAAGCTGTCCAGAGCCGCCTCGGTCCCGAGCATGGAGGTCTCTCGCGCTTTGGCATTGTGCGTCAGCGCGCCGAAGATGTAGAGGCCGCCAATAACAGGTATGACCGTGTATGGCGCGCCAACCTGCGAAATTGTCGTGCTGGTCGAAACCAGGCTTCCGTGGTTTGGCAGATCGTTCTCGATCTTATGATCCGAGGCGACTAGGGCAGCCGCCGCGCCGCCAAATAGCAGCCACCACGCGGCATTGTGGCGAGTTATATGGAAAGGGCTGGTCCAGATCTCTTTCTGATCGATAAGGATGTTACGCGTCAGCTTGACAGCCAACGGCTTAAGATGCTCGGTTTCATCCGAGTAGAGGATCTCATCCCGCCGGTCCTCGGCCAGCTTGATCGTGTCGGTAGTCTGCGCAATCGCGCGAGAGGACAAAGATATCAGGACCAGTAAACTGGCGGCGGAACGCTTCAATTGAGCACCTCCGGTGCTGAGCGTGAGACGAAGCGCGGCCGCGGTTGGTGTCATGAAAACGGTACTGGGCTGAACGCGCGTGGCATACTGAAGACGAGCGAGGTTCCCCGTTATCGCCACCACTCCCGCTCCATCAAATCTGCTCTCGCTCCTCCGCCGCTATTGGGGTTACGAGAGTTTCCGCCCACAACAGGAGCGCATCGTGCATAGTCTGCTAGCGGGGCGCGACGCTGCGATCATTATGCCCACTGGGGGCGGCAAATCGCTCTGCTATCAACTGCCCGCCGTCGCCTCCGGCCAAACCGTGGTGGTGATTTCGCCCCTGATCGCGCTGATGCAGGATCAGGTGATCCAGCTTCGCCAAATGGGTATCCCGGCCGCCTTTGTCAACAGTACCATTCCTTCACGCGAGCGGCAGACCGTCATCACGGAGGCAAGCCAGGGCGCTTACCGGCTCATTTATCTCTCGCCGGAGCGGCTGGCCAGGGCGGATACCGTGGCATGGCTGCGCCGCGTCCCGATTGCGCTGTTTGCTATTGACGAGGCGCACTGCATCTCCGAGTGGGGTCACGAATTCCGCCCGGAATACCGGCAGTTGAGCAGCCTGCGGATCAACTTTCCCGATGTACCGATCGCGGCCTTTACGGCCAGCGCCACGCGGAGGGTCCGCCACGACATCCTGGCGCAATTGCAGTTGCGCGATCCGGATAAATACATCGTCAGCTTTTACCGGCCGAATCTCCGGTATTTGGTACATCGCTGCGAGGGGACCGAACAACAATCGCAACTTCTGTTGGCGGCTCTGCGGGCGCATGACGGAGAGAACGTGATCGTGTATGCTCCGACGGTTGCGCGGGTGGAGGACACGGTGGATTACCTCGAAGAGCGAGGAATTGCGGCAGTCCCTTATCACGGTCAAATGGATCCCAAAATCCGCAAGCGCAATCAGGAGCGCTGGATGTCGGATGAAGTGCGCGTGCTGGTGGGGACGATCGCGTTTGGCTTGGGGATCAATAAACCCGGAGTGCGCGCCGTAATTCATCTCTCGCTGCCCAAATCGGTGGAGCAGTACTATCAGGAGGCCGGGCGCGCGGGCCGGGATGGTCTGCCCGCGGACTGTGCGCTGTTATGGCAGAAGAAGGATCTTGGGCTGCTCGCATTTTTCATCGATTCCATGACCGATTCCGCCGAGAAGCAGCGCGCGTGGACACGCTATCGTGAGGTGCTGCAGTTTGCCGAATCGGGCATTTGCCGGCATCGCCAGATCTGCGTGCATTTTGGCGAGACGCCGAAGTGGGCGGCCTGCGAGATGTGCGATATTTGCTGCGCCCCGCCAGAGTGGCTGAATGCCAAGCACACGCCAACGTCCGGCAAGGACAAGAAGAGACCGGCGCAGGCGCGGTCCGCTGATTCCGGGAGAGAGCAGCCGGTGGACCAGGAGCTGCTCGAATACATGCGCGAATGGCGGCGCCGCATCTCGGTGGAAGAGAACGTGGCCGCGTTCATGGTCCTGCACGACAGTGGCCTGGAAGATCTATGCCGCAAGAAACCGGGAAACACAGATGCGCTGCTCTCGATTTCAGGCATAGGAGAAAGAAAGGCGCGTCTATATGGACCTGCGATCCTGAACGCGCTGCGAGAGTTTCGAAGCGGCGCGCGTGCCGTAAAACGCGAGAACTCGCTCGAGTCGCCCGCCGAGGTAACGATAAAGCTGCTGAGCCAAGGACGATCCTTTGAACAGATCGCGAAAATCCGCGACCGTCGCTTGAACACCGTAGTCGACACGGTCGCGGAGCTCGTGGAGAAAGGGCGGCTGGAGTTCGATGAAAAGTGGATCGCGGCTGAGAAACGGATAGCGATCGAGGAGGCAATCGCGCGCATGGGCACGGACCGCGTCAAACCGATCAAAGACGTGCTGCCCGAAGATGTGACTTACGGCGAGATCCGGCTGATGGTGTCGCGATGGAAGCGGGAAAGAACCGGATAGGTATGATCAGGCTTTGCCGCAAACCGTGGGGCGGGCGGTCGGGGTTTGCCGCCTGCCGGGCGACCCGGTGTTTGGGCCGCCTGCAACCGCGGCTGGACGCAGCCAGCAAGACTGTTGCGCTGCAGTTGCGAAATCGTCGCGATGCGCAAAGAAACGGTGCCGGATGGATCGACTACGGGTCCCCCGATATCCCGCGCCCTTCCTGAGCACGCAGCGTGGGTGTCAACGAAATCACGATTACAACGAAAGCGACGAACGTGGTACGCATAGCCGTAATCCTCTTCGTTTTTGAGCGTGTTACGGTCTGGGTGGGGGCGCGTCTGAAGAGGGCGCTGGCTTCCCGTCAACCGTGTTGGGTTCCATCAGCTCGATACGCGTGCCGTCGGGATCAAATATGTTCACCTGCCGCTTCCGATTTCTTCCTGTCTGTATTTCGAGCTTCTTGCCGTAATCCTTGTAAGCGGGCCGCGCCTCCAAGGTCGCAATCGCTTTCCCGGCGTCCGCGACCCGCAAGCAGACGTGATTCTTGACGCCCCTCTCCGTAGGCGCGGGCAGGTCCTTGTACAGCATGAACTCAAGATAATCGTCGCCGTCGGGAACGCGCATATTTACCCAGCTCAGGCTCTTCCCTCCCGTGCCCCGCCAGAACTCGTTGAAGCCCAGAATGTCGTGATAGAACTTCATGGAAGCGTCCACCGATCCGACTAGCACGCCAACGTGCAGGATGTGATCGGAAATACGCGTGTCCGGCATGAACCTGCCCTTCTCGCGCGCGGTCCAGCTATCGGGCTGGTATTCCACGATCTCAACGATGTGGCCGTCGGGGTCGGTTATGTTGTAGTTGAAGTTCCCGGTCTGACCCTTGCCGGCCTTCTCGGGAACCTTAACGCCCTTCGCGGCCAGATAGTCACGCATGACGTGAGCGTCGTCCGTGTAAAAGGAGATATGGTTCAGCCGCTCTTCCGCCCTTGGCTTTTCGTTGAACAACTCCAGGTACTGGTAATCGTTAATCTTGATAAACGCGATCCGGTCGACGTCGCTGCCGTCTTTGCGCTGGAGCGCGAACGGCTCGGCAAAACCGAGAAAATCCTTGTAGAACGCCCGTGCTTTGGCGAGGTCGCTAACGTATAGGGCCATGTGCGCAACCCCGAGGATCTTGGGGCGCTTGGGCTGATCCGCCGCAAACTGTACCACCGCGAGAGCCGCGGTGAGAAAGGGAACTATCGCTAATTTCTTCATGATTGGGGTTGATTAACTTTCAACTGGCAAGACCGGGTATAGAGAGCTACTCTATGCTAGATAGCTCGCGGCTGTCTACTCAAGTGAATTTACGGTTAGCGCAACGAAATTTACGTAAAGAGCCCGTTAAGGCGGCATTTAGCAGGTCTATAATCGGAGCAGCCGTAGCTCGCGCGAATACCATTATCCCTGTTGACAGCCGCAAGCTCCTGGTGGAGAGAGTTGCGGGGACGCTCTATATCAGCCGCTCGGCACGACTGCGCGATTTGCTGGTGTATCTTTGTGACCGCGTCTTAGTTGACGGGGCCGATGAGATCCACGAGCAGGAAGCCGGGCACAAGGTGTTTGGCCGGCCACCGGACTACGACACTGCCTCGGACAATATCGTCAGGGTCCACGCGTCAACGCTGCGCAAACGGCTGGAGCAGTATTTCCCTACCGAAGGGCGCGACGAACCTGTTATTATTGAACTCCCGAAAGGCAATTACGCACCGGTTTTTCGCGAGAGAACCGCCCTTCCGGCGGCCGCGGGATCCTTCGAGGCGCCGCAACCGAGCCGCACCGGCTGGAAGCTCTGGATCTTGACCGCCCTGGTGATTCTGTTGGGCGGAGCGATCGTCTTCCTGCTGCTGCGCCCGGAACGCACTTCCGGCACGCGTGCCCTCTGGTCCCAAATCTTCCAGCCCGCCCAGCAAACTGACATAGTTCTCGATGACGCAAGCCTGGGTTTATATCAGGAGCTCACCGGCCGTTCCATCGGGCTCTCCAACTACTTCGACCGCGACTACCTGCGGGGCGTGGATGACAAGAACACGACCGCGCTTGTCCTGAAACGCAATACCAGCTACGCCGGCGCCAGCCTGTTGTGGAAGCTAAGTCAGATATCCGCGGTGCAAGGCGGCAAGGGCGTGGTGCGGTTCGCGCGCGAATACTCTTTTCATGCATTGAAGACCAACAATGCGATTCTGCTGGGCACCAGCCGGTCGAATCCATGGATCGAGCCGTTTGAAGCCCGGCTGGGACTGCGCTGGAAATACGATGCCGCGAAAGGTATCTATTTCCCGGTGGATACTTGGTCTTCGACCGGAGAGAATCGGGAATCACCGGAGGGTTACGCAATGGCAGCCCTTCTTCCCAATCTGGGCGGCACAGGCAGCGTCCTCATCATTTCAGCGACGGGCGGCAGCGCCATGAATGCGGCGGGGGATTTCCTGACCGCGGGAAGTCGCTCGCTCAACTCCGTTCGCTTCTGCGTGGTGAGGGTGGCAAATTTCCGTGGTTCGAAGCGCTGCTGAGAATCAAGAACCGCAGCAGCATGCCGCGCGAGGCCTCGATCGTGATCTGCCGCGAAACGCGAAAATAGACGGCTCGCCCGATCAGTACGGCTTTCGCTTCAGGCGATAGTCTTCCACGTACGGCATCTTCACCAGCCGGCACATCTCGAAGAGGCGGCTACGGGCTCGCATCCCGATACGTTCTTCAAGGAAATACTTGCTGTGGACGTCGTCGGCGAGTCCGGTGCCGCGCCGGTCGCCCGCTTCAGCGTCGCGCAGATTGGTTGTGATGATGGTCGCTTTCTTATGATTGCAGCGATAGGTCACGATTGAAGTGATCGTGTCCTCAACCCAGTCCGTTACGCGATGCGCGCCGAGGTCGTCGAGCAGAACGACATCGGTTTCCTGCGCGGATCGGTATGCTTCCTTGTCCATTGTCCCGGAGGCCTGGTCATAACCACTACGAATTCGATCGAGTAGATTCTGAAAGTCATAGAATCCACCCTCGAAGCCCCTGGCGATCAAGCCCCGTAAGGCGGCCACGGCCAAATGCGTTTTCCCTGTCCCAGGCGGTCCTAGAAACAAAAGACCAGGCTTCGCAAGATTTGGAAACTCGCGAATATACGCTCGCACGGTCAACACCACGGTGCCGAGGCCGGTACGCGCGGCCGGATTGTCCGCGGGCAGCATGAAATTATCGACCGAAGAGGATTGGTAGAGCGGCGGGATGTTGGCGCGTTCCTCGAGCCTCTGTTCTCTGCCGGCAAACATGCATTCACAGCGGTCCGCGGCCGAGAGTCCCTCGCGTTCGGTGATCTTCCAGCCGGAGCCGTTGCATTGCGGGCAGGTCGCTACGGGCATCGACCGCTATAGTAGCACCGGCGCGCCGCTCGCAAATGCAAAAATGGTAGTGAACACGAAATGATTCAGCTCTCCTCGGCCGGAAAGCGCTTCGGCCCCAAAATTCTATTCGAAGACCTGAACTGGCTCATCACGCCTCGGGAGCGTGCCGGCTTGGTGGGTGCGAACGGGACCGGTAAATCGACGCTGCTGAAAGTTCTGGCCGGCCTGGAGTCTCTCGACTACGGCGGCATCACTCAGATGAAAGGCATTCGGGCCGGATACCTTCCGCAGGATGGTTTGACTTTGTCAGGCCGTACGGTTTTTGCGGAGTGCATGTCCGTGTTCGCCGAGCTGCGCGACATCGAGCGGGAGATGGAGGATCTGACGCACAAAATGGCCGAGCTGGATCCGGTGGGCGACGATTACGCGCAAGTCGCCGACCGGTTCCATCGAATCGAGAGCGAGTTCCGGGCACGCGACGGTTACGCGTTGGAGTCGCAGGTGGGCACGGTCCTGGCGGGATTGGGCTTCCCCAGCTCGGATTGGTACCGGCGCACCGAAGAGTTTTCGGGCGGCTGGCAGATGCGTATCGCGCTGGCGAAATTGCTGCTGGAGCAACCCAGCCTGCTGCTGCTGGATGAGCCAACCAATCACCTGGATCTGGAGGCTCGCAATTGGCTCGAGCAATATCTCACGAATTATCCGAATGCATTTGTCCTGATCTCGCATGACCGCTATTTCCTCGACATCACGGTAAACAAGACCGCCGAGATCTGGAACCGCGGCGTGCACTTCTACAGCGGCAACTATGAGAAATACCTGCAGCAGAAGAACGATCGCAAGACCCAACTCGAGGCCGCCTATCGCAATCAACGCGAGCGAATCGAGCAGCTTGAGGCATTCATCAACCGCTTCCGCGCTCAGGCCACCAAGGCGAAGCAAGTGCAGAGCCGCATCAAAGAGCTGGACAAGATAGAGCGGATCGAGGTTCCTCCCGATGAGAAGACCATCCATTTCTCGTTTCCGCAGCCCAAGCAGAGCGGGCGCATTGTTGCGGAGTTTCACGATGTCTCGAAATCCTACGGATCAAAGCACGTGTTCTCCATCGTGAACTTTATCATCGAGCGAGGCGACCGGATCGCGCTAGTGGGAGTGAACGGGGCCGGAAAGTCGACCTTGATCAAGCTACTGGCCGGGACGGAACCGCTGAGCAGCGGCGAATATCGTCTGGGGCATAACGCGCAGCCCGACTACTTCGCGCAGGATCAGTACAAAGAGCTCGATACGGACGCCCGCATGCTGGACGATTTATCCAACGCAGCTCCTCGCTCCACGCAAACCGAATTGCGCAACCTGCTCGGATGCTTTTTATTCTCGGAAGACGACGTCTTCAAACGCATCGGCGTTCTCTCAGGTGGAGAGCGCAACCGTTACGCGCTCGCGCGGATGTTGCTGCGGCCCAGCAATTTTTTGCTGCTCGATGAGCCAACTAATCACCTGGACATGCGGGCCAAAGACGTGCTGCTTGAATCCCTACAGGAGTTCACCGGCACGGTTGTGTTCGTCTCGCATGACCGGTATTTCATCGATAAGCTAGCGACGCGGATCTTCGAGATTGGCGAAGGCGAAGTGCGGGTCTATCCAGGCAACTACGAAGACTATTTGTGGCGGAAGCAAGGCAAGCCGCTGGAGCTGGACATCTCGGCGGCGAGTGGCAACGGACATATCCAAACAGAAGCGCCAGCCACACCCGCGCTGCCTGTCAAGCGCATCAACCCGATGAAGCTGCGGAAGCTCGAAGACCGCTGCCGGGAGGTGGAGACCGGAATTGCTCAGGCGGAGTCGGACATTGCCGGCTATGAATCCGCGCTGGGGCATTTCGTCAGCACCGAAGAGACCGTGCGTGTCGCAAACGCGCTGGACGCGCGGCGGTCTGAGCTGGCCTGCCTGATGCGGGAGTGGGAACAATTGTCCAGCGAGCTTGAAACATCGAAGGCCTGATGTGCTGGCCATCGCTGAGTGGTGATTTTGAGTGGCGCGGGCTTCAGCCTGCGACGTGGCACAGGCTTTGCCAGCGTGGAGCAGGTCCCCGACCTGCTCGCCGAAGGCGGTGTTTTGGAAATTCGCCACTGGAACCCGAGCCGGTCGGAGACCTGCTCCACATTTTTGCAAAGACGTAAATTATTGAAAATGTTTTGGTTCCGCTTAAGTAAGTGACATTGGGCGAAGCCGCCTGCCAGCCCCACTCACTGTTTGTGACTCTGCTATCCTGGCTGAGAGTGCCGGCAAAGAAAAGGCGAACATGAGCGATATTCAGGAACAACTGGTACAGCTCCGCCGCCGCATCGCGAAAATCGATAAGAAGTATGCCACGCCTCGCCAGCCGATAGCGGCGCCCCGGTCTCAAAAGCCCGAAAAATACTTCATCGAGGAATGGCAGAACGAGCGCGAAGTGGATACCGGGCACGGCTGCCACTGGGAAACCGAAAGACTGTACGAACGGCATCGCCGGCACGGCAGCGTCGGAATTGCCGACCTGGAGGATCTACCCGGCAATCTGCTCGAGCCCATTTCAAACGGGCAGATCCTCGATTGCATCCCGCAAAAATGGGCCTTTCTCGACACTGAGACTACCGGACTGGCCGGGGGCGCAGGCACCTATGCGTTTCTGATTGGGGTGGGAGCCATCACGCCCAAAGGGTTCCGTGTTCGGCAGTTCTTCATGCGAGAGTTTGGCGAAGAGACCAGCCAGCTTGTCGCGCTCGGGGAGTATCTCGCGCAATTCGACGTGCTGATCACATATAACGGCAAGACCTACGATCAGCCGCTGCTTGAAACCCGTTACCGCATGGTGCGCGCCCGGCCACCCTTTGCCGCTCTCGAACACCTGGATCTTTTGTTCGGCGCTCGACGGCTATGGAAGCTGCGCTTCGATAGTTGCCGGCTGGTGGATTTGGAAAACCAGATTCTCGGTGTGGAGCGCGAGGGAGACTTGCCGGGTGAGCTGATCCCCTACGTTTACTTCGAATACCTTCGTACGCAGGAAGCTTTCCGCCTGGCGCCAATCTTTCACCACAACGCGATCGATATTTTGACGCTGGCCTGCTTGACCGCGATTGTACCCTGGGCATTTCACCCGCCCGAAAAAGCTCGCTTCTCGCACGGAGCGGAAATGGCCGGCCTGGCCCGCTGGTGGCGGCAGGCAGAGCAACATGAAAACGCGCTCGGTTTATTTCGGCAGGCGATTGAAAGAGGTCTCCCGGACGACCTCCTGTTCCGGACCATGTGGGATATCGCCTGCCTCGAGAAGAAACTGGGCCGCGAAGCGGCCGCCTTGCCGTTGTTCACGGAGCTCGCGAACGTCCGCAACCCGATGCGGGCAGCGGCGCTGGGGGAGCTCGCCAAGTATTATGAACATCGGGAGCGCAATTACGCGATGGCTTTGGAGATGACTCGTACCGCGCTTGGCTTGGATGGCTCGGAATCTTTTCAGCGCCGCGCCGCAAGATTGGAGAAGCGTTTATCGGCCCCAAGGACGCGTCCACTGCTATGAAGAAGTTGCTGGTGTTTGTCCTTTTGCTCGCGGGGTGCGCGAAGCCGCCACGCATTGCGGTAACGGTGCAAGTATCGAAAACATCGCAGACGGCGGGCAGAATGAAGCTGACAGTTCAGAACCAGGAGGATCGGGCAACCACACCGCTTCTCTTAGAGGCATCCGTGCAGCCGCCCAATGAAACGCCTATCCGGGTAGCTCGTCCCGCGGCTTTCGTACTGAACCGGAAGGAAGCACGCGAAATCATCGCGCCGTTCCAGTCCGATGCGGCGGCTCTCGATCCGGTTGTCGTGCTTCGGGAAGCGGAAACGGGGAAAATTCTTCAGCCTGTCAGCATCAACGTGTTGCCGCCTACATCACGGCCGTCAATTCCTTCCACGGCTGCCCCTGCGACTCCGCGACAGCTCCATAGGTGATGTGCCCGTCAAACGTGTTGACGCCTTCTCGCACGGCATTGCTCGCCGCGCAGGCTCCCTTCAGACCCTGATTCGCAAGCTGCAGCAGGTATGGGAAGGTAGCGTTCGTTAGGCCGTAAGTGGAGGTGTGCGGCACCGCTGCCGGCATATTGGAGACACAGTAGTGCAGAACGTTGTCGACGAAGTAGATCGGATCGGTGTGCGTGGTGGCGTGCGACGTTTCAAAACAGCCGCCCTGATCGATCGCGACATCCACCATCACGGCGCCTTTTTTCATCACCTTCAGCATTTCGCGCCGGACCAGTTTGGGAGCGGACGCGCCGGGGATCAGCACCGCCCCGACAACCAGATCCGCGTGGCGTAAAGCTTCGCGAATGGTCCAACTGCTCGAGGCCAGCGTCACGATCTGGCTGCTGTAGATGTCATCGAGCTCTCGCAGACGGTTGAGATTAATGTCGATGATGGTTACGTTCGCGCCCAGACCAACCGCCATCTTGGCCGAGTTGTGACCGACGATACCGCCTCCTAAGATGACTACGTTTCCGGGAGCGACGCCCGGGACGCCGCCGAGCAGAATGCCGCGGCCGCCATTGGGAGCTTCCAGGTACTGCGCGCCCACTTGCACCGCCATGCGCCCCGCGACCTCGCTCATGGGCGTTAGAAGCGGCAGCGATCCATCGGGCTCGCGAATTGTCTCGTACGCGACGGCGCTCACGCGTGTGTCCACCAGCTTCCGCGTCAGCTCCGGAAGAGGCGCGAGATGCAGGTAGGTGAACAGAATCAGACCCGGACGGAAGTGCCCGTATTCGGAGGCTTGCGGTTCCTTTACCTTGACGACGAGGTCGGCGCGGCCCCATACGCCGGCGGCTTTGGGCAGGATCTCGGCGCCGGCTTCCACATATTCGTGATCGGGTATCGAGCTGCCCACGCCCGCATTGGTCTCAACCAGGACCTGGTGGCCCGCCTCCCGCAACGCGGTGACGCTTCCGGGTACCAGGCCAACGCGCGTTTCGTGATCCTTTACTTCCTTGGCGACCCCGATGATCACTCGGGAACCCTGTCTTGCGACGCCGCTGGTTGGTCCGGCGGCGGTTCCGCAGGCTTGGTCTGTGCGTTCAACGTGCGCTTCGGTCCCAGCCCCAATGCGATCAACGACAACGATCCGGCCTTTCCATCCACCTCCAAATTCTGATCGGCCTGAAAGCGCCGTAGGGCGTCCACGGATTCCGGACCCCATTGGCCGTTCGCCTCGCCTTTGAAATATCCGTTCGCCGCGAGCGATTGCTGGATCTCTTGGTAGCGCTCGGCGGATGGACCTTGCTGGGCACGTGGCGGGGCCTCGTAGCTGCTTCGGCGTACGCGGGTACGCTTTCCCCGATATCGTTTGCCTTTTGGGATATTCGCCCGGCGCGTTACCCGGTTGGATCTCCGGTGAGTTCGGGCCGCGGAGGTTCCCGCGATGGCAAACAAGGCCAACAGAAGAATCGCTATTTTTCGCATCCACAGACAGTTTAGAACATCCGGGAGGGGCCTCGTCGTATGTCAGAATGAGGGCGTATGGTGACTTCCACTCTAGCTGTCTGATGTAAGTCAGATCTTAACAAAAGAGGCAAGATCTGGAGAGTTCAGGAAGCTTGCGGAAAGGCCTCATAGATCAACCGATCCAGTTGTTTGTCTACGCGGTCGAGCGAAGCGCG
>JBPCOQ010000181.1:0-28448 GCA_051000095.1 Bryobacteraceae bacterium | reverse complement strand
GTGGTTGCGGTTTTTCCGGGGGGAGGGGGGGTTTTCTTTTTCCTTCGTTTTCCAGAAAGCACAGGCGAACCCTCCTTCTCCACTCAAGCACGGGCAGAGTAGATCGACAGAATCAATGATTTAGCTGTTCTTCAGAAAAGTAAGTACGGGCGGTTCGCCGAATGGCTGCCCCACCAAGCGTGAGCCTACTCCGAAAAATTCAGGATGTAGATATCTTTTGGAAAGCCCTCGGCAAGCAGCCGCTGGCGCAGGTTGGAGGCCGCAACACGGCTCATGTCGCCACCGACAACCACCATGTGCGACAGATCCCTACCGGCCGAAAGTACGCGAGCGTTCAATTCGGGCGATTTCGCATTCAAATCCCGAACTTTGGTTTGAGCGCTTTGTGCGCTCGAATAGGTGTACACAATCACTCGCCAAATAGAGCGCGCCCGCTCCGCGGTACCAGAAGAAGTAGAGGCCGGGCCCGGCGCGATCTTTTCTGCCGGACCCACGGGGACTGGGGCCGGGACAGTAAAACCGGCCGCTCCCGCCGTGCCGGTGGCCAGTCTTTCCCGTTGCGAAGTCCTGGCCAGCCAACCTAAACACAAAAGAATCAAAACAGCACTGACCCCATATCGTAATGGGACCAGGTTTCTAACCCACAAACCCGATCGGATAAGTAAATTCGGTTTCGATAACGAATAAGACGCAACCGCCACAGGTGGACTTGATTCGGGCATCGACGTTGCTACTGGCGTGAGCTTGGGCTTCGCGCCGCTCTGCAAATAGGACAAAATCTGCCGGGCGGACCATCGGTTGGCCGGCTTCGGGTCGAGACAATGCCGCAGAATCTCTGGAAAGGGCCCAGGCAGAGTGCCCACTCGAGCGTCGGCGTGGCCGGTGGGCACGCTCCGGGTCAAGGCCTCAAACAGCGTCACCCCAAGAGCCCAGATATCGGTAGCGGGTGAATAACCCGCTTTTTCAACCTCGGGTGCATCGTAACACTCCAGTTGGGCCGGGCCTTCCTCCTTCTCGGCGGATCGGGAAAGGAAATCGGTCGAGAGCTTGGTTGCTTCGTCGATCGCGACAATGTTGGCAGGCCGCACTCGCGTGTGGATAAGCCCTTTCTGGTGCAGGTAGTTCAGCGCTTCGGCGCAGCCGGCTAGCAGTTCACGCCCCTCTTCTTCACTCAGGCAGCGTTCCTGAATCACATCCGCCAGCGACGCATCTGGAGAGTCCAGGACAGCATACAGAACGCGGAGTCCATCCAGATCGGCCGTCGCGGTAGCATAGGCGCGGATGAGATTAGGGTGCTGTAAGTCCTTTGCGATTTTCCAGCTATGGGTTAACCGTTGCGCCTGAAGCGAGGCCGAGCGGATAATCTTAACGACGACAAACTGATCCTGACCCGGAAGCTCGCTTAAAAAGATGGCGGAAGCTCCTTCCGCGCCTGAGTATTTCGATAGCTTGAACTGCCCATCGAGCAGTTGCCCTTCAAATTGGTTCCAGAATTCCATGCGCTGTGCCGAGATCTTTCAGAGAGATTCTAGCACCCGGAGAGGTGATTTGAACACAAGGAATGCTGTCAAAATAGAATCACATGTCCGTTTACCATGATCGCCGCGAAGAGTTGGAACAGCAGGAGTTCATGAGGGGTCTCGAACGCGGCCGCCTCGCCGTCACTCTCGATCTCTTGACCGACGCGCTCGTCCTGGTCGGCCAACACGGCGTTTACTGCCAAAGCGCACGCCAACCCGGCAAGCCTGCCATGGACATTCAAATCGTGTCCAAATGCTTGACCGACGCAAAAGAGCTCGTTACCGGGGTGATGGACGAGATTAAACACAAGTCACGTCTGTAGAATTGCATTGTGCGCTCTCTCGCGGCTAAATTTGCCGTAAATGGCGTTCTTGGCGCTTTTACCGATCGGAGGCCGAAGTGGCAACAAAAAAACAACCAGAAACGCAGGCGACAAGCGCTCCACAGACCCGGATACGCCGCCCACGCACGAGCTAAATATCACAGTGGCCGGATCCGAGGCTGCTGTCCGGCGTGCCCTGACGGCCATGCGCTTCGAGGGCGAATGGAACCATAAAGTCACGCGCGAGATTGCCCGCAACCAGACCCCTGTGGCTGATGCCGGGCTTGACGACACGTTCGGCGGCGAGAAAATCGCCATGTTCTCCCAGGATGTTCGCGACCTATACCGGCGGCGCTGCGTAAACGAAGCCGGGCGCCGCGGCCACCCGGTGCCAAATCCAGCGAACATTCCGGCTGACGCAGAATCGACCGTAATGGAGGTGGGCGATGCGCTGTTCGAACATTCGCGCCATTAGCAGGGTCATGAACGCGGCGCGCTCATGGTGTATCGCTCCCAGGTTGGAGGACGGACCTGGGGCAATCCGGTTATCACGGCGTTTGGCGCCGATCATCCGCAGATCGTGGTGGACCACTCCGGTGGCAAGCACAATGGACGCGTCTATATCGGATACCGGCACGGCATCGGATACTGGCATGGCTATCCTGAGTACCCGATCAGCATCGTGCGCTCCGACGATGGCGGCCGCACTTTCGGCAAGCCAGTACTGGCGGCAGTGGGAAAGGCATCCTCGGTCTCCATGTCACCAGCGTTCACCTCTTGAGCGATGGCACGCTTCCGAACAGCAGGGGCTCCCGTATGGCAACCTACGTTCCTACTTCATCAGACGTGAGCGCCGGGCCGCATCGCGATCGCATGTACTCGGTGTGGACCGACTACGCATCCGGCGAGGGACGCATGATCTTTACCTATTCGACCGACAAAGACCACACCTGACCAAGCCGGTCGTGCTTGATGCATCGGGACCAGCGGACAGCGTGCAATACCAGGCGCAGCTCGCAGTGAACAAAAACGGCGTACTGGCCGTGACCTGGTTCGACACTCGCGCAGCCAGCGACCTCGGCCGCTACGACGAATACTTCACCGCGCCGGTCGACAGCGGCGTGACCTTCCTGAAATCAGCCCGAGTTTCGTCCAAGACATCGCAGATGTTCGGCATTGGCAACATGCAAATCATCCCTTCGATTTGGCGCCACGAAAACCTTGGGCGGGTGAGCTTCACTTCACCATCCACGCGCTGGCGCTCCGCCGGCGATTACAGGGGTCTGGCCGCCGATACCGACGGCACCTTCCATCCGTTATGGTCCGACAGCCGCAGCGGAACATTCCAGATCTGGACGGCAACTATCCAGGTCTCGACTGCCGCCGAGCCTGCGAGCATTGCGCCCGACGGAGGCGAGTTACCGACATAACCAAGCAGGTCGACATCGGTCACTGGCTCCACCCTCCCCGCTGGTCATGTTCTTGTTCATCTGAAAGCTAAAGATGCCAATGTGACCGAAGGATCCCACCTTCCTTCCCGCGATACTGCCGCCATTGCACTGGGCGCAATCTTCGAGCAGAAAGAGACCGCGCTGATCGGCCAGCTCCCGCACGGGCTGAACGTTGCCGGGAGCGCCACTCAGATGCGCGAAGACGATCCCGGCCGTGCGCGGCGTAATCTGCCGCTCCACTTCTCGAGCATTGAGACAGAACGTATCGTCGATGTCCGCCAAAACCGGTATTGCTCCCTGATTGACCACCGTGCTGGCGATTGACACCCACAGATAGGCCGGAACGATCACTTCCGATCCGGGGCCCACCCCGAGCGCGGACAGTGCGACTGCCGGGCTCCGGTGCCACTGCCAACGCGAGCGCGTAACGAACGCCAATGAAGCTCGCGAATTCCTCCTCGAACTGCTGGGTTTCGTTTTGGAGATCGACGCCGTAGTAACGGAATAAAGAGCGGGAGCGGAGCACGCGCACAGCGGCCTCGATTTCCTCCTCGTCCATGTAATGGACGCCTGGAAACTCCAACGGCAGTGGCGTCGTGCGCGTTGGAACCTCCATAGCAGCGTCTTTTCCGGTCAGCATCGTGGTCACCTCCATGCCCACTGTAGACCAATCGGGTTGCACTCACAAGGTTGTTATGTGCGATTTGCAGGACTTAACCGGAGTTCGGTTTAAGAGGAAAAAGCGAAAGCATGTTCTACATGGTTTATGCTTGATGGCTTGGGCCTTCCGACGTTAGTACGCGCGAGGCCGACTGAGGCTAGCGACGAAGAGCTCATCGGTCTGATGGCCGCTCGGGAATCCGCGGCTTTGCGCCTTCTGCTGAGCCGCTATTCGCGCCTTGTGATGCGAATTGCTTTACGCATTCTCCATGATCGAGGCGAGGCGGAAGAGGTTGTACAGGATGTCTTCTTGTACGCATACCGGCGCGCCGGGCTGTTCGACGCATTGAAGGGAACCGGACGCGGATGGATTGTCCAACTGGCCTATCATCGCGCCTTTGACCGGAGGGCGTATCTCAATCGCAGGTGTTTCTATGCTGGTACAGACCTTGCCTCTGTGACCGATACATTGATGGGCGGGACCGATCTGGATCGGGAGATTGGGTCGCAGCTTAACCATGCCCAGTTGGAAATAGCTTTTGAAGAGCTTTCCGGGATGCAGCGCCGGACACTGGAATTGTTCTATTTCGAAGGGCTGGACCTGCGAGAAATTGGCGCGCGGCTCGATCAGCCTGTGGAGAATGTACGCCATCACTATTACCGGGGACTCAAGAAACTGCAGGAGAGCGCGATCGTGCAAACCATGCGCCGGGGGAGGTAAACAATGACGACTGATCGGGAATACGCTGGCAATCACGAAAGATTCAGGGAGTTGTGCGCGTTGGCCATGTCCGGTTCGCTAACAGCGGATGAAGACGCGAGCCTGAGCAAGCACCTGCAAACCTGCGAGGAATGCCGCGAAGAGTACGCGCGCTATCTGATCCTGACTCGCGAGGGCATGCCGCTGCTGGCTCGGCGTTACTCTGGGCGGCCGAGCCAGGCGAGTGGCACAGGAATTCGTGCCTGTGTGGGCCTTTCTCAACCTTCTGTTAGACCTGCATTACCCACCGTGCGCCGCTTGGCTACCAGCCGGTTTTCGATCGGCGCTGTTGCCGCGTGTCTGCTGGTCGTTTCCGGTTTGGGCGTCTATCGCTTTGTGCAACGCACAATCGCGGCCACGGAGCAAGTCCAAAGCGCGGCTGAGCTTGGCGTTCAGCACCTGAACGAGGAAAAGAGAACCCTCGCTAGTCAACTGAATGCGCAACAGCAAAAACTGGCGCAGATGGAATCCAGCCGATCCCGGAAGCGGGAAGAGATCGAGCGCTTGCGTTCGGAACTACAAGGGGCAAATCAACGCTCAGGCCAGCTCGCGTCCGCCCTTGCCGCGGCCCAAGCCGGCGTAGACAAGCAGTTACGCATCGCGTCAGAGCAGCGCGATTCACTCAATACGCGCTTAGACTCGCTCAATGCGAGCCTACAGGATATCGAACAGGCTTACAAGAGCGCCAAGGCCGAGCTAGTCAGCATGCGCGCCGAGCGCGATCGGGCAATGCTACGCATGGCGTCGCTTGAGACCGACAACTCCGTTTTGGTAGCGAATCGCCGCGACCAGGAGCGCCGGCTGCGAAATCAGGAGCAATATCTCGCCTCCGACCGTGACATTCGCGAGCTGATGGGTGCGCGGCAGCTCTACATGGCCGACGTCTTCGATGTGTCCAGCGACAGCCGGACACGTAGGCCGTATGGCCGGGTCTTCTACACGAAGAGCAAATCGCTCATTTTCTACGCTTTCGATCTCGACCGCCAGCCCGGAATCAAGAATGCGGCGTTCCAGGCCTGGGGGCAGAACGAATCGTCGCGGCGGACTCCGGTCAATCTCGGCATCCTCTATCAGGACAGCGAGCAGAACCGCCGCTGGGTGTTGCGTTTTGACGATCCACAGCAACTGGTGGAGATCGATGCTGTCTTTGTCACCATCGAGCCGCACGGCGGCAGCGACAAACCGACCGGAAAGCGCTTCCTGTACGCTTCCCTGCGGCGAGAACCAAATCACCCGTAAGAATCGCTATTTGCGTGGTACAAATCGCCGCGCCATGCCGTAATCCTTCAGCGAATCCCCAGATTGTGCTGAAGGAGAAATTCATGATACGCAGAACGATTGCCCTCGCAGCTGTGTTGCCGTTTTCCCTGGCCGGCGTGCTCCATGCCCAGTCTTCCGATGCTTCCGTTACCGGCTACGTGACAGATCCTTCCAAGGCCATCATTGTGGACGCTAAGGTGATCGTCATTAATACCGGCACGAACGTTCGCTACCAAAGCGCCACCAATAAGACCGGCAGCTACAACCTTGTGAATCTTCCGCCCGGCCCCTATCGCATCGAAGTGGAAAAGCCGGGCTTCCGCACGGTGGTGAAGCCGGATGTTGTTCTGCACGTGCAGGATGCCGCGGCCATCAATTTTGAAATGGCGGTGGGATCTACCTCGGAAATCGTGACCGTGCAAGGCGGAGCGCCGCTGGTCAATACCGACCCGTCGGTCAGCACCGTCGTGGATCGGCAGTTGCTCGACACGATCCCTCTCAATGGCCGCACCGTGCAATCGCTGATCACCCTAACGCCCGGCGTGGTCTTGACCCACGCCAGCGGCGCCAACCAGGGGCAGTTCAGCGTCAACGGCCAACGTGCGGACGCGAACTATTTCACGGTTGACGGCGTCAGTGCGAACATCGGGCACAGCGCGTTTCAAGGGCAGATCGGCGATACCGGCGGCAGCATCCCCGGCCTGACCGCCACTGGGGGCACGAACAATCTCGTGTCGGTCGATGCCATGCAGGAGTTCCGCATTCAGACCTCGAGCTTCGCGCCGGAATATGGACGGACCCCGGGCGGGCAGGTCTCGATCGTGACGCGCTCGGGCACCAACCAGGTTCACGGCACTCTGTTCGAATACTTGCGTAACGACAAGTTCGACGCCAACGACTGGTTCGCCAACAGCCTGAGGCTTAAAAAAGCGCCGCTGCGGCAGAACGATTTTGGCGGCGTGGTGGGCGGCCCGATCTGGCGCGATCACACGTTCTTCTTTTTCTCTTACGAAGGTCAGCGGTTACGTCTACCCAACACGATCATTACCAGCGTGCCTTCGCTCGCGACGCGACAGACCGCGCCCGCCGCGGTGCAGCCGTTTTTCAACGCTTTCCCCGTTCCCAATGGACCCGAATTGCCGGGCGGCTTGGCGCAATTCAGCGGGGCTTTTTCCAATCGGTCCAACCTGGATGCCACCAGCCTTCGCGTGGACCACACGCTGAAAAGCAGAATCACCTTGTTTGCCCGTTACAACCACTCTCCTTCGAGTTTTGTTTCGCGCTCAACCGGTCAGGCGAACCTGCTCAACCCGGCCCAATACACCACGGATACTGCCACCGCCGGCTCAACAGCCTTGATTACCGCGCGCTTGACCAACGAATTTCGGGCCAATTGGAGCCGTAGCGCAATCGACAGCTCGTTCGTTGACGACAATTTCGGAGGCGCGATGCCGCTCTCGCCGGCTTCGCTTTTCCCGTCATTCATAAACCCGGCGGAGGCGCAGTTCCAAGTGAACTTCGGCTCGATTTCCTACGTCACCGGTCCAGTTGTTAAACATCGCCAGCGACAGCTTAATTTGATTGACAACGCCAACTGGGTAAGCGGGACGCATCAAATGAAATTTGGCGTGGATTACCGGCGGCTCTCGCCGATCTACAATCCGGCTCGTTACAGCCTCAACTATTTCACCAGTGTGGCGGCAGCGCTGACTTCCAGTTCTCCCAGCACTTCCGTGGTCTTCGCGCAGGGACCGTTTAATCCAATCTTCCTAAACCTATCGCTCTTCGTGCAGGACACCTGGCGTATCACGCCGCGCCTGGAACTGACCTACGGCTTGCGATGGGAGTTCAACCCCGCGCCTCATGAGGCGCACGGCAACGATCCTTTCACCGTGATCAACGTCAATGATCCGGCGAACCTTGCACTAGCTCCGCGCGGGACGCCATATTACCACGCCAAGTACACCGATTTTGCGCCCCGGATCGGCGCCAGCTACGCCTTGAACCAGGGCTCGAACCGGCAAACGGTCTTGCGTGGCGGCTTCGGTGTCTTCTATGACCTCGGCAACGAGGATGCTGGAGGCGGCTTCGGCGGCTATCCCTTTCAGGTCAGATTAGGAATGCCCACTACTCTGCCAGCCAACTTTAGCACGCTGCCGCAGCCGCAAGTGAAAGCGGACCCCACGATACCCCCGTACAACGGTTTGATTCTTGGGTATGACCCTGACCTTGCGCTACCGAGAACATACCAGTGGAACGCGGCGATCGAACAGCAGCTTGGGGCGACCCAGGCGTTGACGCTGACCTATGTTGGCGCGGCCGGCCGCGAACAACTCCGCCGCTTCTCCTATTTTGCCGGCGCCTTTGTCCCCGGCAGTCCGCTGAACCCCAACTTTACTTCTGGCGTCACGGTCATCAGCAATACCGGATCTTCGAACTACCACGCCCTACAGGTTCAATTCCGGCGGCGCCTCAGCGCCGGACTGCAAGGGCTCGCGTCGTACACCTGGGGACACTCCCTGGATAATGCTTCCGATAACCAGACCACCCAGGGCACCCCAACAAAACTGAATCCGAATACCGACTACGGTCCGTCGGCATTTGACGTCCGTCATTCGTTTGCCGCGGCGTTCACCTACAATATCCCCGCGCCTGCCACCGGCGCGGCGGCCTTCCTGGTCCGCAACTGGTTGGTAGATGGCATCTTCCATGCGAACACGGCCGACCCCGTCAACGTCATCAACGGTACCGACAATTTGAACCTCGGCCCATTTGCTTCCACCGTTTCTCGCCCGAATGTCGTTTCCGGCCAGCCCCTTTATATCTACGATTCGTCGCCGGGTGGACGCCGCATCAATCCGGCCGCGTTTATCACTCCACCTTTAGGGCAGCAGGGCAGTCTCGGGCGCAACGCGCTCCGCGGATTTGGCGCGCAGCAATTCGACTTCGGCGTCCAGCGGGTATTCAAGCTCACTGAGCGGTTCAACCTGCAGTTCCGCAGCGAAATTTACAACATCTTCAATCACCCCAACTTCGGCGATCCAGGCGGCAACCGGACGTCGGGTACCTTCGGATTTTCAACCCAAATGCTGGGACGCAGCCTCGGTGCGGCAACCAGCGGCGGCGGCTTAAATCCGCTATACCAGATCGGCGGCCCGCGCTCCATTCAGTTCGCGCTCAAATTGCAGTTTTGAAGCGAAGACGGAAACCGCCCATGTTTCGATTGTCGACGGTTGCTTATGTGGGGTTGCTGGCGGCACTGGCGTTCGCGCAGCCTGGGGGGACCATCACCATTGGCAGGAATGTGCAAGTCAGTGTGAAGAATTCGGGCAGCGCCCATTGGGAGGTGCGGATTGCCGCGGACCCGGCCAATGCCCAGCGCCTGCTGGCCTGTTCGTTTATTCATTCCGCCAAACAGAACACCTCTCACACTGTCGTCTATGCGTCCGGAGATGGGGGTAAGACCTGGAACCCGGCATTGGAGAGCGATCGCGCCGATTATGTCGGAGATCCCGATTGTGTTTTCGGTTTGCGGGGCGCGGCATATTTTGCTACGCTGCCCTTGCGTCGCGAATCGACTCCCGCTCAAACCCTCGTCTACCGTTCCGCCGATGCGGGACTGACGTGGGCAAGCCCGATTGAGCTTCCATACATCGATCGCGAATATCTCACCGTGGACCAGACCTCTGGAAAATACCGCGGCCGGATCTACTTGCAGGGAAATGAGACTCACGTTCCGACGGTGGACGGCGATGGCAGGGTAGTGTTTACGCTGTTCCGTTCGTCGGATGGAGCAGCGACCTTCGGACCTCCCCTGCAACTGATTCCCGACGGTACCCACGTTCCTTTCGGAAACGGAAATGGGGAAGTGCTTTCCGATGGGTCCTATGTCGCGGTGTTCCCCGAATGGACCCATGCCAGGAGTATCACTCAGCCGCAAGGCGCGCCGGCCGGACTCATCAAGATAGTGCGATCCGAGAATGGCGGTGATAGCTTTACTAAGGCTTCTGTGATCAGCCCCTGGTACTGGTGCAAAGACGCCGGGGAGCCGGGACTGCCGATGATCGCGGCCGATCACACCGGCGGCCCCTTCAAGGATCGCCTTTACGCCGTCTGGAGCGACAGCCAGTCCGGGCATTGCGACGTCCGCTTTTCCTATTCCACCGACAAAGGAAAGACTTGGTCCAGATCCAAGGTCATCAATGACGAGCCGAATCGCCTCTGGCCGGATCGCTTCGCCAACCATGGCATGCCGGTTGTAGCAGTCAATTTTCGCGGCGTGGTGGGCATTTCATGGTATGACCGCCGCGACAGTCCGGATAACACCGGATGGTGGACGCGCTTCACGGCCTCACTCGATGGTGGAGAGACGTTTCTGCCGAGTGTAAGGGCTTCTGAAGCGCCTGAGGCACACACCGGCGATGAGGCGTTGCCCATTTGGATCGTGAGCCAGCGCGCAACGATCCACATCCAATCGGATCAGGGTGAACGCTTCGGCGGCGACACCGGCGGATTAGCGGCCGACGCCAATGGAATTTTTCATCCTCTCTGGGTCGACAACCGGACTGGCATTCTGCAACTCTGGACCAGCGCGGTGACAGTCAGCGGCGGGGCGGTTCGCAATGGAAGCGAAGATCTGGCCGCGCTGAATGATGTCACAGGTTCCATCACGCTGGAGTACGCCAATACCAACTATGATCCTAAGACCGCCCTTCTTGCGTTCGACACGATATTACGAAACACCTCTACCGCGCCGATCGCCGCACCGATCAAGCTGCGTGTCACCGGCATCGTTGCCGGTTCCGGATCAGCGCGGATTTCGAATGCGGACAATCATCAAAGCGGGGCGGGCGCGGTTTGGGACTTCAGTAATGTCGTACCCGGTGGAGTCTTGAATCCCGGAGACAAAAGCAGCCCCAAGCGTTTTGAATTCCTATGGCATGGACGCAATGGCGTAAAATACCGGGACTTGATCACTCTCGAGAGCAAAGTACTCGCGCGATAGCCAAACCATGATTAAATCAGCCTTCACCCTGGCCTGCATTATCGGTAGTGCCTCATCCCTCCGGGCCGCGGACGCGCGCGCACTTGTCGGGCCCAACATTCTCGTCAGCCGCGACGGCGACCTCGTGCATGTCGAGCTGATGATCGCCACCAGCCCCAGGAATCCGAAGCACTTGCTGGGGGGCGCCATCACGGCCACGCGACCCGCGGGTGGCTGGGCATGCAAAAGCTACGCCAGCGCCGACGGGGGTTACACCTGGTTTGACGCGTCCTTTCCGGAGCAGGTCGAGGCGGGTGGCGGCGACCCCCTGGTCGCGTTTACCGCCGACGGCGCCGCCCTATTCGCCGATTTAGGACATGTTCGGGATGAGCAGGGCCGTGAACGCACTGTGCTGATGGTGTATCGCTCCGAGGATGGAGGGCGGACCTGGGGCAAGCCAGTGGTGGCCGCCCCGGGAGCCGATCATCCGCAGATCGTGGTCGACCACACCGGCGGCAAGCACAACGGCCGCATCTATATCGGGTACCTGCACGGTTATCCCGAGTATCAGGTCAGTGTCGTGCGGTCAGACGACGGCGGCCGCACCTTCGGCAAACCGGTGCTAGCGGCGAGTGGAAAAGGCATCATCGGCATCAACGTCACCAGCGTTCATCTCTTGAGCGACGGCACGCTCGTCGTACCCTATGTGGATTTCGATTTCCACCAGCAACCGAAGCCGCCCATCGAGCACTCGAGCGGGGTTTGGATGGTCACCTCGCCGGACGGCGGAGAGACGTTTTCATCGGCAATGAAAGTAGGTACGCAGAACGACCGGCGGGATCCCATGCTGTTCGGGATGCCGATGTTCGCTGCTGACGTAAGCGCCGGTCCGCATCGCGATCGCATGTACTCGGTGTGGACCGACTACGCATCCGGCCAAGGTCGCACGATTTTTACCTATTCGACCGACCAAGGCCACACCTGGACCAAGCCGGTCGTACTCGACGCGTCCGGGCCGGCGGGCACCGTGCAGTATCAAGCGCAGCTCGCAGTGAACAAAAACGGGTTGCTGGCCATAACGTGGTTCGATACGCGCGCCGCCAACGACCTTGCCCACTACGACGAATACTTCACCGCGTCGCTCGACGGCGGCGTGACCTTCCTGAAACCTGTCCGAGTCTCGTCCAAGACATCGCAGATGTTCGGCATTGGCAACATGCAAATCATCCCTTCGATTTGGCGCCACGAAAACCTTGCGCGGGTGAGCTTCACTTCACCATCCACGCGCTGGCGCTCCGCCGGCGATTACATGGGTCTGGCCGCCGATACCGACGGCATCTTCCATCCGTTATGGTCCGACAGCCGCAGCGGAACATTCCAGATCTGGACGGCAACGGTTCAGGTTTCGACTGCCGCCGAGCCGGCGAGCATTGCACCCTCTGACGTTCGAGTTATTGATATGACCAAGCAGGTCGACATCGTCACGGATCCAGCCCATTATGACCCGTCCAGCCATGAACTGGAGATGCCGCTCCGTCTCAAGAATCTCACCGGAAAACCCATCTACGGTCCCATTACCGTGTCGGTAGTTAAATTCGGAAGCGGCTTGGGTGAAATGCTCCGGGACTATGCACCCACAGTGGTAAATGCAACCAACCGGAAGACCGGCGCGGGCGCCGAGTTTGATTACAGCAATGCGCTCGGCGATCTCCACGTGCTCGCGCCGGGAGCGCTGACCGGCGCAGTCGAGTGGCGGTTGCGGATTGAAAATCCGGAGAAAATCCCCGATATGCATTTGTCCATCACGGCAGCGGTCATCCATTGACTAGAATGGAACCGGCCCTTCGAGTGAACTATGACCCCGATCCAACAGCCGAAGTCCCTACTCTTGTTCCTGGCGCTGATTGTCCTGGCCGCCGCCGTCTGCGCTGAGGACCAACCGTTGTATCTGGATGCCCGGCAACCCATCGAGCGCCGCGTCGAGGATCTGCTCGCGCGCATGACTTTGAAGGAAAAAGTTGGGCAGATGAACATGCCGTGCGTTTACCTGCCTGCGCTGGGGCCGGACATCAAGAGCAAGAGGGCAGCCCTGAAACGCTTTACGGAAGGGACCTACACGACTGAGATCGGGCCTGGTGGAGGCTTCTTCACCGCCTCGAACGAGGTGATGCAGGGTGGCCCGCGCGACCAGGCGTCGCTCTACAACGAACTGCAGCGGATCGCGCTCGACCAAACACGGCTGAAAATCCCGCTGCTCGAAAGTGAAGAAGGAACACACGGTGTCATGTCATCGGGGCATACGATCTTCCCGGAAGGTCTGGGGATCGGTAGCACGTGGAACATGCGGCTCGTGAGGGACATCTACGCCGCAGCGGCCCGGGAAGCGCGCGCTGTCGGGATACATCAGTTGTATACACTCGTGGTGGAACCGAATCGCGATCCTCGCCTGGGGCGCAACGAGGAGGGCTTCAGCGAGGACCCTTATCTCTGTTCGCGCATTGCCGAGCAGATTGTCCACGGCGCGCAAGGCTACGATGTGCCGGCCCCGGACAAGGTGGTGGCGGGATTGTGCCACTATCCGGGTCAGAGCCAACCGGTAAGCGGCTTCGAACGGGGCGCCATGGAGATCTCCGAGCGCATGCTGCGGGAGGTGTTCCTGCCGCCTTGGGTCGCGGGCATTCAAGGCGCCGGAGCGCTCGGCGTCATGGCGACGTATCCCGCTATTGATGGCGTTCCGGTGCATGCTTCATCCAGGATTCTGACGAATATCTTACGGGAGGAACTCGGCTTCAAAGGTCTCGTGCTGGGCGAGGGCCACGGCATCACCACGCTCCTGGATGAAAACGTCGCCATCGATCAGAAGCAAGCTGGCGAAGGCGCGATCAAGGCCGGCGTGGATGTCGGTATCTCCTATGAGGCGGGTTACATGGCTCCACTCATCGAGAATGTGGAAGAGGGCAGAGTGCCCATCGCCCTGATCGACCGCGCCACGCGTCGTATCCTGCGCCAAAAATTCACGTTGGGACTGTTCGATAACCGGTTCGTGGATGTCGATAACGCCGCGAAGATCGTGCATGCGGAGCCGCACCAGCGTCTTGCGCTGCAGGCGGCCAGGGAATCGATTGTCGTGCTCAGGAACGAGACCAGTCTGCTGCCGCTGCGATCCGGGCTGAAGACGATTGCGGTAATCGGACCGAACGCCGATAACCCGCGCAATCAGCTTGGGGATTACATTTCGCACGTGATTCCGCAGCACATCGTGACGCCGCTCGAAGGCATTCGCCAGAGAGCCGGCCGTGACGCGAAGGTGCTATACGCGAAAGGCGCCGAGGTGCTCGGTGAAGACCGCGATGGTTTCCCGGAGGCGGTGGCCGCGGCGAAAGCGGCCGGCGTCGCCATCGTGATCGTCGGCGAGAACGAACGCAGATCAAAGTTGGGCGGAACGGATGGCGAGGGACACGACGTGGCCAGCCTGGACCTCACGGGCGTTCAAGAAGAACTCATCGAAGCGGTGTACGCGACTGGCACCCCCACCGTGGTCGTGCTCATCAACGGCCGCCCGCTGTCGACTCGCTGGGCCGCTGAACACGTGCCGGCGCTGGTGGAGGCATGGCTGCCTGGAGAACTGGGCGGCACGGCGCTGGCCGAGATCCTGTTTGGCGATTACAACCCGAGCGGACGCCTGCCCATCACCATCGCACGGCACTCGGGCCAGTTGCCGGTGTTCTATAACATGAAACCGGCCAGGGGCCGATTGGACGAACGCGGCATTCGAGTGCGCGACTACGTCGATATGCCGGGATCGCCCCTGTTCTGGTTCGGACAAGGCCTGAGCTACACCAACTTCGAGTACAGCAACTTGCGGATTGCTCCGCCGCGCATCCGTCCGGGCGGTAGCGTTGAGGTCAGCGTGGATATCCGGAACTCAGGCGGCCGCGACGGCGAGGAAGTAGTGCAGCTCTACATCCACGATACCGTCAGCAGTGTTACCAGGCCGCTCGAAGAATTGAAGGGTTTTGAGAAGCTCAATCTCAAGGCAGGAGAAAGCAAGACGGCTCACTTCTCGCTCACGCCCGAGGAATTGTCGTTTCTGAATCGCAATTTGGAGCGAGTCGTGGAACCAGGGGAGTTTCGAGTCATGATCGGGGCCGCTTCGAACGATATCCGTGTGTCGGGTACTTTTAACGTGCATGAGTAGCTACTCGCACAGCTATTTCGCCGGTACGGCGTTGTGCTTGATGTAGTCCTCGATTCGTGAATTGCTTCTCTTCCCGATGTAATGGAATGCTTCCGCGTACTCCACTCCGTACCGCTTGCCCAATTCGCGGCTGCGGGTCATTTCAAATTCTTTGATGTAATTGTGGTCGGCGGTCGCATCATCGTTTCCCAGCAGCGGTAATGTCTGCCCTTTCTTCGCCAGATCGGCGCGCAGGCGGGAACCACGGTGGCCCGCGGAACCTTTCGCTACATTGGCGCGGTTGGCTTCGACTTTCTTATCGATCTGGAGGCTGATGTCGACAACCCGGGTGATTTCGGGCCGGCGCGCAAAATAATACTTCTCGCGCACCTCGTGGGGCTCGAGACCGGCCGCGAACTGCCCCGGATAATCGTGCGCGCGGCCCGCCATCCAGCATGCCGCTTCGATACCGCGCGCCAGCATGTAGTGGTCGGGATTCTCCTCATCATGCGCCCACGGATCCCAGCAGACCACTGTATCCGCCTTGACGACCCGGATCAGGAAGATCAGCCGTCCGATCAGTTCGTTGAGGGAAACGTCCGCCATGCGGTGATTGTTATAGTTCAAGTCAAAAGTGCGTTTGCAGCCCAAAATACGCCCGACTTCGTGGTTGTCATGCTCGTTGCCCAGAACGTTCTCGCCAATCGTGCCAGGAGTCCCAAGCCCTGGCTCATCGCCCATATCGTCATTGGTCGCGCGAACGAGATAGCCGGTGTAGCCTTCTTCGATGAGTTTGGCGACAGTACCGGCTGCCGATTCCGGAATATCGTCGGAATGCGCCTGCAGCGCCAGCAGCACCTTTCCCTCGTGAGGTTGGCCTGACGCCGGCCGCTCCACAAAAGAACCATCCTGGCCGGGCCGCCCGGGTTGTTGCTGCTGTCCGCGTGCGAACTGCGCCAACGCGGATCCCCCCAGAAAATTCATGCAAAACTGACGCCGCAGCATGCAGCTGATTATACCCGGAAATATATTTCAGGTCATCTCTAAAAAAGAGTTCCGTTGATCTACTTTGCCAGAGGCCGAGTGGCATTGCGCGGTTTCGTCTGTACTTCGGGCGTCTTCCAGATTCATGCCCCCGGCGCCGGCATTCATCACGGCTAAGGCATCCTCATCCGCGGTCACAGGCACGGCTAATGAAGCCGCAACCCGATGGGCTACTTCGATCATCATTTCGCGGCCGATGTGTTGTCCGTCGAGAAGAAGCTATGAATCCGATCGCGTCGCTGTATGGGCGCCAACAGGCGATTGACCTCTGCGTAACCGATCGCGCCTTCCGTGATCAATGAATACGTGCCCCGTGCCATCAGCTCCTGGGCAATGCGCCGGGTCAGTCCGAGGGCTGCCCGCATCGCGCCCGAGCCGATGGTGACTCGAGCAACACCGAGCCGCTGAAGCTCCGAAACTGCCGGAGTTCCGGCCACAGCCAGAATGTTCAGCGGCCCAGGTACCGCCCGAACCAGCTTGCCGATCGTTTCGGAGTCGCTCACACCGGGCGCAAAGAGACAATTCGCGCCCGCGTCCCAGTACGCGTTTAATCGTTCCACCGCGGCATTGAAGCGGGTACCAGGGTCCCCGATTTCAGCCAGGAAAATGTCAGTTCGAGCATTGATCACCAGGTTGGTCTGGCTCCGGATCGAGCGAATCGCTTTCGCCTGTTCCGCAACCGGCGTCAAAGCGGCCGGCGTTTCGTCTACGGTGTCTTCCAGATTCATGCCCACCGCGCCGGCATTCATAACGGCTAAGGCAGTTCGCAAAGGATCGCCATACCCGGCCTCCACATCTGCAGTCACGGGTACGGCTACTGCCGCCGCAACACGGTGGACTACCTCGATCATCATTTCGCGGCTGATGTGTTGTCCGTCCGGATAGCCCAACGCCGCTGCCACCCCGGCGCTGGAGGTCGCGATGGCGGGAAACCCGGCCTCTTCAAAGATTCGCGCGCTGGCCACATCCCAGGCGTTCGGGAGCACCAGTATGCGCTCGCGATTGTGCATCGCCGCAAAAGATTGCGTCTTCTCAGATTGGGTCATCCCCACTATCTTCCCATCGGGTTAATTGTCCGCGGGGTTAAAGCCGATAGAGTAAGCGTGGGGGACCTTCGTTCCGATCCCGAGTTGTCCGCGCAGGCCGATGCAGAGTTGGCCCGGCGCGCGTTGCCCGGCGTGTGGGCTAACGTCGTTATGGTACAGTTTTTGCTGATCTTCAGCGATTTCTTCAAAAACCAGCCAATCATCGCTTCAGTTTTTACGACCATAACACTGGCTGCTTCCGTAGCGCGTTTTCTTGTGGTTCTTCGGAAAGAAGCGATCTACGCGCTGAGTCCCGCTCGCTGGAGGCTCTGGCTGTATACCTGCATCGGTCTAGTCTCTTCCGGATGGGGCATTCTGACTGGCTATACGTCCATCACGTATGGCTACTCCGACTGGAGTTCTTTGCTTCTCACTTTCTGCATCCTGGGGTTGAGCGCCGGATCGCTGATTTCATTTACGCCCCGAAGCCTGCTGCTCAATTTGCACATATTGGCTGTCGTGGTTCCATGCATCCTCGCGGATCTTTGGATCGGACGGCAACAAGGCTACGCGATGGCTTTGGTGACAGGAATCTTTGCGCTATTCCTGCTTTATCAAGGCAAACATCTGAACTCGGAGTTCTGGAAAGCTTTGAACGATCGTAAGCTCCTCGAATGCGCCAAGAAGCTGGCCGAAGCGGCCAGCGAAGCAAAAAGCGTGTTCCTCGCCAACATGAGCCACGAGCTCCGGACGCCCATGAATGGAATTCTCGGTATGACGGAGCTGGCGCTCGATAGCGATCTGTCGGAAGACCAGCGGGATCTGCTTGAAACCTCGCGGACCTCCGCGGAAACGCTCCTCAGGCTCCTGAACGATGTGCTGGATTTTTCAAAGATCGACGCGAAAAAGCTGGAATTCGAAGCAGTAGAGTTTGACCCGGCCGAGCTGCTCGAAGAGACCACCAAGATGTTCGCGGCACAAGCGGAGCAGAAGGGTTTGGGGATGCAATGCGAAATCCTTTCAGGCGTGTGTCGGGGCGTCATTGGCGACCCCGGACGCGTGCGGCAGATTCTCACGAACCTGCTGGGAAATGCGGTAAAATTCACGCACCAGGGTGTCATCTCGGCTAAGCTTCAGATGGAGAATAGCGGAAGGGATCGCGCCGCGCTATTGTTCTCTGTCCAGGACACCGGCATCGGAATCCCCCCCGAGAAGCACCACTTGATTTTCCAGCCATTCACGCAGGCCGACGGATCGACAACACGCCGGTACGGCGGAACCGGCTTGGGTCTCACTATTTCCGCTCGCCTGGTAGAGGCTATGCACGGCGAGATCTGGCTCGAGAGCGAGGTAGGAAAAGGTAGCGCCTTCTATTTCACGATCGGCCTTCCGGTGCCAAAGCACGCACCTCAGCCCGCCGAGTTAGACCATATGCCAGTAAGCTAGTCGAGTGGAGCAGGCGGTTTCCCCCAATGACACTTACTTTGGTGATAAGGTCCGATTTATCAGCGGCTTACGTTCGGTCTGTCGGCGTGGAGCAGGTCCCTCGAAAAACCTGTCATTCGCCAGCAAGTATCCAAACCGGTCTCTCCTTTGCATGCATGCCCCCTTCTGGCCTATGCCGAAGCGGTGAGCGCCTGGGGTACCACTAGAGGCGCTCCAGGCCTCACTTCAGTAAATCCCGAACTAACACCAGAAGCTGCACGAAGAACACGCTGGACTGTCGGAGCCGCAGCCGTTGTCTTCCGGATCGAACATCCCAGGGTTCAACTTTTGAAGCGAAAGTACTCTATTCATACCAAATAGCTTCCTTTCTTGGCGAGTCCCTGTTGAGTGATGGGCAAAGAGCCGTTTTGATTATCGGTCCCTGTTTAAGATTACGGAAATTTTTATCTAAAATTAAATAAATTGATTTTGTTTAGGCTCGTAACATTTGTTATATGTCTCTATATGAGGTAGATACTCTCTTTCGAGCGCGGCGCCCAAGTTCCCTTTGACCTAGGGCGATACCGAGGCCGGCAGTATCATGGCGTTCACTTTAGCGACCAAGGCAGGCAAGCCCGTTCTGGAGCCCGCGTGGATTTCGCGAGACCTTTCGGTGCCCGAGCCGCCCGTTATCGCAAACGGGATTGTGTTCGTGCCGTCGAATGGCGAGAATGTTCGACAAGTGGATAGCGGCGGACGGCTCTATACATCGAAGGAGCGCGCCGACACGCCTTCCGGGAACACGATCCGGTACGCATTCGACGCCGAAACGGGTAAAGAACTGTACTCGAGCGGCAGCGCCATTCCAACATTTACGCATTTCAGCGGACTGGCGATCTCGAATGGCCGCGTTTACGTCGTCACGCACCATTCCACGGTTTACGCTTTCGGCTTGGCTGAATAGGCGTGATCGTGATACGCTCACGATACAATCTCAATTCGAGGAGCTCACATGAAAACGTTTCGCATTCTCCTGGCATGCTCAGCCTTGGCAGCCGGTCTGGCGGCGCAGCAAACTGCGCCACCTAAGACGCACCTGAAAATCGGCGATGAAGCGCCCGACTTTACGCTTCCAGACACGGCAGGTAAGCCGGTCAAGCTTTCCGACTTCCGTGGAAAGAAAAATGTCGTGCTGGCCTTCTTCCCAGCCGCGTTCACGGGTGGTTGAACGAAGGAACTCACTGCATACCAGTCTGGTATCTCAAAGTTCAACGATATGGAAGTTCAGGTTTTGGCAGTCAGCACCGACTTCACGCCTTCGCTAGCACGCTTCAAGAAGGAGTTGAACGCGGACTTTCCGCTCCTCAGCGACCACATGCGAAAAATATCCGAGCTGTACGGCGTACTGATTCCGCAAATGGGCATTGCCAATAGGACAACCTTCGTCATAGACACGGACGGCAAGATCGTCAACATCGATGAAGGCTCGGCAGCGCTGGACCCAACCGGCGCCGAAACCGCCTGCGCGCGGGTTAAGAAGAAGGGGACTTAGAGGAACAGGCGGTTTCGCCTGTCCGTGTTTTTTTGGAGAACAGGCGAAAGCGCCTGTTCCACTCTGCCTTTCAAACGGCAATAGATGAGATCCTATCCGGAAGCGCATCCTGCTAGCGGCGAGGCCGCGGAGTTAATGTGCTCGTACGATCTGCGGGGCAACGTCATCGAGATTAACGAAGGGCTCGAGCGATTGATCGGTTACACGCGTCAGGAAGTTCGCGGGATGAATTTAAGCGATCTGCTCGATCCATCCTCGGTCGAAACTGTACGTCTCAACATTCTGGATCATGCCGGAGGCGCCAGTCCGCACAGGCAGAGAGTTATTGCCAGAGCAAAGGACGGGCGTCCGGTAGCGCTCGATCTAGCCACCAGGTTAGTGTTTGAGAAAGGCACACCGGTTGCAGTGCAAGGATTTGCACAGCGTGCCGCCGCCGATCAGGACGCGCTCCGGCAAACGAAAGCGCGGCTCTCAACCAAGACCAGCCAGTTAGCGCAATTTACCGGGCATTTGAAACAACTGCACCGCTTGAGCACAACCAACTACGAATCGCTCGATCAGGTCTTCTTCGACCATTTGAAGACCGGCTGTGAAATGTTTCGGCTCGTTACCGGAATCGTCTGCCAGGTGGAGGAAGATTCCGCCGTGATCGTGACGGCTTACGGCAGTTCTGCGGCACTGTTTCCAGGCGCCCGGCTGCTTCTGAAACAGACCCATTGGGCGTCCGTGGCCGACCGGCTGCGAACCCAGGTTTCCTCCGGCGCGATCAAGGCCTGCGAGGTTCATCCCGAGTTGCGGGTCTGCGTCGCGACTCCCATTCTGGTCGATGCGGAGTTGTACGGAACTTTGAGCTTCTCGTCTGAATCCGGCGGCAACACGAGGGTATTCTCGTCCGAAGAGCAGGAAGTTGTCGAGCTGATGGCGCGTAGCATCGGCCGCTCGATACTGGAAGATCGAATTCGTTCGGAACGGAAGAGCGGACACAGTCTGGAGCAGGACCGGAACAGAGTGCTGGAGATGATGGCTGAGAATCGCCCACTCTCGACCACCCTCGCCCATTTGGCGACTCTGTTGGAGGCTCAGTGTCCCGGCGCGTTGTGCTCAGTACTGGTACCCCGGGACGGTACGCTGTTCTGCGAGGCGGCCCCGAGCCTTCCTGGAGATTACGTTCCGGCAATCAACCAACTCCGGATGCGGGTGCCCGAAGATATCGCTTATGCCGATTCTCTGCCTGTGAAGGCCATCAGTCCTTTAGCGAAACGCTTGGGGCTACAAACAGGCTCCACATCGCCCATCCGTTCGGCAGGGGGACTTTTGCTGGGCGCGATTGTCGTGCACTTTCGAGATGGGGCACGATGCGCTGTGAATCCCGAAGTGATGCGTATGGCCTGCCGGATGGCCGGAATCGCAATTGAGCAGCGCCACCTTACCGACAGACTCGAGTTCCAGGCGCAGCACGATTCTCTGACGGGATTGCCGAACCGGTTTCACCTGCTGGAGCTGCTCACCAAGCGGCTGGATACCGCGGCATCTGGAAATGACATTCTTTCGGTGCTGTTCATCGATCTCGATCGCTTCAAACAGATCAACGATACTCTGGGGCACCTGGTTGGCGACCGCATTCTGGTAGAGGTTGCCGAGCGCCTGAAACGCGGCTTGACACACCCGGAGGATGTGGCGGGCCGCATGGGCGGGGATGAGTTCACCGTAATCCTGTCGCACCTGCCGGACCAGGATTTCGCCTTTCACTCGGCGCGGCAGTTTTTGCAACGGCTCCGCACACCCTATCTGATCGACGATCATGAACTGTTCGTCACTGCCAGCATCGGAATCAGTTTCTATCCACAGGATGGCGTGGATGCCGCAACGCTGCTGCAAAAATCCGATCAGGCGATGTACGGCGCAAAGAACGCCGGCAAGAATGACGTCGAATTGTTTGTGAAGGGCAGGGCGAGTGGAGCAATCGAGCGCCTCGAGATGGAAAACGCGCTACGGCGGGCTCTCGAGAAATCCGAGCTGGATCTCAATTTTCAGCCGATCGTCTCCATTAACGGGGAGTTGGATGGGCTTGAAGTTCTCCTGGCGTGGAACCATCCACGGTTCGGGCGGATTTCTCCCAAGCAGTTCATTCCGATTGCCGAAGAAACCGGCCTGATCGTCTCCATAGGATCCTGGGTAGTTCGAGAGGCCTGCATGCAGGGCGCGCGCTGGATCGGATCCGGCCTTAATCCAGGCCGTATCGCCGTGAATGTGTCGGCTATTCAGTTTTCAAGGCAGGATCTTGTGGAAACGGTTGCGGCCGCTTTGAAAGCGAGTAACTTTCCCGCAAAGTTGTTGGATTTGGAGCTGACCGAGACTTTTGTGATCCAGAACATTGACCGGTCGGCGAGCCAACTTTCGCGACTGCGAGAACTGGGCGTACGCATCTCCATTGATGATTTTGGAACTGGATATTCCTCCTTGAGTTATCTGCGCCAATTACCCGTGGACACACTCAAAATCGACCAGTCGTTTTTGCGGGACCTGCAGGCTCCATCGGGGTCATTGCCGGTGGTGCAAACGATCGTGTCGCTGGCTCACAACATGAATCTTTCGGTGGTGGCTGAAGGCGTTGAAACGATCGAGGATCTGGAACTGCTGCGTGCCGCTGGTTGCGATAAGGTGCAAGGCCATCTATATGGCGAATCGCTTGGCCGATCCGCGGCGGAACAGATGTTGGCGAACAAGGATCGGAGGGTGCCCGCTGTCAAGCACCCAGCCGCTTGAGAAAGGCAGCGTGCTCGTCCGAGCGTAAGCCGTCTTCGAGGACCTCAATCAGGCGCGCCGTGTCGTTGCTCCAGAGCGCGGGTTCGTCGAGCCAGAGGCCGGGAAAAACTCTCGAGCGGAACACGCCTGCTGCATCGGGGTTGAGCAAACGATAGCTGCCTGCCTCCAGAACACGCCACTCGACACGCCTTTCTTTGATCAACAAAGCGATATATTCGCTCACGTCCGCGCGTTGATACAGGCTGAGCTTGGGCCCGAGGTCATAAGATCGTGAAGATTGGCAGACTTCAATCACTAGCTCCGGAGCTCCGCTGCCGAGCTTGTCGGGAACGCTCGTCCGCCCGCCAAACTTCGGCAACAGGCGCAGCGCCGCATCCGGTTGCGGAGCGCTTTCGAGCATCAGAAAAGTGGAGTTGGTAACAGCTTGGCATATGCCTGAACGAGCGGCATAAAGCCCAATCCATAGTTGGCCCTGATTATCATGTGATCCGTGTTCAATCGACAAAGGGGAAGGCATATAGACGACACCGTCGATCAGCTCGGCGAATTTCAATTCGGGCATCTGCTCCCACAAATCAAGGAACTCCTCGCGTGACATGCGATCGCCAGGCGAAAACAGAAGATGATTGACGAGCGCTAGATGAGTCATGGCCGCTCCACCCCGAGGCGCTTGAGAAAGGCAGCGTGCTCGTCCGAGTGCAAGCCCTGGTTGAGGACCTCAATCAGGCGCTTGGCATCGTTTCTCCAGAGTGCGGATTCATCAAGCCAGAGGCCGGGAAAGATTTTCGAGCGGAACACGCCTGCTTCATCGGGTTTGAGCAAACGATAGCTGCCTGCCTCCAGAACACGCCACTCGACGCGTTTTTCTTTGATTAGTAAGGCGATATATTCGTTCACGTCCGCGCGTTGATACAGGCTGAGCTTGGGCCCGAGGTCGTAAGAGCGCGAAGAGTGGCAAACCTCAATGACAAGTTCTGGAGCGCCGCTCGCTAGCTTATCCTGCACCGTTGTCCGGCCCCCAAACTCCGGTAGAAGGCGCAATGCTGTATCCGGTTGAGGGGCGCTTTCGAGCATGAGCCAAGTCGCGTTCGCAACGCCCTGGAAAACGGGCGTATGTAACTGGTAATTAAAAACCCAGCCGTGCATGTCAAAGTCCTGACTTCCGTGCTCAATCGAGAGAGGAGAAGGCATATAGACGATACCGTCGATCAGTTCGGCGAATTTTAATCCGGGCATCTGTTCCCACAAATCTAGGAACTCCTCGCGCGACAGGCGGTCGCCAGGTGAAAACAGAAGAGGATTGATTAGCGCAAGATGGGTCATGGCCGCTCCGCTTTCTTCAGTCTATCGCTCCTATCGAGAGGCTGTAGTGCATTATTACAAAGCTGCCATCAGGAGCGCGAGTAGCGCCGTTCGATCGGCGATGCGGTCCACCAGAATACTCTCATGGTTTGCATGAGCACCCTCGCCGACGCCGCCCAATCCATCGAGGGTGGGGACGCCCAGCGCCGCGGTGAAGTTGCCGTCCGATCCGCCGCCCGTTGCCGATTCCTCCAGGTCGACCCCAAGCTGCTGCGCCAAGCCGCGAGCGGTTTGAAACAGACCGAGAATGGCCAGCGTGCGCTCCATGGGCGGCCGGTTCAATCCACCTTCCACCTGAAGTTTGCAGCGCTTATCGAAAGGGCGCAGGGCCCGAAACTTTCTATCCAGCGCTGAGGCATCCTTAGCGCGTGCAATCCGGACGTCGACGGCCGCCATCGCTTCCGCTGCGATGACGTTGGTGCGCGTTCCTCCCGAGATCACTCCCGGATTAACCGTCAAACCGCGTTTGAGATCAGTGAACCCGGCGATCTTCTCGACTTGTTTCGACAGCTCCACGATCGCGCTCGCGCCGGCCTCAAAATCCACGCCGGCATGCGCTGCCTGGCCGTGCACCGTTACGGTGTATGCGCCCACCCCTTTTCGCGCCGTCTTCAGCTTGCCCTCCAGACCGGTGCCAGGCTCCAGAACCAGCACGGCCGCACTGCGTCGCGCGGCCTCTTCGGTCAAGGGCCGCGAGGTCTCGCTGCCGACTTCCTCGTCCGAGTTCAATTGCAAGACAATTTTCCGTCGAACGGGCAAGTCCAGCTTCCGCAAGGCTTGGATCGCGAACAGGAAAAACGCAATGCCCGATTTCATGTCGAGAACGCCCGGCCCCCACAGCCGTCCCCCCTCTTGACGGAATCGCATGCCCGCGAGCGTGCCCATCGACCACACGGTGTCGGAATGGCCGAGCACCAGAATCTGGCCCTGCTGGCTCTTCCCGGGCAGGACGAACTCGCATCGCAAGTGCCGCCCAAACCTTCTCCCTGGAAACGTCCGGACCTTCGCTTGGCCCTCCACCTTGCTTGCCACCAGATCGACAAACCGGTTCACTGCCGCGGGGTCGTCGCTAGAGGATTCACACTCGACGAGCTCACGAATCAGGTCAATGATCTCGGACTGCTTGGCGCGCGCAAAGGCGAGGGCGGGATGCATCGCTTTCATGATAGTGCGCGATTAGTTCTCGGAGAGCCTCTCCAGCGCGATGAAGATAGACGGACCATCAGAATCCGCGCCTTCGCTGGGATTCATTGCAGTGTGACCTGGGCATCAGCGGCACTCCTCGTTGTCGTGAGCCGCTCTCACCGGCAGGCAATTGATCATAGCGGCGCGGGCCGCCTATAATTTAGTACGTGCCGTGATGTGCCTGGCGGCCCCCGGCACAATCTAGACCCCCGGCTACGAGTTCGGAACGCGCGATACGCGGGCGACCGAGCGCTTACATCCATATATCTCTTGTACCCGCACGCTGGAGAGGCCGGGGGGTGCTGCCGGGTGTCGCGCCCACACGGAAATGGATCGCCGTCTACATTTCGCTACATTTTTTTCTTGGCATCATGTAAGATGTCGCGCGACAGACCAATTCATCTTCAGATCGGCCCCGGCACACTCTATGGTTGTCTGAAGCGGATGCTTGCGTCCGGTTTGGTGGAGGAGTCGGACGAGCGGCCTGACCCGGTTCTTGATGACGAACGCCGGCGTTATTCCCGCATGACGGAACTTGGTCAGCGTATTGTTCGGGCTGAAGTGGAACGCCTCGCGAGTGCTGTTCGAGCGGCGAAAGGCAAACATCTGCTCCCGCGGTGAAAGGCTGTCCTGGTGTACGCGCTTTGCTCTATGCCTACCCGCATGATTTTCGCCAGCGATACGGCGGCGAAATGGCTCAAGTATTCGCGACCGCTGCCACGATCTCGCCCAAACGCAAAACCTTCGCGGTTGGTTTCGCTTCAGTGTCCAAATCGGGGCTGACTGGGTAATGACTACTGTCCAGGAAAGGATCTGTTCTATGCGCGCTGATAATCCATCTACCATCCGGGTGGCCCTCGTGACGGGTATCGCGATCAGCCTAATCATGATGGCGGTCAAGGTTTTTCTTTATCGTCCCCTTCTGGCGATACCGGTCGGCCTTGCCTTTGTACTCGAAACAACCGGTCTGCTCGTTTCGTACGCGGTCCTCGTGGTATGGGCGACGAGCGATGGTCCGTTGCGTCGCGCCGCGCTGCTTTCAGGTACTCCTTTGGGAGTCGTCGCTGGAGCGATACAGGTCGCGCATTTAACACAGGAGACAACCATGGACTGGGGCGCAGTTTGGAACGGGATCAGCGGGTTCGGGCTTCTGTTTTGTACCTTCCTGCTTTGGGGAGTTGCCGGATATCGGACCACACGAAGGACCGGAGCTCTGTGGTCGGGCACGATGGCAGGCTTCTGGAGCGCGATCGTGACCATGTCGATTTTGGTGATGTTCGGATTCGTGGAGTTCTATTTGGCCATGCCCAAGCCGGAATACGTTGTCACGTGGGGAGAATTCAAACGGAGCGGCTGGGCGGACATACACGCCTTTACTATCGCCAATACGCTTGACGCAGCCCAGTCGCATCTCATCGCTGGCCCGATCGTCGGGGCGATCTTTGGCGGGATCGCTGGCGTCATTGCGCGTATGCAGCACAAGCAGGAGCCGAATCCCGCCGTAAGGCTTGCTTAACGAGTACTCCGAACGTGTGGCCTTAACGGAGGTTTTCGGTTGGATGGTCATGGCTTCCGGTTCATCTCGATGTAATGAAGCAATAGTGAGACGACCCGCTATCAGGAACTCGGGCCCGTAACCAAACGTGTTCTTCGCTAATGTAATGTAAGGAAAATCCACCGGTGACGCACAGCGGCGGCCCGTGGTAAGGCTACGATGAAAGGAGGTAAAGAATATGGCAACTCTTGACTGGTCACAGTGCCCTGCTGTGGAGAGCATCCCCGGCAAAGTCAGCGGCGCGTGGGTTTTCAAGGACACGCGGATGCCCGTTTCAACAGTTTTCGAAAACCTTGAATCCGGGGCCAGTATCGATGAAATCATGGAGTGGTTCGACGTGACACGCGAACAGGTGGTAGCGGTGCTGGAGTTTGCGGCCCGTAGTCTCGATGCGCCGCCTATGCAGCAATCCCCTGCCACGATGGTCGATGCGCATTCTCTTTGACCATGGCACCCCCGCGCCGCTAATTCCGTTCTCACCGGTCACACCGTCACGAAAGCAAAGGACGCCGGTTGGGACCAGCTAGCGAACGGCGAGCTTCTGAAGGCCGCCGACCAGGCCGGATTCGAGGTTCTGCTTACGACGGACAAGAACATGGTGGCGCAGCAGAATTTGAAAACCCGCACAATTGCCATTGTGGTACCCGGCAATTCGCAATGGCGGATTGTGCAGCGTTACCTCCGTAAGATAACTGCTACATTGAATGCCGCGACCCCCGCAGTTATGCCGAGGTGGAGATTCCTTTCAAGTAAGCCTGCAACGTTTCACAATGGTCCTTTGTGCAACCAGCCACAAGAATCATCGAAAGCCTCCCTTACCGCCGGGAACTGTTTCCTTATCTTTTGTAGGATCACAATTAAGCTAAGTACTCCCCCGCCGAACAACATCAGCGTCCGGGGTTCTGGAATTGGAGCAGCCACCTGATACGAGATGCCGAGGCTCGATGTAATGTTTGGCACGCCGTTAATTGGGTTCATGCTCTGGTCATAAAGAACCACTCCGGCAATAGTTGCTGTGTTATAAAAGTTCGCTGCAGAGGAACCCAGGCCAGTTGTCCGCCCAGATCCAAAACCTCTGCCCGCGATGCTCTCAAGTTCAAACCACAGCGGGAATGGCAGGCCGTAGATGAACGGGAAAGAGCCTGCACTAAACGTTCCGCCAACGTTCATTTGATCGTACACAGCGCATCCGAATGGGAAGATAGGATCGTGGATGCCTAGCTTCACGCACGCGTATGGTACCTTGTGAGGTCCAAATGTTGCCAAGGCATCGAAGCATTTTCTCATCGAAGAATGAGCCTGGATAAGAGGCGGAGCGGTCCGGCGCTGGGACTCCTTTCTGATTTGGTGTTAGCGGGTAGAAACTGCTTCGTTTTTGCATCCTTGCGCGTCTCTTCGG
>JBPCOQ010000178.1:0-8487 GCA_051000095.1 Bryobacteraceae bacterium | reverse complement strand
CCGAAGAGACGCGCAAGGATGCAAAAACGAAGCAGTTTCTACCCGCTAACACCAAATCAGAAAGGAGTCCCAGCGCCGGACCGCTCCGCCTCTTATCCAGGCTCATTCTTCGATGAGAAAATGCTTGCTATTGCGCGTTGAAATTCACCAAACCCGCTTGATTATCGGACATAAATGTCCGAAGATGAAGCTATGAAGGGCGCGGAATCGAGCGCCGCATGCGGAAGGTCGCCCGTCGCAAGCAGGTCGCCTGTCACTTTGTCGCCGATAAGGGAAAAGGAAGCCATGGGCGTCTGTATTTCGGTGAAGAATTCACGACCCTCAAGGATCGAAACAAATAAATCGGCGCCGACCTGCTGGCGAAAATGTGCCGGGATCTGAAGATCGATCCGCACGAGCTATGAGAGGTCGTTGTATGTTCGCTTTTGCATATCCCGCAAGGGTTGTAGCCGGCAACGACGGCCGCGTATTCGTTCAGTTCGTCGACCTTCCTCGCGTTGCCACCGATGGCAAGGATGAACGCGAGGCCTTCGAAGAGGCGATGGACGCTCTCGGATCGGATCTGTCCATCCGCCTGTCCCGTCGGGAGGGGATCCCGGTGCCCTCGGCCGCCAAGCGCAAACATCGTCTGATACCCGTCCCACTTTGGCTTGCACCGAAGCTGGCCCTCTATTTGGTTATGCGCGATCGGCATGTCAACAACTCGGATTTATCGCGCCGCCTTGGCGTCGACGAGCGAATCGTCCGCCGCATGCTTGATCCTCGGCATGCTACCAAAGCGGAAAAGATCCAGGCCGCTCTGGCAGTGTTGGGCAAACAGATGACCGTCGAAGTCCGGAACGCAGCCTAGGCTAGAACGTTGGGTCTAGCCCTGCACGCGCTTCTCTTTCCCCGCCCAGAATTTCTCACGCAGGATCAGCTTTCGGATTTTGCCGGTACCTGTCTTGGGCAGCGGCTCGTCTGCGAACTCGATCACCCGGGGCATCTTGAACTTGCCTAGCCGGTCCTGCAGGAACGAGAGCAGAGCCTCGCCGGTTAGCTCCGATCCTGGTTTACGCACCACAATCGCTGCCGGCACTTCACCCCATGTCTCGTGCGGAGCCGCCACCACGGCGCACTCGAAAACTTCCGGGTGCGCAAAAATGGCTCGCTCCACCTCCAGCGATGAAATGTTCTCGCCGCCGCTGATGATGATCTCCTTCTTGCGATCCACGATGTGGATAAAGCCTTGCTCATCCCACACCGCCATGTCGCCGGTGTGCAACCACGGGCCGCTCATCACGGCCGCCGTAACTTCCGGCTCGCGATAGTAGCCTTCCATGACGTGGTCTCCCGCGGCCACGACTTCTCCGATCGACTCCATGTCTTTCGGGACGTCGTGCATGTTGGAATCGACCACGCGCGCTTGCACTCCCGGAACAGGCCAGCCCGCCGTGGCGCGGCGGCGGCAGCGTTCCTCGTCTGAAGCGTAATCAACACCGGGTTTCGAGCGCGCCGAGCTCAGCACCGGACACGTCTCGGTCAACCCGTAGCCGCCGAACACGTCGCAATGGAAAGCCTGCTCCATGCGGTGGATCAGTTCCGGCGAGGAAGCAGCGCCGCCCAACATGATATTGCGCATGCTCGACAAGTCGTATTGGCCAAGATCCGGCGCGTTCAGCAAAGCGTTCGCCATGGTGGGCACCAGGCTCATGTCCGTCGCGCGATGCTCTTGGATCAGTTTGAATACGAAGGTTGGCTCGAACCGCCGCACCATCACCTGCTTGACGCCCAGCATCGTCGAGGACTGCGGCCGGCCCCATCCATTGGCGTGAAACAGCGGGATGGTGTGCAGATCCACCAGCGTTTCGACTTCCTTGAACATGCCGGCTACCGACAGCGCGTGCATGTACAGGGTCCGATGCGAGAGCATCACGCCCTTTGGAGTGCCGGTGCTTCCACTCGTGTAAAACAGCTCCGCGATCGCGTGTTCGTCGAAGCTGTAGATGTCGGCGCGCTCCGGATGGCCGTTGTCGAGTAGCTCTTCGGAAGTCAGGTCCGCAGCCGGCACTTTTTCATCCAGCGTTACGAAGCGCTCGATGCCGGGGCACTCGGGCCGGAGCTTGTCTACGAGCGAAACAAAATCGTTCTCGAACAGCAGCATGCGCGCGCCCGAGTGATTCAGAATATTGATCAGCTCGACCGGTGACAGGCGCACGTTCAGCGGCATCACAATCGCGCGCGCTTGGACCACGCCATAGTAGCCTTCGAGCAACTGATGGGTGTTGAAGCTGAGATACGCGACCCGGTCACCCGGCCGGATTCCTTCCTTCACCAGTGCGGTAGTCAGACGGCCGCAGCGGTCGCCGAATTCTCCGTAGGTGAATTGCTTAGCGCCGCTGATGATTCCGATTTTGCCGCCGAACAGATCGATGGCCCGCTGCAGGCAGCGCACCGGAGTGAGGGGAACAAACATGGTTACCTCCGGTATTGTACTGTAATGCTAACGTATCGCCATGCGATTGTTCACCGATTGTGAATCTCCTTCTCCAGTTCGATCAGCCTTCCCATGAGCAAATCGAATCGAGTGGTGAAGGTGTTCTCAAGATTCAGCATTCGGGTCTCTAGCGAGGACATGCGAGTCTCGACCGATGCGATCCGCCCATTCAAGGCCGCGCTAATGTGGCTGACCAGCACGGCATTAACAAGGATGCCGACAAGGGCCAAGGTGCTCGGAACCCTGATCAGAATGTACATTTGCTCATTCGTCATGCGTTGCTGTCCCCATGCGCTTGGCTCATAAGAACGAGTTTATCAGGATAGGACTTCGCACCCCTTCGTGCCGCCATCTCCTCTCCAATCGCTGCGATCTCTTCCCGCCCCAGCACCCTCGCTGCCAGCGGAAACACGTCGCGATCCTCAACGGCGATGTGCCTGTCGTAAATTCCAGAAACACATTCTAACAATGAAACCAGACGGTTCGCTTCCGCCTTCTCCAGGCACCCGCTCTCCAGCCACCGGCGGCCCAAGATGTCGACTTCGCCGTGCGCCGCGTCCGCTGCCGCATGATCCGTCTCGAGCTCTTCGAGGGACGCCATGGCTGCCGTTACTTCGTCTCCGCCAGCCTCCCGCATCCGTGGAAACAACGAATCTTCCTCATCCCTCGTGTGCTTCGGAGCCGCACCCCGGAAATAATCGAGCGCTTTAGCGAACGAAGCCGCTTCATCGCCGGACATGGCTCCGTGCCGCCGTTCACGAGCCACTCGCGACAACACGCTCAGAAACTGCTCGATCCTGCGATGACAGCCGCTGAGCAGCCCTAACGGGTTTGCAAAATCCGGCTCTCTCCGCCCAATCTGAACCGGCATCTCAGCCTGCGAATCGCCGGAAGAAGCTGTCCGGCTTCCACTGCGGACGTCCCGGCGCGTTGGCCACCCGCTCGGCGAGATGCAGAATGATCTCGTTGAACCGGGCCGCCGCCGCTTTGTCCACCGGCTGCTGCAAGTCGTCTGAAGGAGCATGATATCGGAACTTCAACCAATCCTTGTGCAGCTTCTCTTCCGGCGATCCGGCGAGATACCCGAACTTGAAGGCCAGCGCAGGAACTCCATGCCGGATGAAGCTGTATTGATCGCTGCGGATAAAGAGGTTTCGCTGCGGCTCCTTGTCTGCCTGAATTTTTACGCCGGCCTTTTCCGCGATCGCCCGGATGTCGTCTCCTAACGACGACTCGGCCAATCCTTGCACCTCCAGGTACTCGAGCTTGTGCAGTGGCAGGAACATATCGAGATTGATATCCGCCACGATGTTCTTCTCGTTCACAGTTGGGTGCGCCGCGAAATACTTCGACCCTTGCAGCCCTTTCTCCTCACCGGTGACGGCCAGAAACATCAGCGACCGGCGCAAAGTGGCGTGCGTTTCCTTGAGCATTCGCGCCACCTCGAGAATCGACGCAATACCGGAGGCGTCATCCATCGCGCCGTTGTAGATCTTGTCGCCATTGATAGGCTGCCCTACGCCCACATGATCGAGATGCGCGGAGAGAACTACGTACTGGTCCTTCAATTTTGAATCGGATCCGGGCAGCAGTCCCACCACGTTTTGCGATTCTACTTGTGACTTCGTCACCTTCACCGTTGCCCGGATCGCTACAGCCAGTGGAAATTTCGGCAGCGGCTTTCCGGTATCGGCAGCCTTCAGAATCTCCGCGATCGTATGCTGCGTGCCTGCGAAAAACTTGTCCGCGTGCTCGGGATTGATCGTCAGACCGATCTTCAAACCAGTGGTCTCGTTCAAGTCCGGATCGGCGAGTCCCATCGAAGGCTGTAATCGAGCGAGCGAAGAACGCGCCCACGGAATATCCATGGATTTGGGATTCGGGATCGTTGCAATTCCGATCGCCCCTGCGGCTTGAAGTTGTTTCCAGCGCTCGCCCGCCGAAGAGTAGTGCGATTTTAGCGGCCCGGGAATGTTGGCTGGTCCGCCCGCTAAGAAAACAGCGATCTTTCCTTTTAAGTCCGCCCCGGCGAGATCGTCATAGTTCTTCTCCGGAATTTGCAAGCCATATCCAACAAATACAGCCCCGGCTTCAGTGTGTTCCGCAACATCACCGCGTACGCCGAGCATGGCGTCGGTCCCGAGCTTCAACGGCTCTGCCTTTCCATCGCGAACCAGCGCGAGACTCGATTCGTTCTCGACGATCTGCTTCACATTGAACTGGATGGGCTGCATGTAGCCGGAGGTCCCGGCTGGTTTCAATCCAGCTCGCTCAAATTCTGCAGCGATATAAGCCGCGGCTTTGCGATGGCCTTCGCTGCCGGTGTTGCGGCCCTGCAGATCGTCACTCGCGAGATATTGGATATGCGACCACCAGCGGTCGCCCTCGGCCTTGTAATCGGTAGCCGCCAGCAAGAGAAAACAGCAGGCAGTTAGTGACAGTAAATAGCGCCTCATTTGTGAACCATTATAAGAGGGCCAAGTTCTGAGCAGCGTCACCGCCCTCGCAAGGGAGAGGTCCGCTCTTCGATTGCGATAATGCGGCTGGTATGGTCTTCTAGTTTGCCCTCAATCCGCTCCAGTCGTTTGATAATGTCGTCCAGCCGCCGATTGTTGGTGGAAATCATCGCCCATACTCCGGCAATGATGGTGGCCATAATCGGCAGCGTCACCTCGAAGAACGGCTTGTCAAACAGAGCGGGATTCATTCCGGCTTTTTCATTGTATATCTGTGCGGGCCTGCGGTGGTCAGCTACGACGCGTTTAAGAGATCCCGAGCTTCTCTTTGATGCGCGCGACATCGACCGCGTAGCTGGCCAGCATATGCTCAATGGTGTCAAGCTTGTTTTCGACCCGCGCGAGCCGTGTATTCGTATCGTCCAGGCGCTTGTTGTTGGCGAGGATCGCGGTGATCGCCACAAGCGCCGTCGCGCTGGCGCTTACTATTGCGGTGGTCAGATTCGCATCCATTCCAGCATCTCCATTATATGTTTGAAACGGACACCGTTGTACGCCAGCGCTCTCAACCGTGCGTCTATAATTATCGTAACTGCGCAGTTACGATAATTATGAAAAGCAAGCTCGGCCTCCTGATCCTGTGCGTTGTTTGTTCCTGCACAGCACAAAGAAAAGACGCGGAACGTCCAGCGCGGCACGCCGTGCGGGGGGTCCGGGGCGCGATCGCCGCCGGGTCCGACTATGCCGCCGAAGCCGGTATGCGGACCTACTTTCACGGCGGCAATGCTATCGACGCGGGCGTTGCGACCATGTTCGCCGCCTCCGTCAGCGAGTTTTCGCATTTCGGAATGGGAGGCGAGGGCCCGCTCCTGATCCGCACCAAAGACGGCAAAGTTTACGCCATCGCCGGTGTCGGCACCATGCCCAAACTGGCAACCGCCGATTTTTTTCGCGCCCGCAAGCCGCAGCCGTTCGAAGTGCTTAGCCTCGATCCGGGAGGCCTCAAGGGATTCATTCCGGTAGCGGGCCTGATGCCGGCGCTCGTCCCAGGAATGGTGGATGCCGGTCTGCTGGCTCTGCGCGAGTTTGGGACCAAGTCGTTCGCCGAAATTGCGGCGCCTGCGATCGAGCTTGCGGATGGCCTCGCGATCGATGAGATGCGTTCCGGCGCCATCGCACGCTCCCGGCGCTTCTTCGACATGTGGCCGGATTCCAAAAAGACCTTTATGCCGGAGGGGCGCGTGCCCATGCCCGGCGAGATCTTCCGCCAACCGAACCTGGCCAAAACCTTGCGCGCCATGGTTGCCGCGGAAAAGGCTGGCGCCGCCAAGGGCGCCGACCGTAAGGCCGCCATCGATGCAGTACGCGATTACTTCTATCGCGGCGATGTCGCGCGCAAAATCGATGCCTTCAGCAAGGCCAACGGCGGGTTGCTGCGCTACGAGGATATGGCCGCGTTTCGCTTGCAGGTGGAAGAGCCGGTCTCCACCGAATATCGCGGATTCAAAGTATACAAACCCGGGTTCTGGAGCCAAGGTCCCGCGTTGCTGGAAGCCTTGAATATTCTCGAGGGCTTCGACATGCGGGCACTGCCCTTCGATTCAGCCGAATACATTCACCGCTCCGTCGAGGCTCTCAAACTCGCCTACGCGGATCGCGACGTGTACTATGGCGACCCGCGTTTCAATCACATCCCCGCCGACGTTTTGCTCTCGAAAGAATACGCGGCAGAGCGCCGCAAGCTGATCGGACCCAAGGCTTCGATGGATTTTATTCCGGGCACAATTCACGGCAAGACCGGGCGGCATCCCTCCGACATGGACATCGCGCACTACAAAATCGACGATGCCCTGATGGCGCGCGATACCACTTGCGTCGATGCGATTGATCGCGATGGATTCATGTTCTCGGCCACGCCTTCGGGCGCCTGGTTGCCGTCGGTGATAGCGGGCGACACGGGCATCCCGCTCACGGAGCGCGGCCAAAGCTTTCTCCTCGTAAAAGGATCGCCTAACGAGCTCGGACCCGGCAAGCGTCCGCGCGTCACTCTGAGCCCAACGCTCGTGACCCAGGACGGCAAGCCCTACCTGGCGCTTTCAACACCTGGCGGTGACAATCAGGACCAGAGTCTTCTGCAGTTATTCCTGAACGTGGTTGAGTTTGGGATGAACGCCGAAGCGGCCGTTGAAGCGCCGCGCTATCAGACGCGCCATTTGATTTCCAGTTTCGACAACCACGCCTGGACACGAGGCGACCTGCTGCTTGACGACCGCATCCCGCCTGCTACAGTCGCTGAGCTGGCCGAGAGGGGGCATAAAGTCGGGAGCCGTTCCCGATGGGCCAGCGGTGCTGCGCCAGTCCTGATCCGCGTCTTACCGGATGGCGTGATCGAAGCCGGCGCCGATCCGTACGGCTACCGGGTCGCCCACGCTTATTGACGTGGGGCAGGCGCTCGCCTTTTGAACACTCTTCCGCTCTTCGACGAACCGTCCTCATTCGACACCGAACGGCTAAAGCGCAGGCTGACTGAACTCGCTCACCAGGACATTCTCATTGGCGGCAGTTCCTGGAAGTACGAAGGCTGGTTAGGCCAAATCTACACCGAGGACCGCTACCTCAGCCGCGGCCGCTTCTCACAAAAGCGCTTTCAAGCGGAATGCCTGAACGAGTACGCCGAAATATTTCCCATCGTTTGCGGCGATTTCTCCTTCTACCTTTTCCCTTCGCCCGAATACTGGGCCCGCCTGTTCGGCTCCGCGCCGAAGTCTCTGCGCTATGCCTTCAAAGTGCCCGAAGAAATCACTGTTAACGCATTTCCAATTCATCCTCGCTACGGCTCGCGCGCGGGCGAGCGAAACGATTCCTTTCTCAACGCAGCATTATTCCAAAGCGGTTTCCTCGACCTGCTACGCCCTTACCGCTCCCAGATCGCTGTGCTGATTTTTGAGTTCGGTACCTTTCCAAAACGCTGTTACGAGAACGCTGGCGGGTTCGTGCGCGATCTCGATCCGTTCCTCGCGCTCTTGCCTCTGGACTTCCGGTACGCGGTCGAGATCCGCAATCAGGAGTTTTTGGTGCCCGAATACTTCGCCTGCCTTCATCGCCACGGCATGGCGCACGTCTTAAACGCCTGGACACGCATGCCGCCGATCGCCGAGCAGATGCAAATGCCCGATGTATTCACGGCGGATTTCACCGTCGCCCGCGCCCTTCTTCGGCAAGGCCGGCCGTACGAAAACGCGGTCGCGAGCTTTGCCCCTTATCGGGAATTGCAGGACCCCAACCCTGAAACCCGCGGCGCTCTACGCGAACTGATCGCGCGTGCCAAAGAGCGTAATCAGCCCGCCTATATCTTCGTGAACAATCGCCTCGAAGGCAACTCACCCGCCACGATTGAGGCCATCGTCACTTGAGCGGCAATAATATACTTGCAGCATTTTCTCATCGAAGAATGAGCCTGGATAAGAGGCGGAGCGGTCCGGCGCTGGGACTCCTTTCTGATTTGGTGTTAGCGGGTAGAAACTGCTTCGTTTTTGCATCCTTGCGCGTCTCTTC
>JBPCOQ010000059.1:0-31401 GCA_051000095.1 Bryobacteraceae bacterium | reverse complement strand
CCTTGCCTTATCATAAGTGCAAGAATACGGCGCTGCCGGCCGTCGCGACCTCCGCTTCTGGCATCTACCGTTTTCTTCCGCGCTCGCCTTTGCGCTGTCGTTCGCGCTGACGCCGCAGCAACTCCCGATTAATCTCGGAGATCTTTTCCAGGTTATCTTTCAATTGGTGGTAGTTCTCGATCCAGCCGCGGACTTCTTCCAACTGATCCGCGGCAATGATTCCTCCGGTCGTGTGCCCTGGCCCGAGCGTGACCGTGAGGTACCAAATCGGTCCATGCCGTTCACCTTTGGCGCATTTGCACGCCGGATTCCCGCAGGTTACGTATCGCTCTACCAGCGATCCCCGCAAAATATCGATAACCTCGTCTCAGTACCCGTCCATATTGTTTCATCGGCATTTAAAGTTGCAATATAATCGCGAATACCGAATGGAAGAGGCCTTTCAAGCCATTCTCGACAGCTTGCCGCCGAAACCGGCCCGCTCGAAACTGGAGCCTTATGCCGAGCTGATCCGCGAGTTGCGCAAACGGGGCCGGAGCTACCGTGAGATCGCCAGCATTCTGGGAGATCGCTGCGGGCTGACTGCCGGTACACATACCGTCTACAACTTCGTCCAGGTTCGTAGCAGTCAATCCAAGGGCAACACAAGCACAGGCGAGCGGGAGAAAGCAGCCACGGGCAGCGTTGTGCCGGCAGCAAGTCCTGCCGTGCAAGGAGATGTGGACGCACGCATTCGAGCGCTCAACGAACCACAGCCGCGCGCGCGCCAGGCACGGAGAAAGTATTTCATTACGACGAAAACGAACCGCTGCGGCTTCTGCCGCGTTCCGAGGAGAAGAAGTAATTCATGAGCACCATCCCATCCGAGGAGCAGGCAACCCGTACTTCGAGGCGAAGGTGACGCCACACTCGCGACAAAGCGCGTTGTGCTGTCCATGGACGGGAAAGGCGGTACGGGCAAGACTACGCGAATGACCGCTTTGGCCGAGTGGTATCAGGAGCACCGGTTGCCGTTCGTCCTACTCGACCTCGATACAGAAAACAAAGCTCGCGGGTCGGTATCCCATTTCTTTCGCGAAACTGCTCAGAAGATCAACATTCATACCCCGGCCGGATTCGATGCCTTTGTGGATCATCTGGTGGGCACCGAAGACCGGCTGGTCCTGGCCGACATGGGCGCTGGGTCGGGCCAAGTCGCCACGCAGTGGTTTGAGGACGTGTACGAAGATGTGGCGGCAGCAGGGATCGTCTTCACCGCGACCGGCCTGGCGACGCCGGACTCGGCGAGCGTCGAAAGCGTTTTGTCCTGGGCCCACCGGCTACAACAGCGTGTGGCGTATCTCGTGGGAAGAACTTCGCAATGACACCCAGGCTGATGTAGTTGGTGATGCGGCTGCCTGCGGGGCCAAGAGCCAGGGAACAACACTTCCGCAGGTTGCGTGATGCTACGATGAAGCCATTCTGCGGATTGATACTGCAAATCGGTGGATCTCTGCATGCGTGTTGTAGTGCACCAACGAAGCCCGCACGGCGCCGGTGTCACGCGAGAGGCCCAATCGGTCCATCAGGCGCGGGGCGTACATATGGCCGTCTCTTACGCCGATTCCCTCATTGGCAAGCTGTTGGCAGACTTCGGCAGGCGATCTGTCCTTGAGATTGAAGCATACCGTCGGAACCCGGTACCGCACCAGCGCGGGATCGCGAATTCCGTATACGGTGACGCCGGGTATCGAAGCTAATTCGTTGAGAAGCGCCGCGGAGAGACTAGCTTCGTATGCCCGGACCGCCTCCATGCCCCGTACGAGCGCGGCACGCCGCGATTGATTTTCGGCTCGCGGAGGCTGTTCCGATCCGATCGATTCCAGGTAAGCGATCGCCGCTTGCATCCCAGCAACATTTTCATAAACAAACGTTCCCGCCTCGATTTTGGCCGGCGCCACGCCGGGGATGAACTCCTCGCAAAACGTGGACAACTCAGCCAGAGACTCGCGCCTGCCCCATAGGAAACCCATATGCGGAGCGAAGATTTTGTAACCCGAGCACACCAGGTAATCGCATCCCCAGGCTTGAACGTCGAAAATGCCATGAGGCCCATAATGTACTGCATCGAGCAGCAGTTCCGCGCCAACCGCATGGGCTCGGCGGGCCACCTCCGGGACATCCACAATGGACCCCAGCGCGTTCGAGGCGACAGTGCAAGCCACCAGCCGCGTCTTCTCACCGAGCAGGGCATCGAGGTCTTCGGGGTGCAGCCGGCCACCCTCTCGCATGTGCCACCATCGGACCTTCGCACCGAAACGCTCCAGAGCAAGCCAGACAGCGATGTTCGCTTCGTGATCGAGGTCGGTTACCACAATCTCCGGGCGGTTGCGCAGGCTTTCGGTCATCGCGAGACTCACGATCCGGAGAAACGAAGTAGCGTTCATCCCAAATGCAACCTCGTCGGGCGATCTAGCATTCAGGAACATGGCCACCGTTTCACGCGCCGCCGCAATCATCGTATCCACTGCCTGGCTCTTGGCGTACCGGCCGCCGCGTTGAACGTTGTGCATCACCAGGTGCTCGTTCACTGCATCCAAAACTATCTGCGGAACCTGCGCGCCAGCAGCATTATCGAAGAAAGTGAATCCGTTGCTCCGCTCCAAGGCTGGAAACAACTGGCGAAGCTTTTCGACCGGGAACGGGGCCAACTAGTCTCTCCTCAGATCCGCGCCGGCTTCTGGAACCGGCACATGCTTTCTGGCGACAATGAAGTAAGCCACCGTGATAAGCGCGAGCCAAGGGATACCGGCGACCATCGTCACGCGCATGCCTTCCACCCACCACGTCGTCACAATAATTGCAACCAGTAACGCGGCTCCCAGCAGTGAAGTGTATGGGTATCCGATCAGCCGGACCGGCAACCTCGGACCGCCCGAGGCCTCCCATGCCGGGCGAAAGTACAGATGAGTTACAAAGATCATGAACCACACGAATAAACCACCAAAGAGCGATACGCCGAACAGGTAGACGTATGCGGTATTGGGATAGAGGAGTGCGACGAAGATCGCGACGCCCAGTCCCGCAGCGGAAATCAGCAACGCGTTGGTTGGTGTACCGCGCGCTGAGACTCGACCGAACGGCGCAGGGGCATATCCGCCCCGAGCAAGCGAGAACATCATCCGGCTGGTGAGGTACAAGTTGCAATTCATGCTGGACGCCGCCGCCGTGATTACTACAAAATTGACCAGATGCGCGGCGGCAGGAATGCCAATCAATTGGAATACCCGGACGAACGGGCTCGCCGTAACGCCGGCGCCCGGCTGGATCTGATTCCAGGGCACGATTCCAAGGAGTACGACGATGGCTCCGACATAGAACAAGATGAGCCGGCTAACCATTGACCGCATCGCTTTCGGCACGGCCGTATTGGGGTCGCGCGCTTCGCCGGCAGTGACGGCGACCACCTCGGTCCCGATGTAGCTGAAAATGACAAACACCATTGCCATCCAGACCCCTGCTATTCCGGTTGGAAGCAAACCGCCGTGTCCCGTGTAATTGGTGAATCCGATCGCGGGCGATGGCCCGAGGCCGAAGAGCACGGCTACACCGAAGACGATGAACAGCATAATCGCCACTACCTTGATCATGGCGAACCAGTACTCAAAAGTTCCGAAACTACCCACGCTACGGGCGTTCACATAAAGCAATGCAACGGAGAAGCCCACGATCCACATCCACTTGGGCGTATTCGGAAGCCACCATTGGCAGTAGATCGCGATCGCAATGGCTTCTCCGCCGATTGCAATGCACTGCACCGCCCAGTAGGTGTAGCGGATCACAAAGCCGGCCCAGCGATTCACGTACAACTCTGCATAGACCCCGAACGATCCCGCAGTGGGGTGCGCGACTGCCATTTCCGACAGCGCCCCCATGAACAACAAAGCGATAAAAGCCCCGATCAGATAGCTGAAGATGACACCCGGACCGGCCAGGCGCACGGCCAGAGAACTGCCGAGGAACAGTCCCGTGCCGATCGCTCCGCCAATCGCAATCATGCTGAGCTGTGCGCTGCTCAGCCCGCGCGTGAGCTGCTCGCCGCTCTCGATTGTCTGCGGTTCCGGGCTAGGTCTTTGGTCAGTCTTCGTAGGCCGCTCCCGGGCTGCCTGAAGGATAAAATGCGCCGGGTAGTCGAATGGGGGAGTTGCCCGGATTCTCTACGCAGTGGCGCACGCCTACCGGCAAATAGATACTAGCGCCTGGCCCGAAATCACGGGCCTCGCCCTCCACATGTACGATTCCATGGCTCTCAAGGATAAAAATTCCCTCTTCGTACTCGTGATGATGAAACGGCGCCATGCCCGGTGGGATCCAGCCTACAAATTGCGTGATTTGCCGGCAGCCGAGATCCGTGTGGACCATGTAGCGGAATTCCCGATCTTTGCCCGCGCGAATCACTTCGCGATCCTGTTCATGAATGGTCCGCTTCGGCGCTTCACCCGAAACTGCCGGTCGGGCATGTTCCCTCACTTGGCGCTCTGGATCTTCCGGGCAACAAACGTTAACGATGCGGAGCTTCTCGCTTTGTGGGTTGTCAACCCAGTACTCAGCGCCGGGAGGAATATAGACCCCGGTTCCGGGGCGGAGATCGTACGAGAAGCCGTCAATCCAGCACGCACCCTGTCCCTCGACAACATACAGGGCCTCTTCCGCGCGCGGGTTAACCACCACTGGAGACCGGCCCGTCGCATATTCACTGACACTCTGGGTGATTTGCTTTGCCCCGGCCGCCCCAATTGATGAGGGCGCGCGACGTCCAGTTTCCGAGACCCGAAACTGCACCGTCGGAGGGATCGAACACCCGGCACCCGCCCGTAAGGACTCTCACGAAAGTGCCATTAAGTCCAAATTGTCTTCGAGCGCAGCCAGCGCCGCGTTCACGTCATCCATATTGTTGTAGAAGTGAAAAGCAAAACGAACTCCATCGTGGCGGTTCGAAGTGACGATATTGCGCTCAAGCAACTTGGCCGTCATCGCTGTGGCATCTTTGCACCTGAGCACAATCAGCGGACCAACGCTGTCGGCTGGCGTCTTGATTTGAATGCCCAGATCGCGCGCACCCTGCATGAAAGCACGCACAAGCGACTCAATCTGCGCTGCCACATTGCTCAGGCCAACCCTGCACAGAAACGCGAGCGCCGGGAGTGCCGTATAAATATTCGGGATCGGAGGAGATCCACCCTCAAACCGGCGCGCGGTGCTGGCCGGGTTCAGAACCTTGGGATTAAAAGCGAAAACCTCCTGTTGCGCCATCCAGCTCGTCAGGGTTGGCTTGAGTTTCTCGATATGATCTTCCCGCACATACAGGAACGCCAAACCCGGAGGCCCCAGGAGATATTTCAGCGTGCCGGTTACAAAGAAATCGACATCCAGGGCTTTCACATCGATCGGGCGGGTACCGCAATCCTGATAACCATCCAGAAAGACGAGCGCACCGTTGTCATGAGCGATACGCGTGATGGCAGCTACATCCGATCGAAAACCATTGACAAACGATACCTGGGTCAACGGCACGATTTTGGTTCGCCGGTCGATAGCCTGCTCGTAGGAGTTAACCGGAATACTATCGCCAATGGCCTTCAGGAACTCGATCTCAGCTCCACGTACCTGTTGAGCAAGCCAGATTTGCCCCATCGTCGGAAACTCGAATTCGCCCATCACGACGCCGTTGCGGCCATCAAACTGAAGGGCATTCGCAATGGGGTTGATCCCAGCCGAGGCGCTCGTGATTACCGCTACTTCTTCCGGCTTGGCATGGATGAAATGTGCAAACGCGACCCGTATCTCTTCGTATTTTTCAATCCACCCATCCCACGGAAGAACCGATGTCCGCCAGCTATCGGCGTACTCCGTCATCCCGGCCTGCACCGCATCGCAAAGCGCGCCTTGCGAGCAACTATAGAGATAGGTCCTGTCCTGGAGAATCGGGAAATGCGCCCGCAGCTCCGCGATCTGGTGAGAATTTAACATCTCTATCGCCCGGTGCCCGTGTTTGAAACTGCCCCGTGCTTGCGATTCACCGGCAGATCCAGTTTCGTGCGGTCAATGATCTCTCCATTCTTGATCACCAAATCGATGCGTTTGGCGTTGTTGATATCGTCCAGAGGATCGGCATCCAGAAGCACAAGGTCGGCGATCTTACCTTCCACGATTGAGCCCAAATCACGCTGCCTGCCCAAGAAAATCGCCGAGTTTAGTGTAGCAACGCGGATCGCGTCGAGTGGCGGGATACCGCCGCCCACCAGCAGCTCCAGTTCGCGATGAACTGCAGCCCCGAGCGATTGGTCGGTACCCAAAGCCACGATAGCTCCGCCGGCATTCATCTTTTTTAGGTTGCCCTGAGCGACCGGAGTCATCACCTTCATCCACCACGCCCAGCGATTCTCTTTTTGTTTAGCGCTCTCTATTGTCTTCATGCGCTGAATTTCTTCGGGCTCCACTGTGTCCCGATAGAGCGGCTGATCCAGATACTCCGGGTGTTCGGCAAGCCGGCTGTAGCCTTCGCCGATTGTGAGCGTAGACGCTTCCGGGATCTGCTTGGCTTTCATCATACGAACGAAGTTGTCGCTTACGGGACCTTGAATGACGGGGTGCGCTAAGGTATCGATCCCGGCAAAGAGAGCTTCGCGCGCTCTGGTTTCACTCGAGATATGGGCCGTGGTTCGAATGCCGTGATCGTTGTAGTACTGAATGATGTGCGTCATCAGATCCACGGGTAACAGCGTGATCATGGGACGAATGCCCCAGCCATGCTCATCGTAAGTGATCTTAAGCATATCGGGTTTGCGAGCAATGGCCGCGTCGAGCTTTGGGATGTCCTGCGGCCAACTGTCGACCAGGGTGGCGTATGGGCCGCTGCCATGGCTGCCGGGATAAGTTACGATTCCGCCGACCGCCAGAAGCCGGGGCGACACGATTTTTCCGGCGCGCTCCATGTCCCGCAGCTTGAAAATAAAATCCGGATTATTGCCGACGTCCAGGATCGTAGTCACGCCAGCGTACAGATAACTTTGCAGGTGACGTATGCCAACCTGCTCGTTCGGGCCATCTTCTCCAGGTGCGCCGAAACCACCGCCGCCACGCAGGTGAACGTGCACATCCATCAAGCCGGGTATGAGAAATTTCCCTCTACCCGAAATGTGGCGCGCGCCGGCCGGAGCGGACATAGGACACGATCCGACCTTCGCAATCCGCGATCCGCTGACGATTACGCATGAATTGGGTTCCGCGCGACGGCCGGTTCCATCAATAAGCGTGACGTTCTCGATCGCGATGGTGGATTGACCACGGACGCAGTGAACCACCAGGAGCGCCAGCACCAGGGCCGAGGACCGCCCGAAATATTTCGTATTCATTTTGCTTCTCCATTCCGATCCAGCACGTCCTTCAGCTTGGACAAAGCATCCTCCAGGGCGGCGGAAAGTTCGTTGTATACCTTGTAGTCCTGATCAGTCGGGCCGTATCCGCCCTCAATGTAGCCTTGCAGAGCTGCGATCCGATTGTCCAGCTTGAGCGGGAAGACCAGCATTTGATCGTCGAAACCGGTGAAGGCCGGTTCCGCGAGTTCGTGCGCGATCTCGTCCAGCGCGGCGATGGCCTTTTGCCGTGCCGCGCTGCCGGGGGCCTTGAGGCCAGCTTCCACGCGCCGGATCTGGTTCACGGCATCATTGGTGGTGGATAGCTTGTCGCGAACCGCGATCAGAAGTGCAAACTGCTTTTGATACTCTTCCTGGGTGGTTGGCAGCCTCGGGTCTGTCTTGATGTTGAATTGTTGCGTTTGCGACTCGCCATTCACTGTTAGCCTGACCCGATAAGTTCCCGGAACAGCGACAGGACCACGCAGGCTGCCTCCCGCCAGATGAGACGCGCCGTCCAGCCCATGGGCGTCGGGATAGCGCAAATCCCATTCAAAACGATTCATCCCTGCTTCCACAGGCAGTTTTGCAAAGCTCTTGATCGGCTTTCCCCGCGCATCGTCGAAATCCAGCATCACTAGCCCGGGAGGCTTCTGCCGGAAATAGTAGGTCACGGATAAACCCGATGGCGGGTTCTGGCCCATACCCGGCGCGCCCAACCGGAAAATGCGGCGGCTGGGCCGGTAAACGTCTCGAGGTTGAAATAAGTGGACAGTCGAAGCGGCCACTTCACGCGTGAGCTGGTGAATGAGTGTCAAGTCATCGAGTATCCAGAATGAGCGGCCCTGCGTGCTCGCGATCAGATCGTTGTCTTTGACAACTAAATCGGTGATCGGTACCACCGGGAGATTCAGTTGCAGCGGCTGCCAGTTCTCGCCGTCATCCCAGGACACGTAAACACCGGTTTCCGTTCCGGCATACAGCAAACCTTTGCGCGCGGGGTCTTCCCGAATGGTTCGAGCAAACGTGTCCGAAGGAATACCGTGTGTTAGCAGCTTCCAGTTCTTGCCCGAATCCGCAGTCTTATAAATGTAAGGTCTGAAATCGTCGAGCTGATAGCGGTTGGCAGCCACATAGGCGGTGCCAGCGTCGAAGGGGGACGCCTCAATAATGTTGATGCGCGACCACTCGGGCAATGCCGGCGGAGTCACATTATTCCAGTGCGTGCCGCCATCGGTGGTTACATGCACCAGACCGTCATCAGAGCCCGCCCAGATTACCTCCTTGGCGACCCGCGATGGTGCGATCGCAAAAATAGTCGAATAATACTCCTCCAGACGGCCCCCGTGTTCGCGGGCCTTGTCGTTGCGGGTGAGATCGGGGCTGATAACATCCCAGCTCTGTCCCTGATTCGTCGAGCGGAAGACCACCTGAGCGCCCGCATAGATGGTGTCGGGCGTCAGCGGCGATATCACGAGCGGGTAAGTCCACTGGAAACGGTATTTCATTTCAGCCGCCACGCGTCCACCGGGATAGTCCGGCCAAATAGTGATGTTGCGCAGTTCACGCGTCCGGTGATCGTAGCGAGTCATGGCGCCGAAGTAACTCCCGCCATAGGTAACGTCGGGATTCTTCGGGTCGGGTGCCAGGTAACCGCTTTCGCCTCCGCCCACCGTGTACCAATCCGTGGCGCCGATACCGCTGCCTTCGGTACGGCTCGGAATTGTAACGGTGGTGTTGTCCTGCTGCGAACCGTAAACGCGATAGGGGAAGTGGGTGTCCGTGGTCACCTCATAGAATTGCGCGGTGGGCTGGTTATCCAGCGTGCTCCAACTCTTACCGCCATCGAAGGTCACGGTAGCTCCGCCATCGTTGCCATTGATCATTCGGAGGTGGTCTTTCGGATCGATCCATAGATCGTGATAATCCCCATGCGGGCTACGGAGCGTGTCGTAGGTCTTGCCACCATCGCTCGACTTGAAGAATCCTTTCGACGAAAAGGTGTAAACCGTGTCAAGTTCCTGCGGGTCTGCAAAAATGTGACCGTAGTAATACTGACGGCCTCGGACCTCAAAGTTGCCATTCAACAACCGCCAGGTGTTGCCTGCGTCATCGGACCGGTAAATTCCTCCTCCGTCCTCTGCCTCAACCGTCGCCCACACGCGATTGGAGTCCACCGGAGAGATGGCCAGGCCGATCTTCCCTTTGTCGCCCTTCGGCAATCCATCCGTGAGCTGAGTCCAATGGTCGCCGCCGTCGGTCGTTTTATATATTCCGCTGCCGGGCCCGGTGCTGAGAATGCCAGAGGGGGTCCTAAGGACCTGCCACGTGCTGGCGTAGAGCACCTGCGGGTCGCGTGGGTCCATGTCAATATCGACCGAACCGGTCTTGTCGTTTACAAAGAGAATCTTCTGCCAGATCTTTCCGCCATCTTTGGTGCGGAACAGGCCGCGCTCGGCATTCGGTCCAAAAGGATGGCCAACCGCAGCCACATACACCAGGTTGGCATCGCGCGGATGGATCCGAACACGGCCGATTTGGCGCGTGTCGCGAAGGCCGATATTGGTCCAGGTCTTACCGCCATCCTCGGACTTGTAGACACCATCGCCATGGGAGATGTTGGCGCGCAGGCAAGCCTCACCCATGCCTGTATAGACGACGTTTGGGTCCGATTCAGCGACGGCGATAGCGCCCACCGAGCCCGTCTTGAAGTACCGGTCTGAGATTGGCTCCCAGGTTATGCCGGCATTGACGGTTTTCCAGACACCCCCGCCCGTGGCGCCCATGTAGTACACGAACGGTTGGGTCTGTATGCCTGCAACCGCCGTGACCCGGCCTCCGCGGTAAGGGCCGATGGACCGCCATGTCATGGTCTTCAGTAATGCCGGATCGAACGTCTGCGCGTTTGCCGCGACGGCGAAGAACACGCCGCACACGAAGAATGCTTTCATTGGGAGTGAGCCCCATTCTGGCCGTGCAGATACTTCTGCCACCAATCGAGAGTTCGTTGATAGTAGTCGAGGTAATCGCTGCGCGATCCCCGCACAATGCTGTGGTCACCCTCGCGATAGAGCACCAGTTCTACCGGGCGTTTGAGATACCGCAGCGCGTAGAACATCATTTCACCTTGCTGTGTGGGCACCGTGTAATCCTTTTCGCCATGCATGATCAAAAGAGGAGTATGGACACGATCGGCGCTAAAAAACGGAGAATTCTCCATGTACACCAAAGGATTTTGCCAGGGGCTTCCGCCGGCACGAGCCTGGCCCGTTTCAATGGTCCAGATATCGCGATCGCGGCCATCGGCCCAAGTGCTGAAGAAATCGCTTGGAGGCGCCCGCAGCACCGCCGCCGCAAATACATTCACGTGTGAGATAAGATAGAGCCCCGCGTACCCGCCGAAGCTACCGCCCGTGATTCCGAGTTTTCCATCTACCCAATCGATTGCGCATACGGCGTTTACCGCCGGCACCACCGACTTCACAAAAGACTCGCCGGTGTGCGCGACGTTCACAAGCACGTCCGGCATCAGGTAAGCATAGCCGTTGCCGACGTGCATCTGTGCCTCCGCGTTAAAGCGGTTCTTCATGGGGGAAAGCTTTTCGTATACGTAGGTGACTACCGGAACTCGCCGGTCGCGGGTGGCGCCGTCGGGCTTATACAGCAGAGCGCGAAGTGGCTCGCCGTCTTCGGAACGATACTCGAACATCTCCGGAGTTACGAAATGAAATGAGCTGAGTTGCGGATTCAAGCGGGTGGTGGCGCGCGGCTCACGCTGGCCGGCGTTTAGGATGTATGCATCTTCCGGCTGAGTTGCGTTAATAGCCGTGAAGCTAAGTGCGTGCCCTTCCGCGGAAGCCGACAAACGGGCGATCTCCCGATCCGCCGAGAAGATCGGTGTTGCCGCAGGTTCGCCCGGCTTCCACTGGAAGATCGTTTCCCGATATGTCGCGGGATTCACGGCACGATAGAACAATGTCCGCCCGTCGCCGCTCCAAACCGGACCGCTTGGCTCATCTTCCAAACCCGGCGACGTCAGCTTTTGCGATTTGCCGGAGGAGAGATCGACAACCAGAACATCTTCAACCGGCTGCAGGATTGAGTACATTTTCCGATCTCGGGGGCCAGTGCCAGGCCTTGCTGCGAGTACGGCCAGCAACTTCGATTTTGGGGGAATGCTGGGAAGGCGCGTTGATTCAGGGAAGCCGTCCATGAGGTCGCGATCGCCGCCGCCCCCAATCGAGCGTGCATGCAGCCGGCCCGACTCCGCGAAGATGACTTCACGGCCGTCGGACGAAAACGCAGCCCAGGCCGGTTCTCGCGCTTGAAAAACGCGTCTCGGCTTGCCGCCGTTCAGAGAAACGATCCAGAACTCATTTTTCTCGGCGCGGAAGCGCCCGAGCGTGTCCGAACTAACGGCGCGAAACAACGCGGTCTGATCGTCAGAAGAGACGGCAAGGCTGCGCAATGCGAACATTTCATCACTCAAATAGTGTTGTTGCCCATCCTTCGCGTCCACGACGGCCAACTTCCAAGTGCGCTTATCGACGAAAAAGATGTCACCGGGAACCACTGGATCCACCCCGCGGATCACTGTGACCCTGGGCTTCACCGCGGGTGTCTCCGCGGGCTGGAGCGCGGCGAATACCAGTCTGCTGCCATCCGATGTCCAATGCGGGCCGAGCCCCTCGGAAGGCCACACGCTTTGGTCTTGCGCAAACGGTTTTCCAAGGTCCCGGATTGCGCCCGAGGCAACATCCCAAACCATCAGTTGCGAATTGCCGTGCTGACTCCGCAGGAAGGCCAGCTTCCGGCCATCCGGCGACCATACTGGCGTTTGCGCGCGTTCCGATTCGGGAAGAATGCGGCGTGGCGATCCACCGCGAGTACGGACCACCCATAAGAATGCAGTGGGGTGCCTGGCTAAAATATTCGATTCATCCGCGCCATCGGTAGTAGCATAGGCGATCCACTCGCCATCGGGCGAAATGACGGGATGGCTGCTCTCGGCGAAGCTCACGATTTGAAGCATGTCGCGAGGGCCAAAGATGGACGGAGCAGGCGCAGCATGGACGGCGCCCAGAAGCAAAAGACTAACCCATGGGCGCGGCATACAGGCAATTCCCGTCAGAAGCTATAGCGTACGGCAAATTGAAACTGGCGTCCCGCGGAAGTTACGGTGGGGCGCCCAAAGGTTGCGACGGGATTCGTTAAATCAAGGCCAATCACATTATTGATATTGGTCACGTTGAAGTGATTCGTCGCGTTGAACATTTCGAAACGTCCGTCAATGTGCTGATGCTCGCCTATCCGAAAGGATTTCGAAAGGTTCGCATCCATGGTGAAGATTGGCGGTCCGTTGAATGTATTGCGGCCTAGCGCTGCTGGCCGTTCCCCGCGAGTGCTGGCAATGCCCATGGCATCGAAGCCCACCGTGCCGCTGTAGACGAAACCAGAGGTCGCGTGGAGGATAGCACCAACTTGGATGCCCAGCGGCAATTGGTAGAGGCCGTTCGCGGAGAAGTTGTGGCGCCGATCCTGGTCGGCCAAGCCGCGATCCAGCCGGTAATTGGTTGGATCGACATGCAGTGACGTGTTCTCGCGGAAGTTATCGGAGTCGCTGATGGCTTTCGAGAAGGTATAAAAGCCGTCAAGGGTAAACCGATGGCTGAAGCGCTTTGTGATGCGCAGCGTGCCCGCATTATAAAAGCTCTGGTCGCCGGACTCCTGAATCAAAAGACGCCGGTATCCACCAAACTGGATGCCGAGCGGGCCAGGAATTCTCGACGGAGCTCCGTAGGGCCGCTGTGCGTCCGCCTGCGCCTGCGTGCGCGTGTGCCCGGGATAAACCGGGAAGTACGGCGGCAGGTTTAGGTCCTCTGTCCGCAGCAGCTTCAGTCCGTGAATATTGGTGTAATCCACGCTGATCGTCAAATCATCTCGAATCGCGCGCTGGATACCGAAGTTTGCCTGCTCGGCATACGGGTTGACTCGGAGCTCGCCATGCTGGTCACCCACTGACAGCGGGAAATCCTTGGAACTTAGGCCGCGCACGATCGGAATAAAAACGTCGCTTTTGACGATGTTGGCATTGGCTGGGAGGCTCGTCAGCCGGTTGGGGAAGGCTGGAAACAATGGATCGCCCGGGGTCAACGAGATCGTAACGATCCCGTTCGGACCATTGTTCGACTCGCGATTGATCAGCGAGGATTCAATCGTTGCGTAGAAGATCCCATAGCTGGCGCGAACAACCGTCTTGCCGTCCTTCTTTGGATCCCAGGCCAAGCCCAAGCGCGGCGCAAAGTTGTTCGTATCATGCATCAGGCTTTCATAGTCGTAGCGAACACCCATGTTCAGAGTGAATCCGCGAGCGATGTGCCAGTCATCCTGGATGAAGGTTCCATACAGCTCCTCTTTATAGTTGAGACCCGATATGCCGAACGCCTGTGAGTAATTGGTTGGGAAGGTTCGCGGGTTATTTGGATCGAAGGTGGTCGGCGTGCCGGCCGCAAAATTATAGGTTCCGGTAAAATTGTTGTAAAAGGTCACAAATCGGTTGTAGTAGGACAGTTCACCGCCATATTTCAGGTTGTGTTTGCCCAGAGTATGGGACAGCTTGTCTTGCCATGTGTAGCCCTTCTCGTTGAGGTCCTGCGGCAGCGAATTATCAGGGCCGAGATTACCAACACCGGAGCGATTTATCGTTGGTCCAACTTTGGAGAAATCCGGCGGCAGGCCTGGTCCAACGATGTCCTGGTAATCCAGGAAAACGTCTTTCGTAAAAGCGAATCGAGCTTCGTTAACCAGATGTGCCGTGAGCAGCGAGGTTGCAGACGTCTCTATGTTCTGCGTACGATCTTCCGCGCTGTCCGCGCGCTGTGAAGTGTTCAAACCACCGATGTTCTGATTGTCAGCGTGGCTCCGGACAAGACTGTAGCGGAAATCGATCCTGTTATTCGAATTGATCTGGTGGTCAACCTTGCCGAACAGCTTGAATTCCTTGAAAGGAACATCCAAAGGTGTACCAGGATTAGGCTCCAGAATCGACGTGATCCCGTTCGCCTTCTGGGTTTGATGAGTCTGCTCGTAGTTCCCCAAAAAGTGCGTACGGTCTCTGATAATGGGGCCGCCGACGGTGACGCCCCACTGTTCCCGCTGCAGATCCGTATTGGCCTTGGTAAGCGGATTGCCGGCATCGATCGAACCAGGCCTGTCGTAGAAAAATGCATCTCCGTGAAAGTTATTCGTTCCGGTCTTCGTAATTGAGTTCACGACACCGGACATGCTGCGACCGAACTCGGCCGAAAAATCGTTGGTGATGACTTGGACCTCCTGGACAACATCCAGCGAGAAGGTGCCATTCGCGCCCGCGAGATCGCCTCCTAACGTGCGGATTTCACGCAATTGATTGGGAATGCCATCGGCCAGGATCGTAAGTTCCCGAATACCCTGACCGTTCAGCGTAACGTTGCCGCTGCCACCACCCTGGACAACGGCGCCCGGGGTGAGAGCTACGAAATCGAAGAAGTTGCGCCCATTGTCGGGCAAATTCTCGAGCGACTGTTCATTGACCGTGTGGCTCACCTGCGTCTGCGTGGTCTCGACGATGGGCGCCTCGGTAGTTACTTGGACCGTCTCTTGCACACTTCCGGGATTCAGGTTGAAATCGACCACCGCCTCGGAATTAGCCGAAAAAGTAAGTCCGCTCTTGGTCTGCGCCGAGAAGCCCGCTGCCTGCGCGGAAATTTCATATCTGCCCGTGAGCGGCAGGGCGGCAAACACGTAGTGGCCTTGTTGATCGGTCTTTCCGCTCCGGGTCAAACCGAGGTCCAAATTTTTGACGTTTACTGTGCCGTTCGGCACGCTGGCTCCGCTGGCATCGTACAGCGTACCTTGCAAAGTAAAGCTCGTTCCGGTTTGAGCGCTCAGCCTGGTGGACGACGATAAAAGCAAAACCAAGGCTAGGGATAGCGAACAGCTTTTCAACATAATGACTCTCCTTGTCGGGAAAAACTGGCGCCGAATCGGGGTTCTGCCACGGGGAGTGTTAATCGGCCATGCGTTCACAGTTAACCGTTCTGAAACTTCAGGTAGCATTTCACAGGTCGGATGTTTTGTCAAGCGATTCCTGTTCGTTTGGCTTTCCTTGCAAGGCTATACTCATTTGTGCGACAATTTGGCCCATGCTGAGGAGCCGGAGATATCGTGTTTGAAATGTCAGCCCTTAAACTATTTCTCCCGATTGCGATCACGATCGCCGCGCACCCGAGTCTTGGGCAGGAGAAGTTAACAGCGATCCGCGCCGGGGTTCTGATTGACGGAACCGGAGCTGCGCCAGTAAAGAACACAATCATTTTCGTGCAAGGCAAGCGTATCGTCAAAGTCGGCTCCGATCTCGCCATCCCGGCTGGCGCTGAAGTTCTCGATCTGAGCGCACGCACGGTGCTGCCCGGTTTTATCGATTGCCACACCCATGTCACCAGTCAAAACGGCAGCGAGCGCACCGTTGACCGGATTTCCTCTACGGGAGCGGATTTCGCGCTGGTCGGAGCTATCAACGCATGGCGGATGCTGATGGCCGGCTTCACCACCGTGCGTGATCTCGGCTCGACCGATTTCGCGGACGTGGCCGTAAAACGCGCGATCGAACGCGGCGATTATCCAGGGCCAAGGATGTTTGTATCTCTGTTCATCATCTCTGCAACCGGAGGTCATGGCGATCCCACGGACGGCGACAACTCATTTGTTGAGATAACATTTCCGAATGGCGTCGCAAACGGGGCGGATGCTCTTCGCGCCAAAGTGCGCTGGCTGGTGAAATATGGCGCGGATCAGATCAAGTTCTCCGCCACGGGCGGCGGCCTCTCCAAAGGCGACAAACCTACCGCTCAGCAGTACAGCGAAGAAGAGATGCGGGCGCTCATCGACGAAGCACACCGCTTGGGTATTAAGGTCGTCACGCATGCACATGGGACCGAAGGAATCAAGACGGCCGTGCGTTCCGGTGTGGACTCCGTCGAGCATGGGATCTATCTGGATGAAGAAGCCTGTCGTTTGATGCTGGAGCACGGGACCTACTATGTCCCGATCCTTTGGATCGTGGACTCCTATTTCGATAGATATAAGATCTGGAAAATACCAGATTTCGCCAACGACAAGATCCCCAAATTTATCCCATATGCCAAGAAGAGCGCTGACCTGGCATTCCGAATGCACGTCAAAGTCGCTCTGGGGACGGATGCCGGGGTGGGAGAGCATGCGTACTCCGCCAGAGAATTCGCCGCTTATGTGAACCACGGTATGAAGCCCATGGATGCAATCATGGCGGGCACGTCAAACGCGGCGAAGCTGATAGGGCACTACGAGGATTTCGGCTCGGTGGAACCGGGCAAGTTCGCCGATATCGTCGCGGTAGACGGAGATCCGCTGCAGCACATTCAAACCCTTGAAAGCGTAGCTTTTGTTATGAAAGAGGGCAAGATATGCAAACAGGAAGGTAAGCTTCCGGCCGATCTTCGGTCGTCGACGAGATTCTGACTATTTCGCTGATTGGAGGCAACTTTTGGAAGAGCATATTCTCGCCCGATTCGCCCAGGCTCTAGCGACCGGGACCATTCGAGTCATCGACCTTAGTCAAGCATTAGACGCGACCACCGCAACCATCCAACTGCCTCCCGAATTTGGAAAGACCTGGCCTTTCCGCCTCGAGGAAATTTCGAACTACGACAGCCGCGGCCCGGCCTGGTACTGGAACAACTTCTCTTGCGGAGAACACACCGGCACACATTTTGATGCGCCGGTCCACTGGGTGACTGGCAAAGGTCATCCGCAAAATGCCACGGATAGTATTCCGGTCGAAAAGTTCTTTGCGCCGGCTTGTGTCATTGATGTCTCGAAGGAAGTTTTCGGCAATGCCGATTTCCTCTTGACGCCGGAGCATGTTCGGGTTTGGGAAGAAAAGCACGGCATGATCGAGCCCGGCTCGTGGGTACTGATGTGTACCGGCTGGTCGAAACGCCAGGACGCGGCCTCGTTCCTGAACATCGGGGACGACGGTTCGCATGTGCCTGGACCTCATCCCGACCTGGTTCCGTTCCTGGTGAAGGAACGAAACGTGATTGGGTGGGGATCCGAGGGAGTCGGGACCGATGCCGGCCAAGCCTTCCGGTTTGATCCGCCGTTTCCGTGTCACAGTATTATGCACGGCAGCAACAAATTTGGGCTGGCAAGCTTGACCAACCTCGACAAGCTGCCGCCCAAAGGCGCGATATTGATCACGCCACCGCTCAAGATAGTCAATGGATCGGGGAGTCCGTGCCGCGTTTTGGCCTTGGTTGCTGCATGAGGCCTGACATGCAGAGCCTAAAATTGAATTAGGAGCACAAGGAGAGGCGATGGCGGAACGGTCCTTCAAAAAGGAAGTCCAAAAACTCTATCTGGGGGAGGGCCAGGAATTCCAAGGCGAGGGAATTCTTGCTGTCACGAAGGCTCTTTTGCAGGCCGGAGTTTCTTATGTGGCCGGATATCAGGGTGCGCCGATTTCGCATTTGATGGACGTGCTCGCGGATGCCGAGGACATTCTGGAAGAGCTGGGAGTGCACTTCGAGCACAGCGCCTCCGAAGCAACTGCCGCCGCTACCTTAGCCGCGTCCGTCAATTACCCGCTGCGCGGCGCCATCACGTTCAAATCCACGGTCGGCACGAATGTTGCATCAGACGCCCTGGCCAACCTGGCTTCGGGCGGAGTTACGGGCGGCGCTCTGATCATTGTCGGGGAGGATTACGGCGAGGGCTCCAGCATCATGCAGGAGCGTTCGCATGCGTTCGCCATGAAGTCCCAGATGTGGCTGCTCGATCCCCGTCCGAATCTGCCTTCCATCGTGAACGCAGTCGAGCAGGGGTTCGCTCTTTCCGAAGCGACCAATACGCCGGTGATGCTGGAATTACGCATCCGGGCGTGCCACGTCCATGGCCGCTTTATAGCCAAGAACAACGTCCGGCCGCAATTCACGCTTCGAGAGGCCATGCAAAATCCGGTGCGGGATGTCAGCCGGATCGTGCTGCCCCCCGCCAGTTTTCTGCACGAACAGGAGAAGATTCAGAAGCGCTGGCCCGCGGCGCAGGAGTTCATTCAGCAGCGTAGGCTGAATGAGCTGTTCTCGGAAGGTGTACAGGATTTCGGGATTATTCTCCAGGGCGGCATGTACAACGCGACTGTTCGCGCCCTCGAACTACTGGGCCTGTCCGACGCATTCGGTGAGAGCCGGATTCCGCTGTATGTCCTGAACGTCACTTACCCACTGGTGGACGATGAGGTCAAGCGTTTTTGTCGCGATAAGCGCGCTGTGCTCATCATCGAGGAGGGGCAGCCGGACTTTATCGAACAGAACCTGCACTCCATCCTGCATAAAGCCGATCTGCCGGCCAAAATCCACGGCAAAGATATGCTGCCTATGGCCGGTGAGTACACCTCAGCGGCAGTTATTAAAGGCATCCTCAAGTTTATCGAGCAGTATGGGCCCCATCTGGTGGATCGGGAGCATCTGCCGTCGGTGGTCCGGCCCGCCGCATTCGAATCTAACCCGGTGCAGGCCATTCAGGCTGAAGTCCATCCGCGCCCACCGTCTTTTTGTACAGGCTGCCCCGAGCGTCCTATTTTCACGGCAATGAAGCTGGCAGAGCGCGAATTAGGATCTCATCACATCAGTTGCGATATTGGGTGCCACCTCTTCTCCATTCTGCCGCCCTTCAATATCGGAGCGACCACCATGGGCTACGGCTTGGGCTTTGCCGGCGCGGCCGCTTTCAATAGTGGCAACACTGCGATACCAGGAAAGCGGACCATCAGCATCATGGGCGACGGCGGGTTCTGGCATAACGGCCTGACCAGCGGAGTCGGAAACGCCGTATTTAACCAGAGCGACGGCGTCCTCGTGGTGGTGGACAACAGCTATACCGCGGCAACCGGAGGACAGGACCTGCTTTCATCCAAGGCCGATAACCCGAACCGCACGACGAAGCTCTCAATTGCGGACGCGGTGCGAGGCGTTGGCGTGAAATGGGTCAAAACCGTGACGCGTACCTATGACGTGGCCGGGATGAGAGACCTGTTCCGGGAGGCACTCACTACTAAGCAGAAAGGACCAAAGATTATCGTCGCGCAGAGCGAGTGTACGTTGAACAGGCAGCGGCGGGAAAAGCCGCTGATCCGCAACATGCTTCAGGAAGGCAAGCGCGTCGTGCGCGAAAAGTTCGGAGTCGACTCGGATACGTGTACCGGCGATCATTCCTGCATCCGGTTGTCTGGCTGTCCTTCGCTGACGATCAAGTCGAATCCCGACCCACTGCGGACAGATCCGGTGGCGACTGTGCTCGACAGTTGCGTGGGGTGCGGTTTGTGCGGAGAGGTGGCCCATGCTGCGGTGCTGTGTCCCTCTTTCTACCGCGCCGAAATCATCTCGAATCCGAACGCCTGGGACGCATTCAAGGCGCGTCTGAGAGGCCGGGTTATCGGTTGGCTGCAGGGCCGCATCGACCGCCGTCTGGCCGGCATTGCGGCGTGACGTGATGGGACCCCCTCGGCCCAGGGCCATCACCATAGCGATTCTTGCAATGGGCGGCGAAGGCGGCGGCGTGCTGGCCGATTGGATTGTCGACATGACCGAAGACGCAGGGTTCTACGCTCAATCCACATCGGTGCCCGGTGTCGCTCAGCGGACCGGGGCCACTATCTACTATCTGGAGTTGTTTCCCGCGGGAAAGCTGCCCGTACTGGCGCTGATGCCGGTTCCAGGCGAGGTCGATGTGGTGCTTGCTTCTGAGTTGATGGAAGCCGGGCGCGCCATTCAGCGAGGCTTAGTCACGCCCGATCGGACCACTCTGATTGCCTCCACGCATCGCGTCTATTCTATGACCGAGCGGACGGCCATGGGCGAGGGGCGGGTGGAATCCGGGAATCTAGTAAAGGCCGGCGCGGCTGCGTCGAAAGTATTCGTGCACGGCGATTTTGCCCGTATTGCCGAGGAAACAGAAAGTGTCATCAGTGCGGCACTGTTCGGCGCGCTAGCCAGCACGAGCATTTTGCCTTTTCGCCGCGAACAGTTCGAGCAAGCCATCCAGAAGTCCGGTGTCGGCGTCAAATCCAGTCTCGCGGCGTTTGCGGCTGGGTATCGAGCAGCGACCGAATCGCCTGCGCCGGTGATCGGCAAAACGGTCGCATCGAAGCCCAAGGTGGGGCCTCGGCTCCGAGGGCTTGCGGCCCGGGTAGAGGACGGTTTTCCTCCCGCCAGCCATGCGATCCTGCTGGCTGGCGTCGAGCGTCTCGCCGACTACCAGGACGAGCGTTATGCGGCCAGTTATCTGGATCTGCTGGATCCTATTCGCGACATCGACGCGCAGTACGGAAAGGCCGATTTCGCCCTGCTCCGGGAAACGGGCCGATACCTCGCATTGTGGCTTTCCTATGAGGATGCCATTCGCGTCGCCGACCTGAAGACGCGCCGTTCCCGGTTCGAACGGGTCCATCGGGAGGCCCGTGCCGGGCAGGGCCAAGTCCTCCAGATCCATGAATTCCTCCATCCTCGCTTGCAGGAAATTGCCGACATTTTGCCCGCCTCGCTAGGCCGATGGTTGCTCAACACTCATTGGGCTAAGCGAATCATTGATCCTTTCACTAAGCGCGGGATGATTCTTCAGACCACGTCCCTAAGCGGCTATCTTCAGCTTTTTGTGTTGGCGAGTTTGCGTCGCTGGCGCCGGAAATCGCTGCGCTTTCTCCAAGAGCAGAAAGACATTTCCGAGTGGCTTGGCCGCATCCCCGATCTGGCGCGAGAAAACTACGCCTTGGCTGTCGAAGTAGCTGAATGCCCGCGGCTGGTGAAGGGTTATGGAGACACGCATCTAAACGGCAGCCGGAATTTCGCCGCTCTGATGGATGCTCTTCCGAAGCTCCGTGAACGGAAAGATGCGGCCGCGCTTCTCAAACGGCTCCGCGAGTTGGCACTCGCGGACGAAAACGGGCAGAAGTTCGCCGAAGCCTTGCAGCAGGTTAGGGCATGAAGATCGTTTGCCTGGGAGGTGGTCCCGCCGGGCTTTATTTCTCGATTATCGTGAAGAAGGCCAACCCGTCCTGGGATGTCACCGTCGTCGAACGCAATCGGGCTGACAGCACCTTCGGCTGGGGCGTGGTGTTCTCAGACAAGACCATGGGCGGCTTTAAGGATGCCGATCCAGAGACCCACGCGGCCATTACGCAAGCGTTCCGGCACTGGGACGACATCGACGTCTATTTCAAGGGCCGCAAGCTCACCTCCGGTGGTCACGGGTTCTGTGGTATTGCGCGCATGAAGCTGCTGCAGATACTTCAGCAACGTGCTGCCTGCCTGAAAGTCAAGCTGGTATTCCAGACCAACGTCACCAATCCGGACGATTACTCTACAGCTTACGACCTCGTAATTGCATCCGATGGCGCCTCATCCCTCACGCGCGGGAAGTACGAAGAAATCTTCAGGCCAAACATTCAGGTCCGCAAGAATCGATTCATCTGGCTCGGTAGTAAAAAGAAGCTGGATGCCTTTACTTTCGATTTCAAAGAAACAGAGTGGGGCTGGTTCAACCTGCATGCTTACCGTTTCGATCGGGACTGGTCCACGTTTATCGTTGAAACGCCGGAGAAAAACTGGCTGGCGGCCGGCATCGACAGCATGGAACCGAACGAATCCGTGGCGTTTTGCGAAGAGCTGTTTGCAGAGCGTCTGGACGGTAATGCCCTGATTTCGAATGCTAAACATCTCAGCGGCTCAGCGGTGTGGCTCAAGTTCAATCGGGTTTTGTGCGAAAAGTGGCACCACAAGAACATCGTTCTCATCGGCGATGCGGCACACACCGCGCATTTCGGTATCGGTTCCGGCACTAAGCTGGCGATGGAGGACGCCATGGCTCTGGCCCGCGTTTTATCAAACCACCATGGCGATGTTAGCTGCGCGTTGCAAAAATACCAGGAGGAGCGGGAGATCGAAGCACTCAAGCTGCAAAGCGCCGCCCGTAATCGTATGGAGTGGTTCGAGCAGGTAGAGCGCTATGTGCACCTCGATCCGGAGCAATTTACGTATAGCCTCCTTACCGGAAGCCAGCGCATCGGGCACGAAAACCTGAAATTGCGTGACGCCGCGTATGTCGAGCGCGTTGAAAGTTGGTTCGCGGCCCGCAGCGGTATTCGTGGCGCCATTCCGCCGATGTTCACGCCGTTCCCAGTGCGGGGACTTACGTTGAAGAATCGCGTCATTGTTTCACCTATGGCAACTTACATGGCTCAGGATGGCGTGCCTAACGATTTCCATCTGGTTCACCTGGGAGCGCGAGCGATGGGAGGCGCGGCGATGGTGGTGACCGAGATGACTTGCGTTACGCCGGATGGCCGCATCACACCCGCCTGCCCCGGCCTGTGGAATGATGAACAGCAGAACGCCTGGAAGCGCATTGTCGAGTATGTGCATGCGAATACCGAGGCGAAGATCGCGCTTCAACTCGGTCATTCGGGCCGCAAGGGATCAACCCGTCGTGGCTGGGAAGGTGTCGATCAACCTTTACCTTCGGACAACTGGGCGCTGATATCGGCGTCGCCTCTCCCCTACATTGACGGCGTCTCGCAGACACCTCGCGAAGCTACACAGGCCGAGATGGATTGCATCCAGGCCGCATTCGTTTCAGCGACTGTACGTGGGATAGCGGCCGGGTTCGATTGGTTGGAGCTCCACTGCGCACACGGGTATCTGTTATCGAGTTTCATCTCGCCGCTCACGAACCATCGCACGGATGAATATGGAGGCTCAGTTGAAAACCGGTGCCGGTACCCGCTAGAGGTGTTTCGAGCCATGCGGGAGGTCTGGCCGCAAGATAAACCGATGAGCGTGCGTATCTCAGCGACCGACTGGGTTCCAGGCGGACTCACCCCCGAAGACGCCGGGGAGGTGGCTCGGTTGTTCAAAGAGGCTGGTGCGGACGTGATCGACTGCTCGGCAGGGCAGGTAAGCAAGGCTGAGCAGCCCGTATACGGGCGCATGTTCCAGGTGCCCTTTGCCGATCGCATTCGCAATGAGGCTGGTATTCCAACAATCGCCGTGGGCAACATCTTCGAGGGCGATCACGTGAATACGATCGTCGCTGCCGGCCGCGCGGATCTCTGTGCGATAGCGCGCCCGCACCTCGCGGATCCCGCCTGGACCCTGCATGAGGCTGCCAAACAAGGCTATTCGGAAGTCTCGTGGCCGCCACAATACACGGCCGGTAAACTGCAACTGGAGCGAAACCTGGCGCGTGCAGCTCTATTAAGGTTGCAGGCGTGAGCGGCTACCAGAGTGATGGCGCCTCTCGCGCGCTCTCCGGCAAGCACGTGCTTGTCACTGGCGGAACGCGCGGAATCGGCGCGGCTATCACGTACGTCCTGTTGGCTCATGGCGCCCGCGTAACGATGCTGGGTCGTAGTCCTAAACCGGCAACGGAGATGATCGTTGCTCTGAACCAAGCCGGCGAGGTTTGGTATACCCAAGCAGATGTAGCCGACCCGATTACCCTGGTGCGCGCGTTTGATGACGCGCGCGCACGGTCGGGTCCTGTCGAGATCCTGGTCAACAACGCCGGGCAAGCCAGTTCCGCACCTCTAAATAAAACGGATGCTAAGCTTTGGGAACGCATGATAGCAGTCAATTTAAGCGGGACATTTCACTGCATTCAGGCGGCCCTGCCGGGTATGCTGGATGCGGGCTGGGTACGCATTGTGAATATTGCCAGTACGGCAGGGCTGATTGGTTATGCGTATGTCTCGGCTTATTGTGCAGCGAAGCATGGAGTGGCCGGCCTCACCCGCGCGCTGGCCTTAGAGGTCGCCGCCAAGGGCGTGACCGTGAACGCGGTCTGTCCGGGATACACTGCAACCGGCCTTATGAATGAGGCTGTCGCTAACATCGTGGCGAAGACTGGTCGAGCTCCTGAAGAAGCGCGGGAGCAACTGGCTTCCCGCAATCCACAGAAGCGGCTCGTCCGCCCGGAAGAAGTGGCGAATGCGGCCGCTTGGTTATGTCTGCCCGGCAGTGAGGCCATCACGGGTCAGGCGATCGCAGTGGCCGGGGCGAGGTGATGTGAGCAATGCGATACCTTCCGGGTGAACCGCACGATTTACCGGGCAACCGTAACCTGCTCGCAGGCTATCAGGCTCGACATTTCAAATATGAGCTGGCTGGGAAAGTGGCCACCGTCACTTTGAACCGGCCTGAGCGGAAAAATCCCCTCACCTTCGATTCGTATGCGGAGTTGCGCGAGCTGTTTCGCGCCATGGGACCCGCCGACGGCATAAAAGCGCTGGTCGTGACGGGAGCGGGTGAAAATTTCTGTTCAGGCGGAGATGTACATGAAATTATCGGTCCGCTGACCAAATTCGACATGCCGGGCCTGCTGACGTTTACTCGCATGACGGGTGATGTTGTCAAGGCGATGCGTCTTTGTCCCCAGCCTATTGTAGCTGCGGTGGATGGCATCTGCGCCGGCGCCGGTGCCCTGCTGGCGCTCGCGTCCGATATTCGTTTCGGTACGGTCCGAAGCAAGACCGCGTTCCTTTTTACGCGCGTGGGACTGGCGGGGTGTGACATGGGCGCCTGCGCATTGCTACCGCGCGTCATCGGGCAGGGCCGCGCCGCGGAACTGCTCTATACAGGACGCAGCCTGGGCGGCGAGGAGGCTGAGCGCTGGGGATTCTTTAACCGCGTGTGCGCGCCCGAAGTGCTGCTCAGCGAGGCACAAACTTTCGCGGCAGGGCTGGCCTCCGGTCCGGCCTTCGCGCACGGGGTGACAAAGAGAATGCTGCACCAGGAATGGAACATGGGCGTGGACGAGGCAATTGAAGCGGAAGCACAGGCGCAGGCTATATGCATGGCGACCAATGATTTCCACCGGGCCTATCACGCTTTCGTTGACAAACAGAAGCCGGTGTTCGAAGGCGATTGAGCGTGGCTGACCGGAAATATCTGGACTGGCCCTTCTTCGAAGCGCGCCATCGGGCTCTGGCCATCGAGTTGGATCAATGGGCCGCGGTTCATCTGCCCGCCGTGCACGGAAAGGACATAGATGAAGCGTGCCGGAAGCTAGTCAGCCAACTCGGAGCGGCCGGATGGTTGCGATATGCCATCGGTGGCACGTCCTATGGCGCTTCGTTTCAGAAGATCGATACCAGGGCCGTGTGTCTGATTCGCGAGACCCTGGCACGTCATTCGGGCCTGGCGGATTTCGCTTTCGCGATGCAAGGGCTCGGCTCGGGCGCGATCACATTGTTCGGCACGGAAGCGCAAAAGCGGCATTATCTGACTCGAACCGCCCAGGGCTTGGCAATTGCAGCATTTGCGCTATCGGAGCCTGAAGCAGGATCCGATGTGGCCGCCCTTTGTTGTGGAGCCATCCTGGAGGGTGATGCGTATTTGGTGAATGGTGAGAAGACCTGGATTTCGAACGGTGGAATTGCGGACTACTATGTTGTATTCGCTCGAACGGGGGAAGGGCAAGCGGCCCGCGGAATTAGTGCCTTCGTGATCGAGCCGGGTACGGCTGGTTTTAATGTTGCCGAGCGGATTGAAGTTATCGCCCCGCATCCACTCGCACGTTTAACTTTTACCGATTGCCGAGTACCTGTTGCGCAACGGTTGGGTGAACCAGGGCAGGGTTTTAAGGTGGCGATGGCCACGCTCGATGTTTTCCGCACCTCGGTAGCTGCCGCCGCTCTCGGCTTTGCTCGTCGAGCCCTGGACCAGGCTTTGCGGCGGGCAACCTCCAGAAAAGTCTTCGGTCAGATTCTAGCGGATTTCCAGCTAACGCAAGCGAAGCTGGCAGGGATGGCGACTAACATCGATGCTGCCGCCCTCCTGACCTATCGGGCCGCGTGGCAGCGCGACCTTGGCCAGCGCGTCACCGTGGAGGCCGCCATGGCGAAGATGACTGCCACCGAAACGGCGCAAAAAGTAATCGACGAGGCCGTGCAGATCTTTGGCGGCCAAGGAGTGGTCAGTGAAGAGCCGGTCGAGCGTCTCTACCGTGAAATCCGGCCGTTGCGCATTTACGAGGGAGCAACCGAGGTTCAGCAATTAATCATAGCGCGCGGCGTGATCAAGGCGTTCCAGGATAGCGAGGCATCGCGTGATTGACTCGCCTGCCTCTCCATCGCTCGAATCCTCAGGACCGCCACGCCCGTTTTGCGCGGAGGTCCTGGTGCGTTTCGCACACTGTGACCCCGCCGGCATGGTCTTTTATCCGCGCTACCTCGAGATGTTTAACAACCTGGTCGAGGATTGGTGCCGTGAAGAGCTGCGAGTGTCCTTCGCGGAAATGCACACCGTGCGAGGGTGGGGCCTGCCGACGGTGCATCTTGAGGCCGAGTTCATGGCGCCCAGTTTCTTAGGCGAGGTACTTCCGGCATCGATTTCCGTTCGTTCCTTAGGAACGAGCTCCATCACGCTTGACATCCTGCTCCGTGGCCCGGACGGCATCGACCGCGTGCGCGGCAGCGTCGTTCTGGTCATGATTGATCTGGCGTCCAAGAGGCCGCTCACGATACACGGGGAGTTGCGCTCGCGCATATTGGAGTCTTGTGCCGGGACGGTAATGCCGACGTCAGTACGAGCCAGATCGGAGGACAAGCAAGGTATGGAATTTCTGAAACCCGGGCAGTGGGTGAACCCAAAAGGCTATTCCAACGGCGTGGCCGCAAAAGGGCGTACCGTCTTCGTCAGCGGCATGGTCGGCTGGGACGCGCAAGGCAAATTCGTGAGCCGTGAGTTTGTCGGTCAAGGGCGCCAAGCGCTAAAGAACATCGTCGACGTGCTCGCCGAGGCAAATGCCAGGCCTGAGCACATCGCGAGGGTTACTTGGTACGTTGTTGACAAGAACGAGTACCTTGCGGCGGCCCGGCAGCTCGGCGAAGTTTACCGTGAAATTATCGGGCGGCATTATCCAGCCATGACCGTCGTCGAAGTAACCGCGCTGATAGAGGACCAGGCGCGCCTTGAAATCGAAGTCACCGCGGTGGTTCCCGACTGACTTAATGTCCTCCGATGGGTTCCCGCACGACGCCATATTCCGCGCCCCAGAGGTCCGTCATCTTGTTCCGTATAGCCCAGAGTTCCGGGAAAAATTGAACTTTCAGTCCGTTTTCCAGTAGTTCCACCGCTCGCCCTTTCAGCGATTTCGCCCCGAGGCCGATTGTGCGGTGGATGAGTTGTAAGTGATGGTAACGAAATTTTTGAAATAATTCGTCGAATTCTGCGAGCGCTTCCGCGACAACATAAGCATCCGAATGACTGTATTCGGAGTTATAGATCTTCTCAACGGTCATTCCATGCCGGTCCAGATAGTGCGTTCGAAAGGAATTCCACAATGGCTGGTGCATTTTGAAGAGCACGCGAAAGCCGGGTGATTCCTGACCGCTGCCGTGCCCAAGCTGCAGCCGTATCTCCTGGTAATCTTTCGGAGACATCGTTTCGAGCAGATCGAGTTGCTCCGTCATCAGGCGCACGGCAATGTGCACACGCCGGAGCAGCGTCAGCACACGGTTCGTGTTTTCCTGCTGTAAGTAATCGTCCAGGTCCAACAACGTGTAGCCAATGAGTTTCATCCAGAGCTCTTCCACCTGATGAACGATCTGGAATTGCAGCTCATCCCGATTACAGAACTCATCGAAACCCTTTTGACACGAGAGCAGATTTTTCGTGTTCAGATAAATTTCATAATCGAGCGTGCCTTCACCATTCATGATGGCGTAGAAGTGTTCGCGGTCCATGGGGTCAGACCGCCGCTTCCGGTTCGGCTCTGTGTACGGGCATGTCTTCGGGTAAATAGCATTGGCCGATACTGCTTCCGGATTTGCGCATGTCGGCGCCGTCGATATGCAATGAAATAGCGATTTCGTTGATCGGATTGTCGAACCGGTGCAGGTTCTGGCCCAGCAAATCCAAATAGGTAACGTCTCTGCTCCTGTGGTGCGTGACTCCCGTAGGTAGCAGGCGGGGAGTGCCGTCTGGACCGTTCAGGCGCCGATAAGAAGTCTCGCGCAGTTCTCCCTCAAAGACGCCGACCACGGACCAGCAGGGATGGTCAAGCGCGGGCGTCGTTTGTCCAGCTTCCCAGACCACGGCGGTTATGGAAAAGCGGCCCGCGCCATCGACATAGAGCAGATGACGCCGGTAAGAGTGAGGACTCGATTCCCGTTGTGCAGGACTCAGCAAATTTGGATCACGTAACAGCTTCGGAAGCTTCTCGCCGACACGGAAGGAGACTTCAGCGGGGTCATAGGTATTGAGAATCGCTGAAATCTGTTCTACGAATTCCGACAGGGTCAAAGTCCTGGAGAGATCCTCGCGAATGCCAATCTCGGCAGGATTTGGACTGGATAGAAGCGCCTCCAGAATTCTCTTACGGCCCAACTCAATCTGCTCCACCATCAGGCGGAACGCCGTCTCGCCGTCATCACCGGCCAGCGCTTGAACGAGAGGCTTATATCCGCCCATCTCCTCTGCATCTACGCGCGAGACACCCCAGTGCATCAGCCGTTCCACATCGTCGTAGAGTTTGGCAATTGTGGCGGCCAGCCTTGCATTTCCCGAGGCCCTGGCTATGACCAGGTGCAATTCGCGATGAGCGCTCACCGCTCGTTCACTGGATTTGTTTCGCGGTGAACAGCGCACCTCACACAGACTCTGGAGGCGCTTGATCTGCTCCGGTCGTAAATGACCCGCCGCCAGCCTTGCGGCCGACGGTTCCAGCATGAGACGGAGCTGGGTTACGTCCTGAACATCGCGCATCGTGATGGGTGAGATCAGGTATCCCCGCCGCGGGATTGCGCGGACGAGGCCAAGCTGGCTCAATCCCGCCAAGGCCGCTCGGATGGGGGACTTCCCGAGCGCATAGCGCGTGGCAAGCTCGGCTTCCGTGACCTGTCGGCCAGGCCCTAACGCACATGTCAGAATGTCGCGCTTCAATCGTTCAAAGGCAAGGCTGTTCAACTGGGGGCGGACCAACTGGGGCTCCGTCCCTGACAGGTTAAGCAGTTTCAACGGCACAGAGTATTATGGCACGCAATCGAACCGTTGCCAAACAGAGTAGTCCTAGGAATTCAGTTGACAGATTTGGGATTCCGTGAAATGCTACGTGAAGTTTCAGAACACGCCGGTCGGCTGACCTTTACTTTAGACGTCTGGCAGCAGAGGGGGCGAAACCTGAGTTATCCGTGCGGAGTTCGTCAATATCTCCTCCGGCTGGCAATTGCCAGCGTATTTTCGCCGAGTCCGATTTCGGCACAAACTACCGCCACGGTTCTCGGCATCGTAAAAGATGCTTCGGGGGCAGTGATCCCGAAGGCTCGCGTGACCGTCAGGCAATATCGGAACAAACCTTTCCAGAACCGCTACAACCGATGATCTTGGCGAGTACACGGTCCCATTGTTGCCTGTTGGCACCTACTCGGCGCGTGTCGAGCATCCCGGTGGCTACCGGTCGGCAAGCTGGTGGATCAGGTAAAGATCGTAGAATTGCCTCTGAAAGGGCGTAATTTCCTGCAACTCGGCGTCCTGCAGCCAGGGGTAAACCCAATCACTCCGAACCTGGCCAAGAGTGGAAGCGGTGCGGCTGCCGATGAAGCCTATAACGTGAATGGACTGCGTACACAGGCGAACGTGTTTATGGTGGACGGCACGCTGAACACGGACCTGTTCTACACGGCCACGGTCCTCACGAGCAGGCAGGTGATCGAGGCATCCCACAGATTTCAGCAGGCGGGCACCATGAAAGAGCATGCCGGTGAATTAAAGGATCTGCTCGAGGAAAACATTACCCATTTCCATCCTGGCGGGCCATGCCGTCTTTCCGGGCGCGATCGCCTGGTCCGGGAGTTTACCGAAGCTCTTAGCCGCTCCGAAGACTTCATCTTCGAAATGATCGAGCCCAGGGTACAGGTATTGAGCGACAACTCTGCTGTGCTCACGTACTACATCAGTGAGAGCTGGAGCGAGAAGAGTACGCGCAAAAATGTGACCGAGAAAGCTACCGAGGTCTGGGTGCGTGCTCCAGGCCGGGCGTGGAAGTTGATTCACGGGCACTATTCTCCGAACCCGTGAACTGTTCGTCAGAGTGACTAGCAGGACTAAACGGCTCTAAGACCCATTTCGGTCAATTCTCCGGTCCATCGTCCGTCCTTGCCGTGGAAAAATGTCAGGAAATTTCGTTTACGAAGCTTAGTTCGGGCGGCCATGTACTGGCGTGAATTTGCCTCATTCGCAGCGATCCCCGGCACTCGCGCCGAAATGGACGCGGAGTGAATCAGCGAAGCGGAGCGGCCGCCTACAGCGCAGTTTCACCGAGTGCTTCATCACCGAGGAAATCAAGGATCTGTGGGAACCCTGGATGCGACTCATGCCTTTCGGCTCTTGTTCATCTTTGCCAGTAAGCGGCTCGGAATCAGGCCCTCCCAGATCTGCATCGAGCACATCGACGCGGCGCTGATTCTCGACTTTCTCGCTCCCCATTGAGGACCAACGTGGCAACTGCGCGGCTAGCGTAACGGACGACTCGCCTCCGTCAAAGCCTTCATCCGATATGTCGAATTTCGCGTGCCCTCCACTCTGGCACAAGCGCAGCAGATCCATGCCATCCCGAGTAAACGCCATAACCAAGGGCTGGTGCGGCATCTCACGATGGAAGAGGTTTGTGCCATCCTCAACGCGCCCAATACCACAACCCGTCTCGGAATCCGCGATCGCGCCATGCTGCATCTCTGCTTCGCTGGAGGGCTGCGTGTCTCGGAATTGGTGGGACTCCCGCTGGAGAGTGTGCACCTCGAACGAACACCGAGCATTCGTGTTCTCGGCAAGGGCCGGAGGGAAAGATGCCTTCCGCTCTGGAAGGAAACCGCGGCCGATCTCCGTGCCTGGATGGCGGTTCGAGGAGCGCCGCCTGTGCCCGAGTTGTTCGTGAACGC
>JBPCOQ010000058.1:0-44836 GCA_051000095.1 Bryobacteraceae bacterium | reverse complement strand
CCTTGCCTTATCATAAGTGCAAGAATACGGCGCTGCCGGCCGTCGCGACCTCCGCTTCTGGCATCTACCGTTTTCTTCCGCGCTCGCCTTTGCGCTGTCGTTCGCGCTGACGCCGCAGCAACTCCCGGTTAATCTCGGAGATCTTTTCCAGGTTTTCTTTCAGTTGGTGGTAGTTCTCGATCCAGCCGCGGACTTCTTCCAACTGATCCGCGGCAATGATTCCTCCGGTCGTGTGCCCTGGCCCGAGCGTGACCGTGAGGTACCAAATCGGTCCGTGCCGTTCACCTTTGGCGCATTTGCACGCCGGATTCCCGCAGGTTACGTATCGCTCTACCAGCGATCCCCGCAAAATATCGGTAACCGATGGCAACTGTTTAGCCAAGCCCTGCCGCTGCTGGCGCAGGGCGAGTTCAGAAAGCCGCCCGAGTCCGCTACTTGCCTTCACTTAAGTGCAAGTATACGCCAAAATAGGCCGTTTGTTGCCGATGCGAATCTCCCAGTGTGCGAATTTCTCCCTACCTGCTTGATTCAGAAGGAAATCGAGTTGCTATGCGAGGTTCCTGGCATCAAGACCCATTCCGAAGAACTCGCGACGCATGCTGAATATATCCAACGCATGGAACGGCGTATCCACACCAACCTTGTCGAGATCACGGACAAGCTCAACGGCCTTAAATCACGTCCGCGAACATCTTCCTCAGCTTGTGAAACCAGGCGTGCCCCAATAGAAAAACCGCCACCGCCAAAAGCCAGAACTTAAACACGGGCAGGGCTTCTGGCGCATGGCCTTCGAGGAAAATGGCGCGATACGCGCGCACCAGCACGTACAGCGGGTTCTTCCGCAAGATCACGAGCGCCGTGGCCGGCAGGCTGGTTTCGGGATAGCAGATCGGCGTCAGGAAAAACCAGAGCGTCAACAGGAATCCCATAATCTGGCTGAGGTCCCGCAAGAACACCCCCAGCGCCGCTAAGAACCAACACAGGCCAAGGGTCAAGAGCAGTTGCGGGATGGCCAGCATCGGCAGCCAGAACACGGTAATTGGAACGCTGCCACGCAATACCAGCAAGATCACCAGAAAAACGGTGAGCGCGAAAAGCTCGGTGATCAGACCCGCGACAACCTGATTCACCGGCAGAGTCTCCAGTGGGAAGATCAGCTTCTTGACAAAATTTCGATGCTCCAGGATGACGTGTGGGGCACGTCCAACAGACTCGCTGAGCGCCAGCCAAGGAAGCATGCCGGCCAGGAAATAAAGGGCGAACCCGGTGGAGCTGCGATCCGCTCCAAACCTGGCGTGCAGTACGACGCCGAAGACAAAAATGTAGGTGGCCATCAGGAGGAGCGGATTCAGAAAAGTCCACACCACGTCGCCGACGGAGCCGCGATATCTCGAAAGGATGTCTCGCCGGACCATCGATTGAATCAACCGGTAATGCCGCACGGGGATCAGCAGCGGATACGTGAATGCCTTCGGAATGGCGCGTCGTAAGTTCCGCCAGCAGAGAGCCCGCCGGGTGGTGACCTCGCTTTTTGTAAGACTGACCGTTCCGTCAACTACCTGGGTATCCACCAAAAGAAACGGTTTACCGTTCTGGTATGCCCAGCCTGATTCGTTTGAAATGGGTGAAAGATAAATCTGGTATGCGCCACTCTCTGGTGGAAACTCGATCTCAACTTCCACCGGCACGCTCGCGCCCCGGTCAATCGACTTCCACTGGCCTTCTTCAATGAACCGTCCGCTCTCAGGGTCGAAGAACTGCCAGCCCACGAACTCCCCGCGGCTGTGGTTTTCCAGAGTGAACTCGACCCGAAGGATATTCCCGCTGACGCTGAGTAGGACATTGCGGTAAGCGCCGTTCACGAGTAGAGCCAGGACGGATAGCGGTCGCGAACCGGCCCGGTCTTCCGGCCCACTGCGTAAATGCCGTCACCACGCAATTCTTGAGAGAGCTTGTATTCCTCGAGCAGGTGAAGAATCCATTCGTGCTCCGGCTTCGGCTCGTCCCGAAATGGGCCAGTCGCCAGCAAGGTGTTTTCAAAACCTGCGTCCAGCAGCAGCCGCACAATTTCTCGCGGCATGTACTCGCGGTTATGGCGTGCGTCGGCCTCTTCGCCCGGAGCGGCTGGCCGGATATAAGCGGGAAAGAAGCCGGGATGATAACCTTGCAGGATCGCCGAAATCGCGCGTAACGATCCGATATTCGGCGTGGTCAGAACCAAGTAACCGCCCGGCTTCAAGATCCGGTTGATCTCTGACAGCATGTGCATGGGGTCGGACACCAGGTGCTCAATCAACTCGCAGCAGAGCACTGTCGAGAAGTGGCCGTCTGCATACGGGAAACCATCTTTCTCGGCATCGAACAGGTCAACCTCGCATTCGAACGGCTCGCCATCCACCGATACGGCCATCCGGTGATCGACGTTACCCGCCGGACCGTAATAAGCGCCTCGCACCTCGCCGTAACCGAGCCGCTTCCGAAGCGCGGGAGTGATCTGCAGATAGGAGCCCATTTCCAGAATGCGTTCGTTTGGCCCCCCCGGCGGCGTGATTTCCAAAGTCCTGGTCAGTCTCGCAATATGCGTGTTGACATAGCGTCGCGCACCCACATCGGCTGCCCATGATTCGATATATTCCGGCTCCACGGGGTTTGCGATGGGAGCGAAAGGCGGTGCCTCAGCAGCGGGTTCGTCCGTACAACTCCCGCCGCACGCAACCGTTTTAAGAAAATCGACATAACGCCCGGCCACCAGTGGCCAATTACATTCCCGCTCCACCCACCGCCGTGCCGACTCGCCAAGATTGCGTCTGACATCCGGCCGGCCCGCCAGGACATTCAGGTATTCGAACAGCGTGTCTTCTTCCGTGGCATCGACGGGAGCCTTCAAACAGATCTCGTTCGGAAGTTCGCAGAACGAGCCCACATCGGAAACGACAACCGCCTTGCCGAGTCCCAGCGATCGCATCAACGTTCCCGAGTTTTCCCCCACTGTGGGGTAGCGAAGGTTCAGCACGACATCGCAGGCGGCAATGTATCCGACGAAGTCCTCAAGCGCCGTAAATCCGAGCACCCGCACGCTGGCTGACAGATCGAGCGATCGTATGAGAGCCTGGAGCGGAAACTCGGGATGAGGCTCGCCGACAAGAATCATCCTCGCCTCGGGCCGCACCCGGATCAAGCGGGCGAATGCTCTGAGCGATTCCGCGATTCGCTTGTATGGCTTGAGAAAGCCGAAGATGCCGATGAGCGGCGTGGTCTGATTCAAGCCCAGGCCATGACGGAATCCCATGCCGTCCGCTTCCGGTATCCAGGCCCCGTGCGGGATCCGTGCAACCGGGCCTGCAAACCCCGCGCGCCGCAGTTGGGCTTTGACGCAGTCGCTGTGAACGATGGCCGCTCGGGATCGGGACAACAGACGCCGCAGCATCGGAACGCCTTCGTAATTGGGGCCCACTTCCAGCTTTCGGACTCGCCGCGCATGGTCGAGCGCCGCTGGCCCGCCGTCATACTCAACCTCGCGCAGATATGCGTCCCAGTCGCCGCGCTTAATCGTGATATCCGCTATCAGATGGTGAAGATTGGCCTCGTGAATCACAACCACACCCGGGTTTTCGAGGGCGGCCTCATAACAGAAATCGTGATACGCGTTATTGCCGATCTGATACAGCGCAATGTCAAACCCGGATGCATCGAAACTAGCCGGCTTGGAGGCAAACGTAGTGACTTCGGCTCGATTTGAAAGCTCGCCGAGAAGCGTTGCCGAATAGTCCGCAATCCCGCTTTTGGCTGGCGGCAAGGGCGAGAAGAACGCCAGTTTCAGCGCACCAACTCCATCGCAAAGGTGCCGAGGGAGAGGGGAACTCGCACGAGAGCAGGCGTACGCGCTGCGTCTTTCAAAAAGAATACTTCGAAGTTGATCTCCGACGACGAACCCTTGACCGACACCTTCAGGCGGTCCGCTTCCACCGAAGTATCGCCCAGCTTAATGGTCTGCGTGCCGGCGAACTCCACCCGCACCTGGTAGGCAGACCCGAAGTACACAGGCTGCGAGGGCGGAAGACGGCCTTGGCTTAACTCATGCCGCAGGAAATACAGGTACGAGAGTGCGTCTTTGCCGCAAACGGCAGTCTGGATATCGGACTTGCCGCCTCCCTTGGTCTCTCGAACAGCCGTTCCTTTTTCGGGATCGAAGGTAGTCTTCTCCTCGGCCTTCTTCTTGCCATGCAAAGCGGTTCGATCGAGCAAGGCCGAACAGAAATCGGCCGTGGCTTCCGAGTGGTACCGGTCCTGCACCTGAAATCCGGGAATGGCCGCGTCCAGGGTGAAATTGAGATCCAACCTGTCCGGACCGTTCTCAGCCGATTTTGTCCGGCTGGCACTCAACTGGCCCTCTCCGAGGCTCAGACCACTCGGCCAGTTGACGCTGTAATGCAACTGCTCATTGGAAAATTTCGGCGCAGTAGCTGAATTGGCCATCAACCCGGCGAGCAGCGTGGCACATACTTTCGCTTGTGCCCCAAAAAATAGTCGCATAATTATGACCGAACAAAAGAAAGCGGTTTTGTAGAACTCCGTGCACCTTTCCGGCCAGTGCTCACCACCTCATAATAAGCGTCCAGAGTCTGTCTTGCCGTATTCTCCCAACTGAACAACGCCGCCCGATGGCTGCCGAACCGCTCCATCCGGGTTCTCAGGCCGGCATCGAGCAACAAATCCCGCATAGCTGTCACCATGTCGGGCACTGACGCCGGATCAAATAACAGAGCAGCGGAATCGGCAACCTCGGGCATTGCCGACGTATTCGAGCACGCTACGGCGCGGCCGCATGCCATGGCTTCCAGAATCGGAATTCCGAAGCCTTCGTAAAAAGACGGATAAATGAACATCTCGGAGGCGCCGTATAGACGTAGCAAGTCCTCCTCTTCCACGAACCCCGTGAAATGAATTCGATCTCCTACGCCTGATTTTTTCGCGGCATCGCGTACCGCGTACGAGTGCCATGTTTCCTTGCCCGCAAGTACAAGATGATGATCCAGGTGCGGGTACGCCGTAATCAGCTCTTTGAAAGCGCGGATCAAACCGAGATGATTTTTTCGCGGCTGCAGATCCCCAACGGTAAGAATAAAAGGAAATGCGAATTGAAAACGCGACGTCGTCCAACGCATCGCGGTGGAGCGCGAGATCGGATGAAATAGCGGCGAAACGGCATTCGCCATTACAAGAACCTTATCGGGATCGAGACCGTACGCGTTGACAATACTCTCTTTGGAGAACTCGCTCGGAGTAAAGATCCGCGCCGCGGCGTGGACCGTGCGTTTGACAGTGTGTCGAAGCTGGAGAGCCCGCGATTTTGTGAAGTATTCGGGATACTCCAAAAAACTGACGTCGTGAACACTGACCACGATCGGGACCGGGCAGAACAAGGGACCGGTGTACTGCACGTGCAACAGATCTGGACAGTCCTGGCGGAGTTTTCGCGGCAGGTCGAGACCCAGGCGCACAAACGGATTTTCCGCCACCAGACGCGTCAAGAAACGGGCAGGCACCTGCTCCACGGCGATTTCCCGTGAAACATACACTACAAATTCAGATTCTTTGTCCAGGGAAGCAAAGCCACGTAGAAGATTCGTTACGTAGGTCTCGTTGCCCGTTAGATGTTGGCCGATTGCATGTGCGTCTACGGAAAAGCGCATGGACCCGTTCCCAGTATAGAGGGTTTAACACGAGGGCCGGGAAAAAGCCGCGCGAGTTGGTGCTTGAGCGCTTTGGGCCGAGAGGCACTGATCGGCGCATAAGGTGCGTAGTGGCTGCATTTCTCACCAGAGTTGAAGCACAAGAGTCCACAAGCGTGTCTTCCTGCCCGGCGGCCGGGAAAAGATCCGATTGAAAAGATCAGGGTCTGCGTCTAAGTGCAACACAGGCAAGAATGCCTGTGCCACTCGGTGCTTGCCGCAAGCCCGTCACGGCGACGTGCGGATTTGCCTGCATGTGATTCAAGCGGAAAGAGAAAAATAAAGTGACGGCGACTGTGACTCTGACGAGGGGAGTCCAATGCTAACCTGAGACAGGTAATTTGCATGGTCAGCCGTCGTGAGTTTCTGGCACTTTCGCTGGTGGGCGGAAGCCTGCTGCGCGCCAAGGAGCGCATCGGGCGTTCCCGGATCAGCGCAATCTCGGATGAAGTGGCAACTTCGCCCGATGAGGCCATCGGCTTTGCCAAGCAGTACGGGCTTCAGTGGCTGGAGCTTCGCAACGTTCCCGGCGCCAAAAGGCCTTACTTCTTTATGGAGCCCGACGAGTTGAAACCCGCCGCCCGGCAGTTCGCCGATAACGGGATTCGCATCTCGTTCCTCAACACAAATCTGCTGAAATTCCCATTGCCGGGAACCGAACCGGCGAATAAGAAGAACGAGACGCCCGAGGCCCGTGGGAAGCGCTTGCCCCGCGACCAGGCGCAATTCGACCAGCGCCTGGACGATCTCCGCAAATGCATTCGCGCGGCCCACGCGTTCGAAATGGAAAACATCCGGGTCTTCACGTTCAGCCGCGTTGCCGAGCCCGGGAAATTGTTCCCACGGATCGCCGAGATTCTCGAACCCATGGCGAAGGTCGCGGAAAACGAGGGCGTCCGCCTGTTGATTGAGAATGAGCCGTCTCAAAACGCCGGCTCCTGCGCGGAGACCGCCGCCGTTCTGAGAATGTCGGCGCCGAAATCGGTCGGCACAAACTGGGACGCCCTGAACGGCGTCGGCCTCGAAACGCCTTTTCCGGATGGCTACAATCTGCTCCCCAAAGACCGCATCTGGAACGTTCAGTGGAAGGGCAAAAGCATTCTGGACACGCCGCAGCGCCTGGATTGGGCCGCGATCCTGCATGCTCTGGAGCGCGATGGCTACACGGGCGAGCTGGGCCTGGAAACGCACTATTTCGATGGCACCAATCTCGAGAAATCCCACGCTTCCATGGAGGAGATGCTGCGGATCGTAGGTGCGTCCTGAGCTCACGCCTGGCGCTCTTAATCGGAGCCGGACTGGTTGCGGTGTCCGCGCTGGTTTTCGGCATCTTTTCATTCACCAAGGGCAACCATCTGCAACTGCAGGGAAAGATTCTGAAAGTTCGCACCGGCGCCCTTACCGGGACAGACAGCGTCGCGGTGCTGGATTTCCGGATCGAGAACCCCTCGGACATCCCATTTGTGGTTCGTATCGTCAAAGTCACCCTAGAGAAGGCGAATGGAGAAAAGGCCGACGGCAGCCTGGTCTCGAAATCCGGCATGAGCCAGCTCTTTCAATTCAACCGGTTCCTCGGTTCGCCGTACAACGAGGCGCTTAGCCTTCGCGACAAGGTCCCGCCGCATGATAAGGTCGATCGCATGGTCGCGGCCCGATTCGACCTGCCGCAGCAAGAGTTGGAGAGCGGGAAAGCCCTCCATCTTTGGGTGCAGGATGTGGACGGCCCCGAATTCGAAACCAGTCACACCCTGAAATAAATCCACAAATATAAGGCGGAGCCTCGTCAGGCTCGATATTACATAACTCTTACAAATCGGCGCGACGATCGCTGGTAAGTTGGATTTAGTGACAACCGACGTTATCAGAATGGCCGAGCGCCACAAGATGAACTGGACGACCGCACTTGCCTTGGCGCTTTTTTACATTGGGGCCATTGCGGCTTTGTTCCTGTTCAGTTGGCGCAATCTCGGCGTTGCGCTTTTGCTTTACTGGATCGCCACGGGGCTAGGCATTAGTCTGGGTTACCACCGGTTGCACACGCACCGGTCCTATAAGGTACCGCTGGGTCTTGAATATTTCTTCGCGGTTTGCGGCTCCCTGACCCTGGAAGGCGGACCGATTTTCTGGGTAGCCACGCATCGCCTCCATCATCAGAACTCCGATCACGTGGGCGATCCGCATTCGCCGCGCGATGGCGGCTTTTGGGCGCATGTGGGGTGGATTCTGTTCGGCGAAGTGAACCACAACAACACCCGGGCGATGGCCAAGTATGCTCCCGACTTGGCCAAGCACAAGTTTTACGTGTGGCTGAACAATTGGCATTGGACACCTTTGGTCGCGCTGGGAGTTTTATTGCTGGTGGTTGGCGGTCTTCCGATGTTGCTCTGGGGCGTCTGCCTGCGTGTGGTGGCCGGGCTCCACGCCACGTGGCTGGTCAACTCGGCGACCCACATGTGGGGAGCGAGGCGTTTCGCAACGCGCGACGATTCCCGCAATAACTGGTGGGTCGCGCTCATCACCTTTGGCGAAGGCTGGCACAATAATCACCACGCGCATCCCACGTCGGCACGCCACGGCCTCGCCTGGTATGAATTCGACCCGTCCTGGATTTCGCTCAAAGTCCTGAAGTTCTTCGGAATCGCAAAATCGATCCAGGTCGCGAAAGTGAGTAGTTCGTTCGCCGAGCGCGAAGCGGCGTAGCTCTTCACTTGCCGCGCGTGCGGGATTGGAGCACAAGAGTCCGCAAGAGTGTTTCTCTTGCCCGGCTGCCGGGCAAGGACCGGATTGAAACATCAGGGTATTTGTCTAAGTGCAACACAGGCAAGAATGCCTGTGCCACCAGTTCCCCGAAGTCTCGAGAAGTTTCACGGCGGTAGGGTAGGGGGGTATAATGGATCAGAGTGGCAAGCAAAAAACGCGTGGGCGCAGCGCGGTTGCTGTCGATCCAGACATCAAGACCTCGAACTTGAAACGTCTGCGACGAATCGAAGGGCAGATCCGAGGGCTGCAGAAGATGGTCGAGGAGAATCGATATTGCGCGGACATTCTCGTCCAGATTTCATCGGTACAGGAAGCGCTGCGGGCTGTGGGCCAAGCCCTGCTTCGGAATCACCTCCGGCATTGTGCGACAAAAGCCATAACCAAGGGCACGCGGGCCGAAAGTGAAGCTATGTACGACGAGCTTGTCGAACTTTTCGCGAAATATTCGCGGTAGGATGAAGAAGGATGTTTAAGCTGCTGGGACATTTCTTGGCGCTGGTCGCGATGATGGCTTCGGTCCTCAATGCACAATGCGCTGTGTCCTGTTCGCTGCAATCTGAGCCTGGCGGGATCAATCGGACGCAGCACTCCTGCTGTCCGCATCAAGACACCCCGAAACCGAAGGAACACAGACACGACGTTTCTTGCCCTCAGCCCCTGCCCGCTGCGTCGAAAGATCGCGCGGAGCATACCAGTGCAAGTTCCGGCTCGATAGCCGCCATGGCTATGGCCGACTTCAGTCATCAATGCCGCCCTTTGACGGCGCAGACTTTTCTTGACCCGCTCCAACCCGCGGACTCGCCGGGCCTCAGCCAGCCTCCTTCAATTTCCATCTTAAGAATTTAGTCTCACCGAGTGGGGCAGGCGGTTTCGCTTGGCGGTTTCGCCTGCCCTCTCGTTGTCTATCCAATTCTATAGAGATAAGCAAAAAGGGGAGTTCTATGAGCAGCAATCGTCGAGATTTCTTTACTAAGCTGAGTTCGCTATCGGCCAGCATCTTTGCAGGCCGGAGCTTGTTATCAGCTCAACAGACCAACAGTCCTCAAAGCAACATGGGTCAAATGGACCACATGCAGCATGGCAACATGCAACATCCGAGCAGCCCGCAACCTTCTACGCAGGTGCGCGTCGCGCCTGGCAAGAGCGATCCGTCATCTGGCTCGGTACCGGTTGTGACGCCGGACATCGCCGATCTGCCATTCACCATCGACAACGGCGTCAAAGTATTCAACCTGATTGCCGAACCGGTGAAACAGGTAATCGTGCCAGGGAGGACGTTCGATCTTTGGGGCTTTAACGGCAGCGCTCCTGGCCCCACGATCCAGGCCAATGAAGGAGATCGCGTTCGCATCCTGTTCGACAACCACTTGCCTGAGCCGACCGGCATCCATTGGCACGGTCTGGAACTCCCGATCGAAATGGATGGAGTGCCCGGCATCGGACAAAAGCCGGTGATGCCCGGTGAACGCTTCGTCTATGAGTTTTCGCTACATCAAAATGGCACTTTTTTCTATCACCCGCATATGGCGATGGAGGAAATGGTGGGAATGCTTGGTGGCTTCATCATTTACCCCAAGACACCCTACGCGCCGCATGTGGATAAGGATTACCTCATTGCGCTTCAAGAGTACGCAGTGCTTCCGAACAGTACGATTCCAAATAGCATGAACATGGAGTTCAATTGGCTCACTTTCAACGGTAAGTCCGGACCCGCCTCAACGCCTCTGATTGTGCGGCTCGGTGAGCGCGTGCGTGTTCGTCTGATCAACATGGGTATGGATCATCACCCGATCCATCTACACGGATTCACATTCTGGGAAACAGGCCGGGAGGGCGCGCGCCAGCAACAATCGGCGTGGACGCGGGGCAATACCACTCTCGTGGGTGTCGCTCAGGCCAAGGATTTCGAATTCGTGGCGGATCGGGTTGGTGACTGGATGCTGCATTGCCACCTTCCCCACCACATGATGAACCAGATGTCATCCAATGTTGGTCCGATGACCCGGTTGGGGCACGGAATGCAGGCCGGCGGCAGCATGGAAGAAGGCATGGGCATGCTCCGGGACGGCAATGCTACATCCGAAAACAAAGCGCCGAGTCTTGGGCGCGGTCTGGGGATCGGGTCCACCGCCGAGATGCTTCACTCGAACGGTCCATTGTCTCCGTCCGAAGCAGAGAAGGCCATGGCGAATATGTCAGGCATGGATCATTCGAAGATGGATCATTCCAAGATGGCCGGAATGGATCAATCTAAAATGCCGGGTATGGATCAGTCGAAGATGCCGGGCATGGACCATTCCAAAATGCCTGGGATGGATCACGGCATGAAGGGGATGGGCGATATGAAAATGCCCGAACTGCCGAAAGACGCCAACAAGGTGCCGCTCTTTCCGCAGGACGCCTATATGGAAGGACCAATGATGGCCATGGACAAGGACGTCGAAAAGCCCGAAACGTACGGACTGCCAGCCGGCTGGAGCGGATTCATTGGAGGCATGATGACGCTGGTTCGAGTGATGCCTCCCGAGCAATACGAAAAAATCATGGAGCTCAAAGCCAGGCCGCGGGGGAAGAGCGCTTGATGAAACACAGAAGCGAGATCACCAGTTTAGCGCTCTTGTGTTTACTCATTGCTTCCGTGCAAGCCCAACACAGTGGTGGGACCCGCCTTGAGGACCTAGAGCAGATGGCCTTGGCGAACAATCCGACTATGGCTCAGGCGAAAGCCAACGTTCGCGTGGCAGCGGGACTGGCCAGACAGGCCAACCTTTATCCCAATCCAACCGTAGGTTACTACGGCGACGAGATTCGGGGCGGCTACAGTCGCGGGGGTAAAGCTGGTGGGTTTATCAGCCAGACCATTGTCTTAGGAGGCAAGCTCCGTGCCGCCCGCCGCGTAGCGGAGCTGCAGGCAAATGAAGTGGAGACCAGCGGTCAAGTCCAGCGCTTGCGGATTCTCACCAACGTCCGGGTTTTGTTTTATCAGGTCCTCGCCGCGCAGAGATTAGTGGAAGTACGGCAGAATTTGGACAAACTGGCGCGCGACGCCACGCAGACTTCCTATCAACTTGGCAATGTCGGTCAAGCGGACCGTCCGGATGTTCTCCAGGCGGAGGTGGAGGAGCAACAGGCTAAAGTAAACCTTAGAATTGCCCAGCAGGATCTACAGGCTTCCTGGCGAATTCTAGCCGCGGTAGTTGGCAAACCTGGTTTGGCGGCCGCCCGGCTGGAAGGCGATCTCGACGCGATCCCGGATCTCAATTACCAGGAGTGGCTCGCCACCACGCTGCGGGAAAGTCCCGAGGTAAAGCTGGCACAGCAAGCCTCCGAGCGCGCGGAAGCCTCTCTGGCGCAGGCCAGGAAGGTTTCTATTCCGGATTTACAGGTAACGGGGATCTTGGTTCAGAATAATACGCCGCTCCTGGAGACGAATCCTTCACGAGCAACCGGCGTTCAGGGAGGAGCTCAGGTCGGGGTGCAGGTGCCCATCTTCAATCGGAATCAGGGCAACGTGCAAGCTGCTAAAGGAGAGATCGAGAGCGCGAAGCAGGAGTTGGAGCGAGTAAAGCTGCAGATTGCCCGGGATCTCGCAATGATGTTCCGCGATTACGATTCCGCGCGGGCTACGGTTCGGCAGTACAAGACGGAGATGTTGCCCCGCGCGCAACAAGCCTACAAGCTGTATCAGACGAACTATCAAAACATGGCCGCGGCTTATCCGCAGGTTCTGATCTCCCAGCGAACTCTGTTCCAATTGGAAGCCGATTACATCCAAGCGCTCGAAAATGTCTGGCAGAGTTCCTTACAGATCCGGGGATTTGGTTTGATGGATGGACTCTCCATGCCCATGAGCCCATCCGGAACTGGCGGCCAGCCGGGCCAGCCGGGGATGAGCAGCGGCCAACCTTCCGCGGGTGGCACGGGCGCATCTACATCACGGGCGGCTTCAGTTCAGTAAAAGAACGTGAAAGGAGTGGGAAACCCTGTGCGGAATCTGATTTGGTTTTTAGCAGGAGCGATCGCGGTTGTCTTAGTAGTGGGGCTCTGCGGCCTGATGTTTCTGAAGACGCGCGCCAACGGATTCAGCGCTCGTTCGGAGCCATCGCTACTCGAAACGTTTGCGGCTCAAAGCGCAAGGAGCATGGCTCTGCCGGCCCGTGCGAGGGAGAGGGCGAATCCGGTTGCCAACTCGAAGGACGTCCTCGAAGAAGCCAAAGCACATTGGGCCGATCACTGTGCGATCTGCCATGCAAACGACGGCAGTGGGCAGGTTGAAATGGGGCGGCAGATGTATCCGCCCTCTCCAGACATGCGGAAAGAACGGACTCAAAAGATGATGGATGGAGAGTTGTTCTACACCATAGAAAATGGCATCCGCCTGAGCGGAATGCCCGCTTGGGGCGGTGGTACCGAACACGGAGAAGAAGACTCGTGGAAACTCGTGCATTTCATCCGTCATCTCCCCAGTTTGTCAGCGAGTGAAGTCAAAGAAATGGAAAAGCTGAACCCCAAAAGCCCGGACGAGCTCGAAGAAGAGAAGCAAGAGCAGCAGTTCCTGAATGGGCAGCTTCCCAACGAAGCATCAAAGCAAAATCATCACCACTAAAGGAGAATTGGTCAATGAAAAGTAGAAGAATAATGTACTCAGTTATCGCGGTACTGGCCCTGATGCTCGGGCCGGTGACTGCATTCGCTCACAATGGCGTCGAGCACGTCATGGGCACGATCACCGCCATTACAGACACATCGGTCACCGTCGAAACCGTCAAGCACACCTCAGTTACGGTGCTGATCGACGGCTCAACGACATTCACCAACAACGATATGCAAGCTTTGCAAAAGGACCTGAAAGTGGGGCAGCGTGTTGTTGTGAATGCCAAGCCGAATTCCGACAAGAAACTCGTCGCTGTGAGCGTGAGGTGGGGAGCCAATGCGACCGCGCACGGCGATCATGCGGAGCACAAACCGTAATTTAGAAGCGGAGGTGACCGGGTGCGTCCTGGCCCGGAAATAATGCAATGCTAATCCGGCCGATCGACTATTTCCTCGTGGTCTGGTTTGCGCTCGCCGCCGCATCGACCGCGTATGTTGCCTGGGACCAGTATCGGAACAACCCGGAGCCTACTGTGATGAAGTGGGGCTTCATTCTCGTCACGCTCTACATGGGGCCGATCGGGCTCCTGCTCTACGTTTTGGCGGATAAGGAGCCGCGTCCGGGTGAGCACGAGACGTTTATCAAGCCACTGTGGAAGCAAGGCGCCGGCTCCACGATTCACTGCGTGGCCGGCGACACCACCGGAATTGTTCTCGCGGCCGCCATCACAGCGACGCTCGGCCTGCCGATGTGGATCGATTTAATCGTTGAGTACGCCACCGGATTCGCCTTCGGCCTATTTATCTTTCAGTCGCTGTTCATGAAGTCGATGATGGGTGGAACGTACTGGCAGAACGTCCGCAAGAGCTTCATGCCGGAGTTCGTCAGCATGAACTTCATGATGGCGGGTATGGCACCTGTAATGAGCTTCCTGATGATGGGGCGCGACATGCGCGCGATGGAGCCAACCGAGCTTCTGTTCTGGGGTGTTATGTCGCTTGGCGTGATTGCCGGTTTCACAACCGCCTACCCCGCGAACGTCTGGATGGTAAAGCACGGTCTGAAGCACGGCCTGATGACCGAGCGCAAACCCGGCACTGAATTCGATCTGCAACATAAGCCTCTGGTTGACGCTGAAGAGGGGCACGGGACTCACGGTCAATCAGCCGGCGGACATGCCGAGGCCGGCCACGGGATGAAATCGAACGCTACGCCCACTCAGTTGGCGGCGGTCGCCAGTGTTTCATTGCTCGCGCTCACCTTCGGAATGATAGCTCCCGCCAATTGGGTGAACCTCCGCCTCTCGGCGCGCGAGGTGGGCGGCGCGATCATGCCGCCTGGCATGATCATGGACCGGGACATTCCCGCCGCAGCGATGATCGATATGGCCGCCGTAAATCCCCGGGACATCGCCGCGAGCTACGGCCTGGACGTCCATGGAAACCGCGAGTTGGCGCCTCATATGGAGAACGGCGTCAAAGTGTTCGATCTCGATACATCGGTCATACGGTGGACGATCCTGCCGGGCGTGACAGTTGGCGCCTATGCATTCAACGGCCAAGTCCCTGGGCCAAGACTGCACTTCCGGCAAGGTGATCGCGTGCGCATCAACGTCAGGAACCATTTGCCCGAGAGCACAACCGTGCATTGGCATGGGCTGATCCTTCCGAACATTATGGATGGCCCGGCGCATATCACGCAGGAGCCGATTGCGAGCGGCGGTGGTCTCTACCGCTACGAGTTTACAGCGGTGCAGTCGGGAACCTATCTCTACCACTCGCATGATCACATTGACCGGCAGCAGTCGTTGGGTCTATACGGCGCGCTGATTATCGACCCGGCCACGCCGGACCCAAGCCTCGAAGCGGATCACGAATACGATGTGCTCTTGCAGGAATGGTTGATGCGTGAAGGTCTCACGTTTCCTGCCATGCCGATGGATGGCGCCCAACCAAACTATTTCACGATCAATGGGCGAGCTTATCCCGCCACAGACACGATTTCCATGCGGGCCGGTGAAACTCTCAAGGTCCGCTTCATCGGCTCGAACAACGGGTTCATTCACCCGATGCACATCCATGGTGGTCCGTTCCAGGTAGTGGCAGTGGACGGCAATACGCTGCAACCTTCTGCCCGCTACCAAGCTGACACGATAAACGTCGGTCCGGGTCAACGTTACGATGTTATTTGGCCGGCACGGAATGCCGGGAAATGGCTGATTCATTGCCACATCGGTCACCACACGACGAACAATAACGTCGAGAGCCGAGGGGGAGGAGGACTTATGGTCGTGATCGACGTAGCGCCGCGCTGATCCAGGGGAAGACGCACGGCATTCTGGTCGCGGCTCAAAATCCGAGCGTCTTTCTCGCTCGGTTTCGGAGGGATGGCGACCGTAGTCCGGATTTCATAGGAGCATAGCAGCTCGATTTCTTATACGAAAGGAGGTGATTGGATGACAACCGACCCCATTTGCGGGATGCAGGTGAACGAGCAAGATGCTGCAGGCCAGAGCGAATACAACGGCAAAACCTATTATTTCTGCTCGCCAGGCTGCAAACAGAAATTCGACCAAGACCCGGCTCAGTTCGCGAACAAGTAGGCACGTGCCGAGCCAACTGAATGGCCGTTTTACGAACAATATATAAGGAGTAAAATCTATGTCTCATAGTCACGAGATCAGCTCGCAGATGCGGGAGTGTATTCAGAACTGCTTCGATTGTCACCGTATCTGCACAGAAACTGCCGCACGCTGCTTAACACTAGGCGGCAAACACGCGGAGGCCGCGCACATTCGCCTTCTGCTCGATTGCGCCCAGATTTGCGGCGCCGGCGCGGACTTCATGCTCCGGACTTCCCACTTCCACGCGAAGGTGTGTGGCGTTTGTGCCGAGGTGTGTTCTCAATGCGCCGATGACTGCGGTCGTCTGGCGGAAGGTGATGCAATGATGCAGCAATGTGCCGAGGCGTGCCGCCGTTGTGCTCAGTCGTGCATGAGCATGGCGGGCGCTCACGCATAAGAGTGATCATGGTCCGCCGGAGCGGCATTGTTCCGGCAGATTATAGGGGTGGGGGGTATATGATAGAATAGGGCTGAGGGAAATATGAATCAACCAACGAGCGGGGTGCTGCCAGACGAGGCGACAGTTGTAGACCCGGTGTGCGGGATGAACGTCGATCCGAAACGGGCAGCCGGGGCAGCCGGCTACCAAGGTAATCGCTACTGGTTCTGCAGTAAATCTTGTCTCGGCAAGTTCCAGGCACAGCCTGAAACATACGTTCCGCCCGATAGATCACAGGGGGCGGTTTCGGCAGTCGAGCCGAAGGCCATTGCCTCCGAATACCTCTGCCCGATGCACCCCGAGGTTCGAAGCAGCGGACCGGGGTCATGCCCGAAGTGCGGGATGGCACTAGAACCGGCGGCGGTTCCCGCGTCGACGTCGCGAACCGAATACACCTGTCCGATGCATCCGGAGATTGTTCGCGACAAGCCAGGAGCATGCCCAATCTGCGGCATGGCTCTTGAGCCGCGAACGATCACCGAAGATGCGGCCAACCCGGAGCTGATCGACATGACGCGGCGTTTTTGGATTGCGCTCGCGCTCAGCGCCCCGATCTTGCTCGTCATGATCGGCGATTTTCTACCGGGAATGCATTTCCAGCATTTCCTCGGGAACAGGCTGATTCAATGGATCGAATTTGCTCTCGCCACGCCTGTGGTTCTTTGGGCCGGATGGCCGTTATTCGAGCGCGGGTGGGCGTCCGTTGTGAATCGAAGCCCCAATATGTTCACGCTGATCTCAATGGGGGCTGGGGCTGCGTACCTCTACAGCGTCGTCGCAACAATCGTTCCCTCGATATTTCCGGCGTCCTTTCGAGGCGCTAACGGCGAAGTAGGTGTTTACTTCGAACCGGCGGCGGTCATCGTCACACTGGTCCTGCTGGGCCAGGTGCTTGAGCTGCGGGCCAGAAGCCAGACCAGCAGCGCCCTGCGATCTCTTCTTGGTCTGGCTCCTAAACAGGCCCGTGTTATCCGGGAAAACGGGGCGGAGGAAGACGTGGCTCTCGATCAGGTAGCGATCGGCTTTAAGCTACGTGTCAGACCTGGTGAGAGTGTTCCCGTGGATGGAGTGGTCCTCGAAGGAAGCAGTTCGGTCGATGAATCGATGATTACGGGCGAGCCGATTCCAGTCGAAAAGATGCAAGGGGCCAAGGTGACCGGTGGAACCGTGAACGGGACAGGAAGCATCCTCATCGAGGCAGAACGGGTTGGGAGCGATACGGTTCTGTCGCACATCGTTCGTCTGGTGAGTGAGGCCCAGCGGACCCGGGCCCCCATTCAGAGATTGGCGGACGTGGTTGCCTCGTACTTTGTCCCTGCCGTCATCGCGGTGGCGGCTCTCACGTTCGCGCTTTGGGCCATCTATGGACCTGAACCTCGTTATGCACATGCGCTCGTCAACGCGGTAGCGGTCCTGATCATCGCGTGTCCTTGTGCGTTGGGTTTGGCCACGCCTATGTCGATCATGGTCGGCACCGGGCGAGGCGCAATGGCAGGAGTCCTGATCCGCAATGCGGAAGCGCTCGAAACGCTGGAGAAAGTGGATACGCTCGTTATCGATAAAACGGGCACGTTGACTGAAGGAAAGCCCCGGCTGACCACGGTTCACGTTCTGGACGGGCAGCCGGAAAATGAGCTTCTACGCTTGACCGCAAGTCTTGAACAGGCGAGCGAACATCCGCTGGCTGCTTCCATAGTGAAGGGGGCAATGGAGAGAAAACTTTCGCTGTCGCCCCCGAGTGATTTTCAATCGCTAACGGGTCGAGGTACGACAGGCACAGTGGACGGCCGTCAAGTGGTGGTGGGCAATGCCAAGCTGTTCGAAGAACGAGCCATCTCGATTCAGCCTTTGCTCGCTATCGCGGAGGATCTGCGATCTAAGGGCCAGACTGTCATGTTCGTAGTCATTGACGGCTGGCCTGCTGGTTTGATCGGCGTTGCCGACCCGATTAAAGCATCAACGCCGGAAGCCATTCAAATGCTTCATTCCGAAAAACTGCGGATCGTTATGCTTACCGGAGATAATCGCCAAACTGCCCTGGCCGTGGCGCAACAACTCCAAATCGATCAGGTTCAAGCGGACGTGTTACCCGACCAAAAGAGCGAGGCCGTAAAGAAACTGCAAGCGGAGGGCCGTCGTGTAGCGATGGCAGGCGACGGAATCAATGATGCGCCGGCTCTGGCGCAGGCGGACGTCGGTATAGCGATGGGAACTGGCACGGATGCCGCCATGGAAAGCGCGGGCGTGACTCTGGTGAAAGGAGACTTGCGCGCCATTGCTCGCGCGCTACGTTTGAGTCGAGCCACGATGCGCAACATTCGCCAGAACCTGCTATTCGCGTTCCTATATAACATGCTGGGTGTACCCATTGCGGCAGGGCTTTTATATCCGTTTTTTGGAATCCTTCTGAGTCCCATGATCGCGAGCGCGGCGATGACCTTTAGCTCCGTCTCGGTAATCGCCAATGCACTTCGACTCCGAACAACAAAGTTGTAAAATTCGAAAGCAATTGGCGCTGTACAACCACGTCTTGTCAAGACAGATGCTGAATTCCAGCAGAGATAAGGCCCTGAGTCTGATGCAACCTCGTGGAGTGCCGGATAATCGCGGGAATGATTCCGTGAACACTCAGGCGTTTGAGTACTGGAAGACCCCACAAAACGAACGGCCAGCCAACAGATGAGTCCAGATGGCAGCCGGCACTCAGCCTGCGATTTCAGCCAGAGTCACTAACGAACCAGTTCCAGCGCCCGCCGGAATAGCGGCTCAAACTCCTCTCCGGCAACTTGATCTTTTGCTTTACGTACGGCGGCGTCAGCGGCCGCGCGCTGGCATCCCAAATTGATTAATGCGGAGAGGACATCCTGTTCCAGGGCGGTGAGGGCGCTCGGGGTGAGGCGGCCGGCTTCGGTGGAAACCGGCCCGCCCGCGATCGTATCGAGCTTTTCTCTGAGCTCGAGCACAATGCGCTCGGCGGTCTTCTTGCCGATGCCAGGAATGCGTACCAGTTTCTGAACCTCACCATTGCGGATGGCCGAAAGCAGGTCGGGCGTCGCCAGGCCCGAGAGCACGGTGATGGCCAGCTTGGGCCCGATTCCGCTCACCGAAATCAGCTTTTCAAAGATGGTCTTCTCTTCAGCGGTGATGAAGCCGAAGAGCAGTAAGGCATCCTCGCGCACATGGGTGTGGATGCGTAGCCTGACCTCCGCGCCGGGATCGCCCAGCGAAGAGAACGTCGATACCGGTATCTGCACGTCATAACCGACGCCGCCGGTTTCGATGATGACCTGGTTAGGATGCTTTTCAAGAAGAGTGCCGCGCAGCAAAGCGATCATCAGCGTACATTATAACGGCCTGTCACGGCTCTGATCGCTTTAGGCTGCTGGTGACGCGATTAACCCTGGACGCAAAAGTTATGAGTTGTAGAAGCGAGTCTATCTCTATGCCCGCGTGACAAAAACCGGGCTTTATAAGTTCGGACTGGCAAGTTTATGAGTTTTGTAGAGCACCCGCCTTCATCCCTTCCCGGCGAACCACATCCCGCTCTTCCGCAACCCAACCACGTGCACCTTCAACTCGCGCTTCAACTCGCGCAAGAGCGTCTGAATCTGATATCTCGACAACGACGGCAGAACTTCTGGGAGCTCTTGCAGCCGCGAGCCCGTATTACCGCTTCTTTGGAGGTGTTGTAGGAGAAGCGCTTTGTTTGTCTCCCGATCCAAGCCGCGGCGCCTGCTATACGCACCCGGCTTTCCCACGAACTCATAAAAGCCGCCAGCGAGCATGTATCGAACGCCCCGCCCCTTACCCACGCGCTCGACGATCCCTGCTTCCATCAGTGCCCGGACTTGCTGCCTAAAGTTGTCTGGAATGGCTCCGTCATTGTTATGAACGAAATCAAGGGCCAAGAAATCCTGGGTTGTGAACGATGAGAGCCGCTCTTCGCCAACTTTCTCTAGAAACCGAACGAACTTCGGGTCCTGAACCTCACCGCTCAGCCTCAGCGATACTTGATATTCATCGGTTCCAGTAAAGCCGGGCTGTCTCTTGGATTCACGGATTGCGTTTTCCACGATGCGGTTCATGCCTTGGCCTGAACGCTCAACAAGGCCGCACTTTGAAAGCACTTCGGCAATTTTCCGATTCCGAGGAGCTTGCCGGTCAAGGATATTTTCCGTGTTGATTCCCGATGGAAATCCGCCTGGGCTTACGATTTCCAGATTTGTTGGGAACTGGCGTAAAAAGATCGATCCCCCCAATCGGTAGTCGCGGTGGCTGACTGCATTGAGAATGGCCTCTCGAACCGCGATTTCATTGAACGTCGGGATTTCATAAGAAAACAAACCTTCCCGGTACGTGTGAGTGTAGTTGCGCTTGTTTACTTCTGTCCACAGTTCATCCAGCTTCAACATAAATCCTGACTTAAACTCGTGGCGAAGCTGATAATCGATTGAAGATTGCGCCGCTCTGTATTCGTATACAAGCCGGGCGTTTCCCGATTTCCTCTTCCACATGGAACGGAGCTTTTCAATTCCCGTTCGATCCAAATCCGCAAGTTTGGCCCCTTTGCAAATGAGCGCGCTGAACATCAGGACCGGTTTCATCATGGATCGTCCTAAGCCGATCGGCGCTCATCGGCACAAGGCTTTCGCCAGACCGCATCAAATAGCGCCCATTTTTGTGTACAACCATTCCGAGCGGCCTTGGTGGAATGTGGAAGATAAGGACTCGGCCATCCGGGTGAGGAAACTCCTCAGCATCGACCCTCAATCGAAGGGCTTGCAGGATATCGTGCTGCCTTTGCTCGAGATTTAAGAACGCCTTGGTGCCGACTACTCGACGAGGGTTTTGTTAGTGATGTCCAATATCATTTTGCCCGCCTTCGTTAGCGATGGCGCAACAATAGTCCAGAAGATGCTCATAACTGAATTCGTTCTTCGTCTCTTTAAATTCAAGGGCGCAACCGTCCGGACGTGTCATCAGCTTCGTGAGCGCCCCGAGTGTCGTTTTCAACGGTTTGACCCATTCTTTTTTGCGTCTAAAAAGTGCATTTATGAGTTTTAAGCTCACCAACGGAAGTGCTGGTGGGTCAAAACCCGAACCGGGGTTTGTGCCGGGATACCATGCGCTACGGGAGTGCGACAACAAAAGAGCGTACATTATTCTACATGGCTCGCCGCCGTTTCTTTGTGGATGAGGTCCGCGCCGGACGGGCACATATCTTTGGCGGCGCGGCGTATCATTTGGCGCGCGTGCTGCGAATCGAACCCGGGCAGAAATTCGAGATCTCCGACAATCGTGACGTGTTCCTGGCCGAGGTAGACACGGTAGGTAAAGATCTCGTCTCGTTTTCTATTCTCGATCGGCTTGCGCCTCTCCAACCAGTGATGCGGATTACCCTGGTGGCATCACTGATCCGGTTCGAGCGGTTCGAGTGGCTGCTTGAAAAGGCTACCGAGCTTGGCATCGAGAAAATTGTGCCGGCTCAAGCGGAGCGGAGCGAGAAAGGGCTCGACCTAGCGGCGCAGAAGCGGGTATTGAGGTGGCGGAAGATTGTGCGGGAGGCGAGCGAGCAATCCCGCCGTGTGCGGTTGCCGGAAGTGCACGCGGCGATGGCATTGTCTAAAGTGCTGACGGTCGACGCCGATTTTAGGTATGTTCTAGATGAGGCTGCGGGTGCGACGCCGATTGCTTCAGCGATGCCGGCCACGCGGAACGCGGATGATCGAGTGGCGGTGCTGGTGGGACCCGAAGGCGGCTGGACGGATCGCGAGCGTGCTGCAATAGTGGAGCAGCGGTGGTTGCCAGTGGGAATTGGGACCACGATTCTGAGAACAGAGACCGCCGCGATTGCTGGGCTCGCGGTGATTATCGCGTTCTGGCAGAATAAGGGGGCTTGATGTCTGATGTGGTGTATCGATCCGAAGTGAGAATAGAGCGGCAGGGAGGCCCCATGCGCCGGGCTTATCTGCCGGGCGAAACCGAACCGGTGACTTTTGGCGTGCATGGTGCAATAGCAACGCACTATAAGGTCCCTGTAGGCGCTTTCGCGGCGCACGCAACGACGCTCGATTACATCGTGGCCAGCGCGGCTGGTTGAATGATGGGCACTTTTGCCGGCGCGCTGGAAGCGCGCAAGATACCGGCCGCCAGTCCAACACTGCGAGCCGAAGCAGTTGGTGAGGTGGAGACCGAAGACAACGTCCTGGTGATTCGCCGCATTCACATTCGCATGCTGCTGAAGGCCGAGCCTTCGCAGCGCGAAACAGCGGAGCGGGTGCACGAGATGTTTGCGGACAAGTGTCCGGTGTACCGGTCTTTGAAAGGATCGATCGCGATTACCTCAGAGCTGGTTTGGGAGGGGACATCCTGAAGTGTAATAGTTTGGACTTGACCGCAATTATTGAACGAGAGGATGGCGGTTTTGTGGCATTGTGTCCGGAACTCGATATCGCGAGCCAGGGTTCATCGATCGAAGAGGCGCGAACAAATCTGATCGAGGCACTCACGCTGTTCTTCGAAACAGCCGATCCGTCCGAAGTCTTGCGGCGATTCCAGGCCGAAGTTTTCGTGACCCAGGTTGAGGTTCCGGTTAGGTAAGCTTCGAGCTCTTTCGGGCTCGGAGATTTGCCGGATACTCGAACGAAACGGATTCGCTGCCGTTTGTCAATGAGACAGCCATCGGATTATGCAGAAGCGCGCAGAGGGGACTACGATCGCGGTTCCTATTCCCCTCCACGATCCGGTTCGGCGCAGTACCTTCCTGAGCATCGTCCGCCAGTCGGAACTACCGCGATCGTTATTCGAGACCGAGGATTAGCTTAGGCCGCCGGTTGTAGAGTCAGTTTCCGATTTCGGGACTCTTCGGGCGGAATGCTGGACCGCCCTCCGGCGTGAGTTCAACTTCCGAGTGGCCCGTGATACAGGCGAAATGCGCGGGCCGACTCGAGAATTAGTAGATACTAGCCGACTGCACGTGAGCAGTCGCCAGGCCAGCAGCACGAAGGATCGCTATCGCTAAGCTTCCTCGTTTGCCTCTCCCGACAGTGCATCGTGCGAAAATCGGGGGGCTGTGACCTCAGACAAACGGTTCATCTCCACGAGCTTTCCTCGTTCTTCGCAATACCACCCCGAATGGGTTCTGGCCAGCGTCAGCGGTGGGGCGAATTCGCTCTGGCTGACGGAGTGGCTCACCTCAGCACTAGACTTGCGGCCTGGGATACGGGTGCTGGACCTCGGCTGCGGACGGGCCGCGTCATCGATCTTCCTGCGCCGGGAATTTGGTGTGCAGGTTTGGGCAACCGACCTATGGTTCAGCGTCTCGGAGAACATCCAACGAATCCGCGATGCCGGCGTGGAGGACGGCGTGTTCCCTATCCACGCCGATGCCCGGTCGCTGCCTTTCGCAACGGAGTTCTTCGACGCCGTCATGTGTATTGATTCCTTCTGCTACTACGGGACGGACGATCTCTACCTGAACTACCTCGCAGGGTTTGTCAAGCCAGGCGGCCAAATTGGAATTGCGGGCGCTGGGCTGGTTCAGGAAATCGAAGGTCCCCTTCCCGAACATCTTTGCCGGTGGTGGACCCCGGAACTCTCGAGTCTTCATTCAGCATCGTGGTGGCGACGGCACTGGGAACGAACAGGCATCATGGACATTGATGTGGCCGACACTTTGCCCGACGGCTGGCAGCGGTGGCTGGACTGGCACCGGGTGATAGCCCCTGACAACGAATTGGAAATCAGCGCACTTGAGGCTGATCGTGGCAGCTTCCTTGGTTATGTTCGCCTCGCGGGTCGCCGCCGGGGTCAAACAGATTTGGCAGATCAGATCGTGTCCGTGCCAGCTCAGTACACGAAAAAGCCGTTGCTCCGGGTGGAGGAATAGCAATTCATTCGGGATTGTGACGTCCGGGATGAATCGCGGCTTGCACGGAAAAGATCCGTGCTGGCGGTGCCGTGTGGAGCAAAGTCGCCCAACTCCCGAGTGGTCGGCAATCCGGAAGTTGGGCCTGCAATACGGCGTTACCGGAAACTGGGTGTCATACAAGTAGGAATCCGGCAACAGTATCCGTCAGGTCGAGTTCAATCTATCCCACCCAAAGCATGTCCCACGCGTACAATCGATCCATGCGCCATTTATTTACTGTTTCGCTTTTTGCGGCTTGCGTACTCAGCGCTCAGGACACTCCTGTGCGGCCCCCTACTGTACAACCAGGCGTCGCTTTCGTTCGTGAGAACTATTCCAAATACGAATACCGCATCGCAATGCGGGATGGAGTGAAGCTGTTCACGTCCGTTTATGTTCCCAAGGACGTGGTGGCGGACGGCAAGACCTACCCGATCCTGTTGACCCGCACGCCCTACAACGTAAAGCCATATGGCGCGGATCAGTTCCGCGGCGATCTGGGTCCATCCGAGTTATTCGCCAGGGACAAATTCATCTTCGTGTATCAGGATGTTCGCGGCCGATATATGAGCGAAGGAGATTTCACCATCATCCGCCCCTACAAGCCCGTCAAGAACAGCCCAAAGGACACGGATGAAAGCAGCGACGCTTACGACACGATCGACTGGCTGATCAAGAATATCCCAGGCAACAGCGGAAAGGTTGGCATCTGGGGCATCTCTCAGCCGGGTTTCTTCGCAAGCGCGGCGCTGATCGACGCGCATCCCGCTTTGGTGGCCGTTGCTCCTCAAGCTCCGGTTACCGACTATTATCTCGGGGACGACAGTTATCACAACGGCGCTTTTATGCTGGCGCATCGCTTCAGCTTCTATCAAGGCTTCAAGCCCCAGGTCGAGCCAGGCCCGCCACCCCCGCAGACCGTACCTTTCGACTACGGCACGCCGGATGCGTACGAGTTTTATCTGACCATGGGTCCACTCGCGAACGCCGACGAAAGATATTTCAAACAGCAGCAACCCTACTGGCTGGTAAACATCAAAAACACTACTTACAACGAAGTGTGGCAATCGCGGTCGATCTGGAAATATCTGAAGGGCGTGAAGCCCGCGGTGATGTTAGTGGGCGGCTGGTTCGACGCGGAAGATCTGCAAGGCCCACTTCGGCAGTTTCAGTTCATTCAGAAAAACTCTCCTCCGCCGGTGGACATGCTGGTGATGGGACCGTGGACGCACGGCGGCTTCTCGCGGGGCGACGGCGATCGGGTTGGCAACGTGACGTTTGGCTCGAAAACGGGAGTCTATTATCGCGAGAAGATCGAGTTCCCGTTCTTCTCCTTTTATCTGAAAGGCAAAGGCGAGGGCAAGTTCCCCCAAGCCTGGATCTTCGAGACGGGCATGAACCAGTGGCGGCGGACCGATGCCTGGCCTCCCAGGAACACGCAAGCCAAGAGTCTGTATCTGGCTGAGAAGGGTAAACTCTCCTGGCAGCCGTCCCAGACCTCGGCGATGGATGAATATCTTGCGGATCCAAGTAAGCCAGTGCCCTATATCGCGCACATCGCGATGGGCGTTCGGCCCGACTACATGACGGAAGACCAGCGCTTTGCCGCCACGCGGCCCGACGTGCTGGTTTACAAGACCGAAGCGCTGGACCACGATGTCACGGTAATGGGACCGATTTCGGTGGATCTAAAGGTCTCGACCACCGGGACGGATTCGGATTTCGACGTGAAGCTGATTGACGTTTACCCCGGCGACTATCCGGATTACAATGCTCCGCCCGCTCTGCCAGGAGCCCCGCCAGCCGCCGCGGCCGCGCAGAGAAATCAGCCGGCCAACGTCATCAAGATCGGCGGATATCAGCAGTTGGTTCGCGGCGAGCCGTTCCGCGGGAAGTACCGCAAAAGCTTTGAGCATCCCGTTCCCTTTGAGCCCGGCAAACCCGATCGCATTGCCTTCCAAATGCCTGACATCGCGCACACGTTCCGCGCGGGACACCGTATCATGGTGCAAGTCCAGAGCTCATGGTTTCCACTGACAGACCGCAATCCGCAAAAGTTCATCGAGATTCCAAAGGCGCTTTCGACCGACTTTGTGAAAGCGACACAGCGGGTATATTTAGGTGGCGCGGACGGATCGCGGATTCAGTTGCTGGTGATGGAATAACTTCCCCGGTACCGGTCGCACGGTTCCGCCACGCTCATGCTCCAATAGTCACCGAGTGGCACAGGCATTCTTGCCCAATGCCACTTACTTTCGCGGGTGGAGCAGGTCTCCGGCCTGCTCGTTTCGGGCCGCGGAATCCAAAAAGCACTCTCTCGCGAGCAGGTCGGAGACCTGCTCGAACACAGGCATTCCTGCCTGTGTTGCACTTAAACCCGAAACCTGTCACTGAATGAGCGTCCCTTTGGCCTTGGCGACACTGAGCAGAGTCGGGTAGAACTGCACGAATGTCGTGTCAACGGCCCCGTGTTCTGCGTGGCAGGAGTAGCAGTTCGCTGTCGTGGGAATTGCTTTTGAAGAAGCAGCGTTCTTCGGAAACGGGAAGAACGCCCACTTGCCCTCAAAGCGGGCTTCGTCCTTGACATGGGCTTCAAAGGCCATGACATCGCTTTGATAGTGTCCGCCGTTGTTGATGGAGCCTTTGGATTGCGACGATCGAACTTCTAGGATCATGACCGTCTTGTCGGGCCAGTTGCCCGTCTCCATGAACGACTTGTACGCGGGCCTGTTGACAAATACGTTGTCAAACATGGGCTCCCGGTCACGGGCTTCGGATTGTATAGGTCCGTAGGTCATGCCCAGCCCGGAACTGAGGTAGATCCACTCGCGATAGTTTTGCGGGCGGAGCATTTCGCCGCCGGCCGTGTACCGCGGGCCATCGGGGGAGGCGGTGGGCTGGTTCGCTCCCCTGAGAGCGACCATCAAAGACACCGCGGCGATGCCGGCGAATCCAAGGAACAGTTTTCTCATGGGATCACTCCGCGCGCAGTGCAAGCTGCGGATCGATGTGAGCGGCTCGTCGTGCCGGCAGGTAGCATGCCAGCAAGGCCGCGGCGAAGAGCAACACCGCTACCGTCGCGAAGGTTGCAACATCCGTCGGGGTCACTTCAAACAGCAGCGCTTTCAGCAGCCCCGTCAACTCCAACGCGCCAGCGACGCCGCACGCCAAACCAACCGCGACCAGCAGCATCCCCTGGGTAATGACGTTGCCAACGACATCCGCGGGCTTTGCGCCGAGCGCCATCCGAATGCCGATTTCGCGAGTCCGTTGGCGGACTGACAAGGCGAGCATCGAGCCAATACCTGTGACCGCAATCACCAGCGCCAGCACTCCAAAGACGGTGAAAAGGCTCGCGATGGTGCGGGGCGAGGAGATCGACTCGGCGCGCGCCTCCTCCAGAGTCTTCACTTCCGTGATGGCCGTCTGAGGATCGACCTCGAGGATGGCGCGCCGTACCTGCCGGGCTAACGCCAACGGCTCGCCAGTGCTCCGCGCGAGGACGCTTCCGGGAAACGGAACCTGAAGGAGAGGCTGGTACAATCCATCCGGGGGAGGATTGTTTAGCCCGGCCTCCTTAACGTCCCCCACGATTCCAACGATGGTGACCCAGGTGTCTCCGTTGTCGAAGGTGATTCTTCTGCCAACCGGGTCGGCCTCACCCCAACGATGATGCGCGAGACAGCGGCTGATGATGGCTACTTTGGGTGCGTCCTGGTGATCCGCGTTGGTGAACAGTCTCCCCTTCACGAGCGGTATTCCAAGCGTGCGAAAGTAGTCAGGACTAGCGGAATTTATGTTTGCCAGCGGAGGCGTTTCCGCCTCGGATACGGTGCTGCCTTCGATGCGAAATGCTCCTGAATTCTGGCTCCCGAACGTTTCCGGATCTAACGGGAACGTGGATGATAGCGCGGCGGACACAACACCCGGTTGGGACTCCACCTTGGCGAGGATCCGTTTCGAAACGTCGCGGTAATTCCTGGCCGTGACCACGCGATCGCGGGAGCCATATTTCGACCAGTTCAAATTGATTCCTACCGCAAACACGCGTTCCGGATTGAAGCCCGGGTCCACGCGATCGAGTTGAATCAAGCTGCGAACCATCAAGCCGGCGCCAATCAACAGAACAAAAGAGAACGCGACTTGCGCCGTGATCAACCCACCGCGCAGATAATTTCGACGGGCGCCGGCGGTGTTGGGACTGTCGCTCTCCTTGAGCCCCGAGGCCACATCCGTGCGCGTGTATAAAGCGGCGACCGTGCCAAAAACGACCGTGGTCAGGGTCGCGCACGCAATGGCAAACAGGAGTACCCATCCATCCATGCTGATTTCCCGGGCGCGCGGAGTCAGTTGCGCCGCAAACTGCGTCAACAATTTCAAACTACCCTTTGCGAAAACCAGTCCCACGCCCGCCGCCAGCAAAGCCATGATGAGGCTTTCTGTCAACAACTGCCTGAGCAACCGCCCGCTGCCCGCTCCGACCGCGGTGCGGATCACCAACTCGCGCTCCCGGCGCGCCATGCGTGCCAGGATCAGGTTGGCTACGTTGGCGCAGGCAATAATCAGCACAAACGCGGCCGCGCCCAGCAGAACCAGGAGCATGGGGCGGGCTCGGCTAGTCAGCTCTTCGCGCAATTTGGCGGTAGCGAGATTGTGCCCCAATCCCGTAGGGTACGATTTTGGGAACTCTGTTTCCGCGCGCTTCGCGATGGAAGCCACGTCCTGGGCGCAATGATCGAGCGTGGCATCCGGCTTCAGCCGTCCGAACACGCTCATCATTCGCGCGTTCCGGTTTTCGATGAATCGCTTGGAGGAGCGGGTCGGACACGCCGAGGTGGGCATGTAGACGTCATTTTCATTCGGGAATTGCGGGATGGGGGGCAGCACGCCGACGACGGTGTGAACGCGATCGTTCATCTCGAAAGTCTTGCCCACGCTGTTGGGGTCGCCGCCCTGATTCTCTTTCCAAAATTCGTTACTCAGAACCAGCACAGCAGGCGCACCCCAGCTTGTCATCATCGGGGACAAAGGTTCTGCCCAGCACCGGCTTGATGCCGAACAGGTTGAAGAAGCCGGCGGACACCACTCCAGCCCGAACCCGGCGCGCGTCGCCGTGGCCGAGCAGAGTGAACTGCATGCCGTGATATTCGACCAGCCCGCTCAACGTTCTGTTGCGCTCGCGATATTCATTGATTTCCTGAACTGAAAAACGCATGTCGTTCACCCCGGCCTTGGCGGCTTGCTGGTGAAGGATCACGAGCCGGTCTCCTTGCAAGTAGGGCAGCGGCTTCAGAAGCACTGAATTCACGACGCTAAAGATGGCTGTGTTCGCGCCGATACCCAAGCCTAAGATGAGGACGGCCACGGTGGTGAAACCCTGGTTGTTGAACATCATGCGAATCGCATACCGCGTATCCCGCGCGAGCACGCTCAAGTGCTCGCGGGGCGCCATCCGGAAGATGTCAACAATGGTGGCCCACCACATTTTCAGCAGAGCGCTAAAGCCTCGCTCGCGCCCGATGTGAGCCCGCTGCTCGCGGAATGTTTCCTCCATATCGTCTCCAAATTCACTGCGAAAATCGAAAGGCAAGAGGCGCAACAGCGCCCGGTACAGACGATCCGGCCACGCTAAGTTTTCTGTGGGTGTCGACACGACGTGCTCCTGCTATGCGGTGGTGAACGCTTTGATCAGCCGCTTGGACCGAGCGCGGGCGATCAGCGTTTCCATGCGACGCGCTTCGGCGATTGCAACTTCGCGCCCCAGGCCGGTCAAGCGATAATAGCGGCGCCGCTGGTCTTGGTTCTCGGTAAGCGTGCGGTTGCTCACTTCCACGATGAGGCCGTCCGTCAATAGCCGCTTGATAATACCGTACAGCGTTCCTGTGCTGAGTTGGACCTCCCCGCTGGTTTGTTCGCCGACCTCCTTGAGGACGGCATAGCCGTGCTTGTCGCCATCGGCGAGGGCGAGTAGAACATGAAACATCGCAGGCGTCAGGGGCGAATGGGGTTGAGGTGCAGCGTCGTGTCGGGTGCGCATGGGCGATTTCTCCGGCTATGGCGTTGAGAACTATATCGTCATTAACTATAGCGTTATACGACGTATTTGTCAAGAGAGAAGATTGTTTAAGTGCAACACAGGCCAGCATGCCGGTGCTACGCGGCTGATCGAAGTCTGTCGAATCAAAGTACAAACGTGGCAGGATAGATCCGTGGCCGCTAACACCGTTCCTGTTGTCGAGCAGCAAGCACCGGAAAACCCGCGATCGTGGTGGCAAGGTCTCGAACGTCACGATATCAGCGCGCATGCCGCCCACCCGTGGTATCTGGTGATCTGGCTGACGGGTGTCGATTACTTTTCAACTCTCGGGTACCAACCCGGCATTGCTTTACTGGCGGCGGGAGCGCTCTCCCCGGTTGCCACCGCGGTGCTTGTCGCCGTCACGCTTCTTTGCGCACTGCCCATCTATTGGCAGGTTGCCGGCCGTTCTTTTGTCGGGCAGGGCTCCATCGCAATGCTGGAGAACCTGCTGCCGGGTTGGTGGGGACGAATCCTCGTGTTAATTCTGCTTGGGTTCGCCGCGACGGACTTTGTGATTACGATGACTCTGTCGGCCGCTGACGCCGCCACACACGCCACGCAGAATCCTTTTCTCCACAAGTTTGTAGGCAATGCGAACATGACCATCACCCTGGTTCTGCTAGCCTTGCTCGCGGCCGTGTTTCTCAAAGGGTTCAAAGAAGCGATCGAATTGGCAACAGCAGTCTGCATTCCCTATCTGGTTCTGAACGTCGTGGTGCTGGCGCGGGCCATGCTGGAAGTGGTCCGGCATCCGGTAGCAATGCCGCACTGGCGGGAGGCGCTGCACACCCAGGGCGATTGGACTCACCTCGCTTTGGCCGCTGTGATCTTGTTCCCGCGGCTGGCGCTCGGATTGAGCGGATTTGAAACCGGTGTGTCGGTGATGCCGCTGATCGTTGGCTCGGACGAGGACGCCAAGCAAGAGAAACCGGCCGGCCGCATTCAAAACACACGCAAGCTGCTGCTCAGCGCAGCGGCGATTATGAGCGTGCTTCTGATGATCTCGAGCTTCGTGTCGACCCTGCTGATTCCGAAGGAGGCGTATCGCGAAGGCGGCCCGGCGAGCGGACGCGCGCTCGCGTATCTGGCACATGCATACCTCGGCAACATCTTCGGCTCGCTTTATGACATTTCGACGATCTTGATTCTATGGTTCGCGGGCGCCTCCGCGATGGCTGGCTTGCTCCACCTGGTGCCGCGTTATCTGCCTCGAATCGGGCTCGCTCCGCATTGGGTAGCGTACGCGCGGCCTCTGGTTGTTGTGCTGTTCGTTTTCAATGTGCTGATCACTGTAATCTTCAAAGCGAATGTGGAGGCCCAGGGCGGCGCCTATGCAACCGGAGTTTTGGTTCTGATGTCGTCGGCGGCGGTTGCGGCATCGATCTCGCTGTGGAAAGAACGCTCGCGTTTACTCAGCGCGTATTGCTGGGCAGTGGTACTGGTGTTCACCTACACGACTATCTCCAATATCATTCAGCGAACGGACGGCATCATTATCGCCAGTTTTTTCATCCTCTTTCTCGTGATCGTAAGCGGAGTAAGCCGTTACTGGCGCGCCACGGAGCTTCGCGCGGAGGGATACCGGTTCTGCAATCCAGAATCCGAGGAATTGTTCAAGTCCCTCCAAGATCAGAGAATCAACATGGTACCCATTCGCACCTTGAGTCCCGAGATGCGAGCCGATCGCGTTCAGAAGATCAGCACCTATTACAATGTGCAAGGCCCACTGACATTCGTACATATCAAGCTTCTGGACAACCGCAGCGAGTTTTCGTCGTCGATCGAGATTAGCGTGACTGAGGAAGACGGGCAGTATCTGCTAACGGCATCGCAGGCCACAGCTTTTGCAAATGCGGTGGCTTATCTTACCCGGCTGTTGCACCCAGCCGCCATCTTCCTGGGGTTGAGCCGGCAAAATCTGATGCGGCAGTCGTTTCGCTATTTTTTCCTGGGCGAGGGCGAGACGGGCGTAATGGTGTATGCGGTTCTGCAGCGTTATTGGGAAGCGACCAAAGACGATACCGAGCGTCCGCGGATCTTCCTGATGAGCGATTGATTAGCGATGGGTGCCTGTGCTGGCACAGTTCTCACGCGCCCAGCCGGGTCCACCACGCCACCACCAGTTCGCCATAAAACGCCACCCCGATCGCCGCCACGCCCAGGAACGATCCGAACGGCAGCTCGTATTTAGCGGCGTCCTGCTTCGTGAAGAGGATGTACGCAAGTCCAAGCACGGCCCCCGCCGTGGAACCGGCGATCAGCGTCAGCAACACGCCCTGCAGTCCCAGGAAGGCTCCGATCATTGCGATCATCTTGATATCTCCCAACCCGAGCCCTTCGCGATGCCGCAATCTCCGATAGATGGTTCCAACCAGCCAAAGCATGCCGCTGCTGAAACCCGCCGCGAAGGCGGCGTCGATCACAGACAGCGCCCGCGGGTTCGCGACCGACGGCAGCAAAAAGCGCCAGAGCCCGCCAGTGGACGGAACAATCGCGGCAAACACCAGACCGGCAGCCGTCCCTCCAATCGTGAACTCATCAGGCAGTATCCGAGCCTCCAGGTCCGAGAAGATCAACTCGATCATGACTGCGCAAAACACGCATAGTTTCGCTGCATTTGCATTCCATCCAAGGGCCATTACCGCGCCGGAAAAGAGCGCGCCTGTCAGCAGCTCGACCACCACATATCGGACCGGAATCCGAGCGTTACAGTGACGGCACCGTCCGCGCAACAACACAAAGCTCAGCAGCGGAATGTTGTGGAACCACGCGATCCGCCGTTCGCAACCTGGGCAAAACGATCGTGGAACTACGACGGAAAGATCCCTCGGCAAGCGATAAATACAGACGTTGAGAAAGCTGCCAATTAGCAGTCCAAACACTCCGGCCAGGGCCGCCTCTAACAAGACACGACCTTTTCGTAGGCTCGAATAGTGTTTTCCACCATGTGATCCGCGGTGAATCGCTGCTCTACTTTGGCCCGGCCGTTCTGCCCCAGATGCAGGGCCGCGGCACGGTCCTCATGCAGGCACTTCATGGCGGCTGCCACATCGTTTGCATTGTTGGTGGTGAGCAGTCCAGTAACGCGATCCTCCACGATCTCAGGGAGTCCACCAGCGCGGCTCGCGAGTACCGGCACTCCGTATGCCATCGCCAGCAGCGCAGCCGATCCCAATCCTTCCAACTCCGTAATATAGACGAAAAGCCACGCTTCCGGCAGGTCTCTCAACAGAGCGCTTGAAAAGTGTACGGGGACGCCGGCCATGCGGGCCGCCTCTTCTATAATGGCTTTTCCTTTGCCGGGAGATTCGGAATCGAGCGCGATCAAGCGCGAGCGGTGGTCGAAAGCGATGTCCTCCGGCAGGGGAACACCATCGTAAACAACGGAGATCTTTTCCTCGGGAATGCCGCCGTTCATCAGGACATTTTGAACATAGCGGGACACGGCGAGAAACTGAGCTGGCCGGCTGTACTTATGTCTCGAAAAGGGCGTCCGCTTTAACGGAAACGCCACGCGCCTCGAGACGACCAGAGGCGGACGCAACAGCAGCGCCACCGTGTGAGCGCCCGCATCATGCGCATGCACCAGATCGAACCGGCCTGAATCGCGGACCATCCGTCCGAACCCCAGCGGTTGCGCATCACACCCCGATTTCCGAGTTGCCGCAAGCAGCGGCGATCCCGCGGGGGCGGCCAGGCGGCTCTCGATTCCGCGCTGGGCGAGCCCTTGCAACAGGTAAAGGACCTGCCATTGGCCGCCTTGCATAGCGGCGCCAGTGTCGATGTGAAGGACGCGCATGGGTCGGGCGCGTGCTCGCCCGCTTCACTATTGCACGGCTAGAGTAACGCCCGCCTGGCTCTGCGCTTTGCCAATCGCGAGCACCACCGCCTGGCTGCCCGGCGGCAAAAAGCCGGACGGCACCCTCGCGTTCACTTGCATCAGTCCCGGATAACCCGGAGCGGGCCCGGCGTACAATAACGCAGCCGCGTAGCCGCCAATCGTCAGATTCACTTCCGTATTGTTCTGCCCGTCTCCGGTGGCGTAAACCGTGATCACCGATCCGCGCAGCGCGGGATTCGCCGTTGAGTTGTAGCTTCCGTCTTCGTTCGCCGCCGCAATCTGGCCCTTGCCCTGGGATACGGTGAAAATGCCAGGATTCGCGGCAACCACGTTTACCGGCAAGCTGGCGACAGGAGCGCCTTTGATCCGGATCGAAACGGTAGAAGCCGCGCCCGGCGGCAGCCCATAGGGAACCTGGCAGTTGATCTGTGAATCGCCTGCATAAAAAAGCGTGGCTGGCGTGCCGTCGAACAGTACTTGGGTTTGAGTGGCATCGAAACCCGCGCCATAGATGGTCACGATTTCACCGGGCGCCACCGGACCCGCCGCAAGCGATGCCGCGTTCACGATGGTCTCGAGCGCCACCGGTGGAGTAACCGGGCCGGAAGCAGAGGGGTTGAGCGCGCGGATGCGGTTGTTGCCGGAGTCCGCGATCCACACAGTCCCGGAGATGTCCACGGTGAGGCCGATGGGAGCAGCGAGTTGCGCCAGCGTTCCAGGGCCTCCATCGCCTGCGAATCCCGGCATGCCCGTTCCGGCGATTGTCACAAGCGTTCCAGCCGGCGATAACGAACGGACCCGATTACTGCCGCTCTCCGAGATCAGCACAACGTCATCGCCCGTGACCACCACGCCACGCGGGTTGTTGAGACCGTCGGACAGGGTTGTGAACCCGTCGGCGCTGCTCCACTTCGAAATCCGGCTGCTCTCGGCTATGTATAGATTGCCGCTCCGATCGACGGCCAGGCTGGACGGCTTTAGCGCTTCCGCGAGAGGTGCGGGTACAGAGCCCACGGGCGCCTTCAAGATTCGATTATTGCCCGTTTCAGCAATGTACAGGCTATCCGCGGAATCGATTGCGATGCACTCCGGATCATTCAAAGGTGCATTGATTTGTCCGGCCACGGTGAAAATCAGCCCGCCCGGCGTGATTTTTCGGATCAGGTTATTCCCGGCATCCGCAACATATAAGTTACGGCTTGAATCGAGCGCCAGGCAGCGCGGCCCGTTCAATTGAGCCAGCGTTGCCAGCGTACCATCGCCGTTGCTGCCCACCTCTCCGGTCCCGGCGTAGGTCGTAATCATTCCCGCGGTGTTGATCTTGCGGATGCGGTTGTTGCCGGTATCGCTGATGTACCAGTTCCCCAGATCGTCCCGGATGATGGCGCTAGGGGTATTCAGCCTGGCTGTCGACGCCGCACCGCCATCGCCGCCATAGCTGAACGATGCTCCCGTACCCGCCACCGTGGTTAGCTGTCCATCGGAGGCGAGTTTGCGGACGAACTGGCCGCTGGTGACAAAGACATTGCCCGCCGAATCCACGGCCACGTCTTTGGCCGAAACTCCCGCGCCGAGCGAGCGTACGGTTGTACCGAAGTAGCCCGCTGCAGCGACATACAGCGTGCCTGCCGAGCTCATGGCAATACCCGTGGGAGCCGTGACGGTATAAACGGTGCTGATGGTGTCGCGCAGCACCTTGCGAATCCGGTTGTTCCCGCTATCGGCGATGTAGAGCGTCCCGGTCGCGTCCGTCGCCAAACCGGCCGGAGAGGAAAGCAGCGACAAGGCGGGGGAATCCCCATCGCCGGTGGAACCTGCCTTTCCGCTGCCGGCAACGGTCGTCAGAATTCCTTGCGCTGAAACCCGCAGAACGCGGTGGACCGCAAAATCCGAGATATATAGGTTGCCGTTGAGATCCACGGCGACGTTGCGGGGAGCCGACAGCCTCGCATTGATAGCCAAACCACCGTCGCCACTCCCCCCGGGCGTAATCGATCCCCCACCGGCGGCGGTCGTGATCTGCCCTTGCGAATCCAGCTTCCGGACGCGGCTATTCCCCAGGTCGGCGATAAACAGGTTGCCGCCCCGGTCGATCGCGATTCCATAGGGATGATTGAGCTGTGCCGCCGCGCCCGGACCCCCATCCCCGCTGAACCCCGCATTGCCATTCCCAGCTATCGTCTGAATCAACCCCGCGGGAGAGATCTTCCGCACACGATTGTCAGCGGCATCGGCCACATAGATGTTGCCCGCCGTATCTACCGCCAGGCCTTCCGGTTGGCTAAGCAAAGCGGACGTTGCGTTTCCGCCGTCGCCTGTGAATGAGCTACCCGCGAAAGTCTGAATCACATAAGACCCGGGTGCGTCACGGGCAGGCGCGGGTGCGTCACGCGCAGACGGCGTGTCGGCCGCGAGTAAGAACGGGATGGCGAAGCAGAGAAGTCGAAGTACCACGGTAAACCTCAGAGGAATACAGTGCTTTCCGTATCGAAAAATCTCAATTTACAGCCGAATAGAACCACATGCGCGGCGCAAGACTAACGGGATTGCTAGTCGTGTTGTTCCTGATCGCAACAACGAATTCGGCTGCGCAGCCGGTGCTTCACTTGAAAGGCGGACGGAGACCGGCTGGCGAAAGGCTAAACAGACGGAACCTCGGCCGCCGCCATTGGATTGTGCAGTTTCCCTCCGCGCCAAATCCCGGGCAGCTTGCCGAGCTGCGCCGCAGGGGCGTACGCATTCTCAGCTATGTGCCGGATTTCGGCCTTTCGGTTTCGGCCGCGGACGATACGGATTTCGCCGGCCTGGACTTGCACTGGATTGGCGGCGTCGCCAAAGAGGACAAGTTCAGTTCGCTGCTCGACTCCCTTCAAGGCGGGGATGAGGTGCAGTTCGTCATTGTGGAATTCTATCCGGATGTCGATATGAACGATGCGCGCTCGATCGTCGTGGACCTGCAACTCCAGATTCAGGAAAGTTCCGATCTGCTGGACCACCATCTGCTCGTGTCGGGCACCTCGGACCAGATTGCCAGTCTCGGAGATTGGGACGAAGTTTCTTATGTGTTTCCGGCCTCCGACGATCTGGTCCAAGGCGTCCCAGTGCATGCCTGTGCGGGCGCCCTGACAGACCAGGGATCTCTCGGACAGTCGATACTCCGAGTGGGCGATGGTTGGGATGGCCCGGGTCAGAATGGCGCCGACCTCAACTACGCCTTCGTGAACAAGACACCCAAGCTGCCACCGGACGGGTTGACGGCTGAGGTCGCGCGCGCCTTTGCAGAGTGGGCGAAACACGCCAAGCTCACATTTACGCAGACCTCGGATCCAAATGCCGGTCGCACGATCGCCGTGATGTTCGGCGCCCGCAGCCATGGCGACGGGTTTCCGTTCGACGGCCCGGGCGGGATTCTGGCGCACACCTTTTATCCCTATCCTGTGAACCCGGAGCCCATTGCGGGCGACATGCATTTCGATGCCGATGAGAACTGGAAGATCGGAGCGGATGTGGATCTGTTTAGCGTGGCGCTCCATGAGACGGGTCACGCGCTTGGATTGGGGCATTCGGACACGCCGGGCGCGGTGATGTATCCGTATTACCGCCTGAGCTCGGCGCTTACTTCTCAGGATATCGGGGCCATCTTGGCCATGTACGCGGCCCAGGACGGTTCACCCGCGGCTACGATTCCGCTAACTGTCGCAGTGCAGGAAACGAATCTGACAACCACGGACGGCACAACTATCTTGCATGGCACTACCGCGGGCGGCTCCGGGCGTATTGTCGTGAGCTGGACGTCCGATCACGGCTTCTCGGGAACCGCGTCCGGCGCCCAGACTTGGACTGCCGGCCCGATCGCTCTCAGTATCGGCATCAACACGATTACGATTACGGCGATAGACGCGAGCCACACACAGGTCTTTCATACGATCGTTGCCGTACGTCAAGCCGTCGCTTCCGGGCAGCCAATATCCAGCCCTCAAATCGATATCACCGCTCCGGCTGCTGGCGGAATATTCAGTACGACCGTGGCGAACGTCTCTCTGTCTGGAACGGCCTCCGCCCCGTCCGGCATTATGCGGGTGATTTGGTCGAACTCGCGGGGCGGCAATGGTCAGGGTAGCGGCGCCACGAACTGGAGTACCGGCTCTGTCTCGTTGCAAACAGGACTCAGCACCATAACGGTTACTGCTATCGCACAGAATGGCTTGAGCGCCAGCAGAACCCTGCAGGTCTCTTACGTATTGCCCGGCGGCGCCGGAACATCACCGCCCAGCCTGACGATCGTTTCACCGGCCCTGACGACAGTGTCCACCTCCGGCAGTTCTATCGCAGTAAGCGGAACGGCCCGGGACAACAACGGGATCTCCGGAGTGACCTGGACCAACTCAACGGGCGGATCGGGGAACGCCAGCGGAACCAGTAACTGGAGTATCGGTGCCATACCGCTGCTGGTAGGCACCAACACCATCACGGTGCGAGCGACCAATGTGGGCGGCGTGGCCGCCTGGCGATCAATCGTAGTGACGCGTCAATAGCGCGCGTCAATAGCGTTACCGAGGCGCGTTCCCGAGCGATTGGAGCACAGTCTCGAATTGCTTCCGATTGGCCGCAACCGTCTTGGTGGGCCCGTCAACTTGAAGAACACCGGGCCGTCCGCAGCCTCGGCGATCGCGCCTAGCAGCCGGTAACCAGACTTCACCGATTTGGCCGCGGCCATTGGCCCACCCATGCTCCTGAAACGTCCACGATCGTCACCTCAATCCCATGAATCGTGCGCTTCTTCACCTGCGCCGCTTGCTTCGATGGCTGACTCGACCGGGACATCAGGCGATGTCGGCCGAATGGTTCGCAACACAGGGACTCGTGTCTCTGGTCCTCAAATATGACTATTACGCCATTAGAAGAAGCGCCGCATATATCCAAGTACGTACGGTAGTGTAGGAGCCCTCTTAACCCGATTCGTCGACGAAAAAGCCGAAAGGTGAAACCGCCTGTCCCACCGGGTCCCCGCAAGCCGGCGGGTTCAAGCTGGAGTACACTGAGCGCATGGCTAAAGCTCCACTACAGAGTTATGAGCACCACACCAGATTTGATCCACTCTTTCATTTCATTCTCATACCGCTGTTCTTAGTCAACCTGGCAGTACGAGTTGTATACCTGGTACGGAATCCGGCATTGGGAACAGGATGGGAGGTGGTGCTTGCGGTTGGATTACTGCTCTTGACTCTAAAAGCCCGGCTGTACGCGCTCAGAGTCCAGGACCGCGTCATCCGGCTGGAAGAGCGCGGGCGAATTGCGCGGCTTGTTCCCGAGCCGTTACGGTCCAGGGTGGATGAACTGACCCTCGCGCAACTCATCGCCTTGCGCTTTGCCTCCGATAACGAAGTGGCGCCGCTGGTGCAGCGCGCCCTGTCCGATAAGATGAGCGCCAAGGACATCAAGAAAGCAATTCAGGTGTGGCGGCCCGATTACCAGCGCGTCTAATAAAATCATGACTAACGAAGAAACAATCGATCATCTGAATGGGCTCATTGAGGTCTGCAAGGACGGAGAGCAGGGTTATCTGGAGGCAGCCAAGACTGTCCACAACTCGCAGGTCACCACGATTTTTAACGAATACGCCAAACAGCGCGCTCACTTCGCGCGAGATTTGCAGACCGAAGTCGAACGGCTGGGCGGCAGCCCCCCCGATCATGGCAGCCTGACTGCGGCGCTGCATCGCGGGTGGATGGATCTGAAGTCCGTGCTTTCGGGAGGCGACGCCGGCGCGATCATCGCAGCCTGCGAGACCGGAGAGGATTCCGCGCAGGCAGCCTTCGAGCGCGTGGTGAACACGGATATCTCGGGCCACAGCCGGTCGCTCGTCGAGAAGCAGTGGCAGAAAATACAGGAAGCGCACAAGCACATGTTGCGACTGAAGGCAGAGGGCGCATCCGGAGCCGAGTTTCCCAAGAACGAGTAAGCAGGGTGCCCAAGAGCTACAGGCTGCGGGACCTGGCTGACGCGCTCGGTTGCGCGCTGGTTGGCGACGGTGAAATTGAGATTACGGGTGTGGCTGGAATCGAGCAGGCTGGGCCAGCTGATCTGACGTTTCTCGCGAACCCGAAGTACGCGCCCAAGGTGAAGCAGACCCGTGCGGCGGCAATTCTGGTGATCGAGCGGCTGCGCGACCCGGCGCCGGCGAGCGTGATATCCGCCAATCCCTATCACGATTTTGCGCGCGCCCTGGCGCTGTTCTACCAGCCGCCCCGTCCGCCTGCCGGTATACATCCACAAGCTGCGATCGCGCCAAGCGCGAGGATTGCCGATGGCGCCGCTATCGGAGCCTTTGCCGTGGTGGGTGAGAACGTCACGATCGGCCGGAATGCAGTTCTACATCCCAACGTCGTGATCTACGAGGGAGCTCAAATCGGGGATGATTTTTGCGCTCACTCGCACGCCGTGGTTCGCGAGTTCTGCCGAATCGGCCACCGGGTGATTCTGCAAAACGGCGTTGTCGTTGGCGGCGATGGATTCGGATTCGCGAAAACGGCTGAAGGCACGCATTTCAAGATTGTCCAATCCGGCATCACCGTCATTGAGGACGATGTGGAGGTGCAGTCGCTCTCATCGATCGATCGCGCGACCGTGGGCGATACAAGAGTGAAGCGCGGAGCCAAGATCGACAGCCTGGTGCAGGTGGGGCATGCCTCTACGGTGGGCGAGGACAACATTATTTGCGCGCAAACCGGGTTAGCGGGTAGCTCAGTGTTGGGCAAAAACGTGCTGCTGGCGGGGCAGGTTGGAGTATCGGGGCATCTGACAATCCACGATGATGCGGTGATTTATGCGCAAAGCGGAATCGGTGGAGATGTGAAGGAAGGGGCCGTGGTGTCGGGTTCACCGGCATTTGAGAGCCGGGAATGGCTGCGTGCGATTACGGTGTTTCCTCGCCTGCCGGAGTTGATTCGGCAGCTTCGACGGTTAGAGAAGCGGGTTGCTGAGTTGGAAGGAAGCAGGTGAGCTAGATCACCTGCTCCACAAAACCTGTGTATTGCGCATGGTTCAGAACGTTGAAGAACTGGCCCGCCAACTCGAACCGCACGCGCTCCGTAAAGTTGAAGCGCTTCATCTGAGCGATGTCGATGTTATCGGTCGGCTTCAACGGAAACGTATTGCGGCCTGCTTGGGTAAGGTCCCTAAACCAGCCACGACATAACGCGCGTTCGGATTCAACGCAACGTATAGCGGTCTCGCTGGTCGGGCACGGGTTCCAGCACGATTGCCTTTCGTCGAAAGCAATCAGAGTCGGATCGAAATAGTTGCCGTTCTACGCAAAGCGCTCGAACAACCGCTGTGCGCCGGCTCCCTTGAATCGCCGGATCGAATCGGCAAGAGGAATATCGTCGCGGGCCCCGGAAAAGGTGCCCTCAAACAGAGTCTCCACATGTTCGGCAACTCCAAAGTAAGCATCGCGAGGCGTCATTCGATGGACCTTTATGCAGTCGACGCCCGCGCGCTGGAGAGCTCGAACAGCGCCCTTTGCTTCGGAGGAATTGGTGACCGGCAACTGATAATCCGCAAACCGGCCGTTTAACATGGGGCCTGCTCGAAAAATCTGAGGACCGGCTGCATGTCCCAAAGTCCAGGAATTAAGAATTTCCCCGAGCAATCGACGACACGGGCATCCGGTGGGATTCAAATGGAACGCGAGTCAGACATCTCCACGATCCGATCGCCACGCAGGATAAGCGTGCGCGGGGTGTGGGCCTGGTTCAGTCCGTCAATTACCGTAACTTGGTGGGGAACCAGGCTTCTCTCAGGAAATTCGGCTGACGCCGGCCGAGAGAAGGCCGGCGAAGACAGCAATGCCAGCACATCCCGCCGCGTTAGTGCCTACGAGGGGTTCGGCATCCCCTTCAGTCTACACACGAGTAGCAAATAGTGTGCGGCACTATCCGGTCAATCGTCGCCACGTAAATATCGAAGGTCTCGGCGAAATCGAACGGTTTCCGGACCGAGCGGCATATGGTATTTCGGCCAGGTTCCGTCAACTTAGTCCCCGAGCAGATGATTCAACCGCTCGCGAAGCAGTCGCTCGGCTCCATCGCCAATCTCGTGGACCACTTCCGCCGCCGTTTGCCGCTGCTTGAGCAGCCCCACGGCTTGTCCGGCATAGATCGAGGTGACGTCGTAATCCTTGCGATCGGCGCCTGCGCGGAAGCGCGCGATCTCATCGGCTTGCAACATTAGTTCTTGTTCGCGGCCGTCCCACTGTTCGGCAAAGGCATTCCGCAACGCTCTGCCAGGGAACTCCTCGGGCCACGCCAGCCGGTTCACGCGATCGAAGACAGAGGTATGAATCGTATCGGTTTCTTTGGCGGCGATCAGGCGCTCCCGTGCTGAATCAGTGTGATCGGTTTCCGGACACAACAGGAACCGGGTGCCGATCCAAGCGCCTTCCGCTGCGGCGGCCAGCACCGCGGAGAGCCCCGCGGCGGTTCCAATGCCGCCTGCCGCCAGGACGGGTTTGTCCACAGCTTCCAGCACGATTTGTAAAAGTGGAAGCGTCGCGGTGAAGCCAGTGTGCCCGCCTGCTTCGGTTCCCTGCGCAACGATTACGCCGGCGCCGGCTTGGGCCGCGGCGACGGCAGCCGCGTGGTTGTTTACTTGTGTCGCAAGCAGAATTCCGGCACGGTGCAGGCGATCGGAATACGGTTGCACGGAGCCGAAAGATATCGAGATCAGAAAAGGCTGTTCCCGGATCGCCGCGTCCAGCAATTCCGGACGGGCTTCCAACAGCCAGGCCATTAAACCAATGCCAAACCTTGCGGGAGCGCCATCGCCGCGCGCGATTGCGGATTCACGTTGGATGAAATCCGGGGAGTCCTTGCTCCCAACACCGATCATTCCCAAGCCGCCTGCTAGAGTGATGGCGCGAGCCAAGCGGCCGCGCGCCGCGTTAGCCATAGGCGCGCCGATGATGGGATGCCGCAACCCCCACCCGGTAGTGAGCAGCGTTTTAAGCATTTACCGGGCAGTCTGAATGCCCGCCCCACTCACCCGACGTCAACGCCCATACTCCGGGCAGTACCCTTGACGCTTCGGACCGCTGCGTCCAGATCGAAACAGTTCAAATCCGGCATCTTGATCTTGGCAATTTCTTCCACCTGCTTCTCGGTGATCGTCCCAACCTTGTTCTTGTTCGGCTCGGCCGATCCTTTTGCAATGCTCACCGCGCGCTTGATCAGCACCGGAACCGGCGGAGTCTTCGTAATAAACGTGAACGACCGGTCCGAGAAGATCGTGATCACCACCGGGATGATCAGCCCTTCCTGATCTTTTGCAGAGGTCTTGGCGTTGAAGGCCTTGCAGAACTCCATGATATTGACGCCCTGCGGTCCAAGCGCGGTGCCCACCGGAGGCGCCGGCGTTGCTTTGCCTGCCGGTATCTGCAATTTCACGTATGCGTTAATTTTCTTTGCCATGTTGCTTAGATTTTCTCCACCTGAAGGAAGTCGAGCTCAACGGGGGTGGCCCGTCCGAAGATTGTGACGAGCACACGCAACGTATTCCGGTCCGTGTTGACCTCATCCACTTTACCCGAGAAATTGGCGAACGGTCCATCATTGATGCGAACCGTTTCGTTCTTCTCAAACTTGAGCTTGGGACGAGGCCTCTCCGCCGCAGTCGCCTGCCGGTATAGAACCTGATTCACCTCGTCCGCGGTCAGCGGTACCGGGCTGTTGCCACCACCGACAAACCCGGTGACACGAGGCGTATTTTTCACTTCGTGCCAAAGTTGGTCGTTCATTTCCATTTCCACCAGCACGTACCCGGGATATAGTAACCGCTTGCTGGTGACCTTCTTGCCCGCACGCAATTCGACCACTTCTTCCGTTGGAATCAGGATCTGCCCGATCTTGTCCGAAAAGCCGAAAGCCTGAGCGCGGCTGCGAAGCGAATCTGCCACTTTCTGTTCAAATCCGGAGTAAGTGTGGATGATGAACCAGTTCTTGCTGGAACCGGTTGCCGGAACCTCTGGAGCGGCTTCTGTTGGAACAGTTTCCTCTGGAACGGCTTCCACGGTCTCCGGAGCAGACTCCATCGTTTCAGTCTGCACTTCTTCGGTCTCTTCGGGAGCGGTGATTTCTTGGTCCATGATAAGAGTCTTCTCTAACGGGTAAACGAATCGAACAGCTTCGTGATTGCCGCGCCGACAATTTTATCTACCAGCGCGAAGTACGCGGCGAAGGCGAATACGGCGATGATCACAACTGTGGTGGTGGCGCGAACCTGTTTCCAACTGGGCCAGGTAACGCGCCGCATTTCGAGCTGAAGCTCCTCAAAATAGCTTTTGGCTTGCCCGGGCCAGCCGGATGCCTTTCGGACAAAACCACCGGAATCTTCGTCTGTTTGAACGATCGCCATTTCTCTCTCTTGTTGACCTACTGCTTCACCTTGGTGCGGTTTGATGCGGGCGTGCTGGCAGGGGCAGAGGGATTCGAACCCCCAAAGGCGGTTTTGGAGACCGCTGGTTTACCGTTAGCCTATGCCCCTTCTTTTGGTCCTGAAGGTCCAATACTAATTTACTTGATTTCGCGGTGCGCCTGGTGCTTGCGGCAGAACGGGCAGAACTTCTTAAACTCCAAGCGCTCGGTTGTCAGCTTTTTGTTCTTCGTGTTGGTGTAATTTTTTCGCTTGCACTCAGTGCATTGAAACGTAATGATCTCGCGCGGCATGTTTGCTCCTCTAGCTCAAAATCTCTGTCACGGTCCCGGCGCCCACGGTCCGCCCGCCTTCCCGAATCGCAAACCGCAAGCCCTTGTCCATCGCCACCGGAGTGATCAGCTCAATCTCCAGCCCCACATTGTCGCCCG